>CAZOSZ010000180.1:0-5367 GCA_964582505.1 uncultured Ectothiorhodospiraceae bacterium | reverse complement strand
AATCCAGGAGGCGGTGGCCGAGGGGCGGCGCGTGGCGACGGAGATCGTCGACAGCGCCCGCTCGGCCATCTTTTGCGATTCCTCGCGGGCGCGGCGCAACAACGCGGCTTGAGGGTAGGGCGCCTGCTCGAGCCCGTCGCGGCCCTTCATGTCAGCCTCGCAGGCCAGCAGGAACTTCTCGAATCGCTCTGCGCGGCGCAAGGCGTCGGTGCTGTCGAGCAGCTTGAGCAGGGTGCCGGGCCGCAGCTCCAGGGCGCGGTGGCAGTGGCCGTGATGGCGGGCGACGATCTCGGCCAGCTCGCGGCAGGCGGTCGGCGCGCGCAGCCGCTCACACAGCTGCCGCGCCAGCGTCACACTGCGCTGCTCATGACCATGATGCGCCGGCCACAGCGCCGCCGGCGTGGTGCCCTTGCCCAGGTCATGCAGCATCACCGCGAAGCGCACCTCGAAATCCGGGGTCAGAGACGCGGCCGCGCGCATCGACAGCAACAGGTGCCTGCCGGTGTCGATCTCCGGATGCCAGCGTGCCGGCTGCGGCACGCCGAACAGCGCGTCCAGCTCCGGGAACACCTTGGCCAGTGCACCGCAATCGCGCAGCACCTCGAGGTAGACATCGGGGCGGGTCGTCTCGAGCGCGTTGCGGGTCTCCTGCCAGACCCGCTCCGGCACCAGTGCATCGGCCTCGCCGGCGTCCACCATGCGGCGCATCAGCGCGAGGGTTTCCGGCGCCACGCCAAAGCCGAGCGGCTGGAAACGCGCCGCCAGGCGGGCCGTGCGGAGGATGCGCACCGGGTCCTCGACGAACGCCGGCGAGACATGACGCAGCAGCCGTGCCTCGAGATCCTCGCGGCCGCCCCAGGGGTCGATCAGCCGGCCCTCGTGGTTGCGCGCCATCGCGTTGATGGTCAGGTCCCGGCGCTTGAGGTCGTCCTCGAGGCGGACATCGGGCGCGGCGTTGACCACGAAGCCGCGGTAGCCGGGCGCGGTCTTGCGCTCGGTGCGCGCCAGCGCGTACTGCTCGTGGGTCTGCGGATGCAGGAACACCGGGAAGTCGCGGCCGACCGGCCGGAAGCCCGCCTGCAACATCTGCTCCGGCGTCGCGCCGACCACCACCCAGTCGCGCTCGCCGACCGGCAGGCCGAGCAATTCATCGCGGACGGCGCCGCCGACCAGGTAGGTCTCCATCGGCGCATTGTAGCCTCGCGGCTGAAGCCGCTCCCACAGCGGCCACGGCTCCCACCGCGGGAAGGGATGCGGGAGGGGCTTCAGCCCTGACCGGGTGCGGGTTAAGGTGGCGGGCGTGCGCCGCCTGCTCTTCGTCTTGCTGTGCTTGTCCGCGTTGCCGCTCGCTGGCTGCGGCACGGCCGGCTATTACACCCAGGCGGTTTCCGGCCACCTGAGGCTGATGTCGGCGCGCGTGCCGATCGACGAGCTGATCGCGGATCCGGCAACGCCTGAACCGTTGCGCGACAGGCTGGAGGTGGCGCTCGAGGCGCGCCGCTTCGCGGTCAGCGAACTCGGCCTGCCCGACAATGGCAGCTACACGCGTTATGTGCAGCTCGAGGACTCGGCGGTCGTGTGGAACGTGTTCGCGGCGCCGGAGTTTTCGCTGCAACCGAAGACCTGGTGCTTTCCGGTGGCAGGCTGTGTCGTCTATCGCGGCTATTTCTCGTCCAAGCGCGCCACCCGGCAGGCGGCGCGCTACGAGGCGCAGGGCTACGACACCTGGGTGGGCGGAGCGGCGGCCTATTCGACCCTCGGCCGCTTCGAAGACCCGCTGCTGTCCACCATGCTGCATCAGGACGATGCGCGGCTTGCCGCACTGCTGTTTCACGAGCTGGCCCACCAGCGGATCTACGTCAAGGACGACTCGGCCTTCAACGAGGCCTTTGCCGCCGCCGTCGAGGAAGAGGGCGTGCGGCGCTGGCTGTCACAGGCCGGGCGTTACGAGGCGCTGGCGACGTGGCGCGAGTTCGGTGCCCGGGTGCAGGCCTTCGAGTTGCTGGTGGCGCGTACCCGCGGGCGGCTGCAGGCGCTCTACCAGTCCGGCGCGGACGAAGCCGCGATGCGCGCCGGCAAGGCCGAGGCCTTCGCGCAACTGCACCGTGAGTACCAGGCGCTGAAGGCCTCGTGGGGCGACTGGAACGGTTACGATCGCTGGTTCGACGAGCCGCTCAACAACGCGCGGCTGGTGCCCTCGGCGACCTACCGCGAGCGGGTGCCGGCCTTCCGCCTGCTGCTGCACCAGGCCGGCGGCGATCTCGAGCGCTTCTACGCCGCCTGCGAGGCGCTGGCCGAGCTCGAGCCGGCCGAACGCGAGACCGAGTTCCGCCGCCTGCTGGCGCTGGCCGAGGCGCAATCGCAGCAGGGAATGTAGGAGCAGCTTCAGCCGCGATCCAATCGTTTTGGACCCGCCCAGGGCGGGAACGGGTGAAGCGGGTCGCGGCTGAAGCCGCTCCTACAAGCCGCTCCTACGGACTCTTTTTCGGCGGCACCGGCTGCATCGCCTCGCTCAGCCGCACGGTTTCGCCCGACATGCGCCAGCGGAATACCGCCTCGCTGGCCAGCACGCGCTGCACGTAGCCGCGGGTCTCACCGAACGGCACCGACTCCACCCAGGCGTCGGCCGGCACGGCCTCCAGACTCGGCAACCAGCGGTCGACCCGCGCCGGGCCCGCGTTGTACGCCGCCGTGGCGAGCACGCGGTGATTGCCGTAGCGCTCCAGCATCTTCGCGAGGTAGGTGGTGCCGAGCGCCACGTTGGTGTCCGGGTCGAGCAGCGTGCGGTGTCCCTGGTAGGCGATGCCGGCACGCTGCGCGGTCTGCCGACCGGTTCCGGGCATCAGCTGCATCAGCCCGACGGCGCCCGCGCCGGAGCTGACATCCGGCATGAACAGGCTTTCGCTGCGCGCCACGCCGTAGGCCCAGGCGCTGTCGATCCCGGCCTTGCGGCTGCGCGCCTCGAACACCGGGCGCCAGGGCAGCGGGAAGCGCAGTTCCAGGTCGTCCGGAATCTCGCCGCCGGTGGCGGCGGTGATCGAGCCCGAATGCCAGCCCCAGCGGCTTGCCAGGAGGCTGGCCTGGGCGCGCTCGGGCGCCGAGAGCCTCACCATCGCCTGCTGCCACTCGATCCGCCCGCTCGCTTCCAGGCCCGTGAAGTACAGCTCGCGTGCCCGCGCAATGTCGTGGCGCTGCTCGAGCGCGGCCAGCACGTCGTCGTTCGCCGCGGTCTGCGTGTGCTGCCAGTTGTAGTCGGCCTCCAGCCGGTCGGCTGACAGGAAGCTGTAGTAGCCACGCTCCTTGGCCAGCTCGGCATAGACGGGATGCGCCTGCTCGCCGCGACCGAGCGCCTCGAGCACGCGCGCCCGCCAGTAGCGCCAGGCAGGCTGTTGCGCGGTCTGGTCGTCGAGTTGCGCCAGCAGCCGGTCGGCGTCATCCCAGTCCTGGGAACGGAGCGCCGCCCGCACCGCCCAGGCGCGTGTCTCTTCGTCCTGCGCGGATTGGGGCAGTGTGGCCAGCAGCGCGCGCGATCCCGGCAGGTGTCGCCACGCGTGCATCAGCGAAATGCGCCGCTCGACCGCCTCGCGTTGCCCGGCGCTGAACGCGAAGCGCTGGCGAAACGCTGGCCAGCGTTCGGCCGCCACCTCCGGTTCGCTGGATGCCAGCCGCAGGAAACCGTAGTGCAGCAGCGCGCGATCCTCGGGCGTGTCGTGCCAATCGGCGAGCGCGCCCGTCCGCGCCTTGGGATTGGCGTGCATGCGCTCCCAGCGGGCGACCTCGGCGAGCTCGGCCTCGCCGAGCGGTCGCGCCAGCCAGCGCGCCAGGCTGAACTGACCCGACTCCAGCGCCATCGTCATTCGCTGGCGACGCGCTTCGGCGGTGATCGCGCCACGCTCTTTGAGCCACTCGAAGGCCGCGTCGCACTCCGCCGGGAGGCTGAACGGCACCAGCCAGGTCTCCAGCACGCGCTGCTCGAGCCCCTCGGTGCGTCCCAGCCGGATGCGCGCAAGATGCGCATCGCAGTGCAGCGCGGTGTCCCCGGTGCCGGCGTAGCGCGCCTCGTAGAGCTCGAGAAAGCGCTTCCATTCACCACGACGCGCCAGCGAGCCGGCCCACTGGCGGCGCAGGTTGGCACTGAAGCCGAGCTGGGCGTGGCGCTCCAGGAATCTTGCCAGCTCGTCGTCGTCCGCGCGTCCCATCTCGCTGCGGAACCATGCCGCGCGCAGGTCCGGCAGCAACGGGTAGCCTTCCAGCCCACCGAGCAACGGTTCGACCTGCTGCCAGCGCCCCGCCTCGGCATGTGGCAGGGCCTGCAGGAAGACCTGGCGCTGCGCCGCCAGGCTGCCTGCCTGCGCGGGGACGCCGACGAGCAACAGGGCCAGGACCGTCAGCGGGAAGGTGCGCGACATCGATTCAATGCTCCGTCGGTCGGTGGCGGGCCTCGCGGCCCCGGATCGCAACCATTATCCTCGCGGCTCCGCCGTTCTCAACCGGGCGCCCGATGCCGACCCTGACCGCGATGCTGTTGATCTTCCCGGCGATCGGCGCGCTGTCCGGCTTGCTGGCCGGACTGTTCGGCATCGGCGGCGGGCTGGTGATCGTGCCGGCGCTGAACGCGGTGTTCGCCGCCGGGCTGGCGGCGATGGTGCCCGGCGCGCGGATGCATGTCGCGATCGGCAGCTCGCTCGCGGTGATCGTGTTCACCGCGATCTCCTCGATCCGCGCGCATCACGGCTACGGCGCGGTGCTGTGGCCGGCGGTGCGTGGCCTGGCGCCGGGAATCGTCGCCGGCGGACTGCTGGGCGCGTGGATCGCCGACCTGCTGGCGACCCGCACGCTCGAGATGATATTCGGCGTGTTCGCGACCCTGATGGCGCTGCAGATCGGCATTGGACCGAAAGTCGAACCGCAGGCGCACGGGGCGCTGCCGGGACTGCCCGGCTATCTGGGCGCGGGTACGGTGATCGGCTCGATCTCGGCGCTGGGGGGCATCGGCGGCGGCATCATGACCGTGCCGTACCTGGCGTGGCACTCGGTGCCGTTGCGCATCGCGGTCGGCACCGCGGCGGCGTGCACACTGCCGGTCGCGCTGGCCGGCGCCCTGGGCTATGCGTTGACCGGCCAGGACACGCCGATGCCGCCCTGGTCGACCGGCTACCTGTACTGGCCGGCGATCGGCGTGGTTGCGCTGGCCAGCATGCTGACCGCGCCGCTCGGCGCGCGACTGGCGCATCGGTTGCCGGTGAAGCAGCTGCGGCGGCTGTTCGCTGTGCTGCTGCTGGTGGTGGCCGCCGACATGTTCATCGGAGGTCGGTCCTAGCCACCCGTTTCGCCTCGTAGGAGCGGCTTCAGCTGTGGGAGCGGCTT
>CAZOSZ010000179.1:1778-5371 GCA_964582505.1 uncultured Ectothiorhodospiraceae bacterium | reverse complement strand
TTGCGCCTCGGCCAGACCGGCCGCGTGCTCGCCGGCACCGGCGTCGGCTGGCTGTTCGGCGAGCGCCCGCCGGCGCCGCGCCTGGCGCGCCAGACCTTCGAGCGACTGGGTGCGACCTACATCAAGCTCGGCCAGTTCATTGCCAGCTCGCCGTCACTGTTCCCGGAAGACTGGGTGCGCGAGTTCCAGCACTGCCTCGACCGCACCGAGCCGCTGCCCTGGCGCGTCATCCGCCGCGCGCTGCGCGAAGAGCTCGGCACGCGCCTGGACAGCGAGTTTGCGTGGATCGACCCGACGCCGCTGGCCTCGGCCTCCATCGCCCAGGTGCACGCGGCGCGGCTCAAGACCGGCGAGGACGTGGTGCTCAAGGTGCGCAAGCCCGGTGTGCAGCGCACGCTGATCACGGATCTCAACCTGCTGCACCTGGTGGCGCGGGTGCTGGAGAAGGTCACGCCGGGCGCGGCGCATGCCTCGCTGGCGGCCGTGGTGGAGGAAATCCAGGGCTCGATGCTGGAGGAGTGCGACTTCTTGAAGGAAGCGGCCAACATCGAGGCCTTCCGCGAGTACCTCGAGGACACGCTCAACCGCGGCGCGGTGGCGCCGCGCGTCTACGCGGCGCTCACGACGGCGCGCGTGCTGACCATGGAACGCTTCTTCGGCGCGCCGATCACCGACCTCGCGGGCCTGAAGCGCTGCACCGACGATCCCGAGGGCCTTTTGATCAACGCGCTCAACACCTGGTTCGGCAGCCTGATGCACTGTCGGAGCTTCCACGCCGACCTGCACGCCGGGAATCTCATGGCGCTGCGCGACGGGCGCGTCGGATTCATCGACTTCGGCATCGTCGGGCGCATCCGTGAGGCAACCTGGCGCGCGGTGTTCGCGCTCGCCGAGAGCCTGCCGAAGGGCGACTTCGTCGCGGTGGCCGAGAGCCTCGCGGGGATGGGGGCGACGCGCGAGGGCGTGGACACGGCGCAGCTGGCGGCGGATCTGGAGGCGCTGTTCCGCCGGCTTGAGTTGGTGGGCGAGCCGGTGGTGACTGGACATGAAGAGTGGCCCGAGGCGCCGCCGGAGGACGAGGACCTGAACCGCGCGCTGATGGAGTTGGTCGCAATCGGCCGGCGGCACGCCATCCGCTTCCCGCGCGAGTTCACGCTGCTGGTGAAGCAGTTTCTTTATTTTGATCGCTATATCCGGATGCTGGCGCCGGGGCTTGCGCTGTTCGGCGATGACAGGCTGGAAGCTTTGCCGAGTTCCCAGAGCGCGCGGATCGGCACGGCGTAGAGTCCCTCGCCAAAGCCCACGCTGGCCTCTCCGTCGTACAACACGACGCCCGCTCGGAAGCGCTTGCCAGTCGCAGCCCGCAGCTTGCGCAGGCCGTGAAAATCGGCCGCGTTGACCGTTGCCGCGATCTTGATCTCGACCCCGGCCAGCTCGCGTCCGCCACGTTCCAGGTCCAGGTCCACTTCCATGCCGTCCTTGTCCCGGAAGTGATGGAATCGGATGTCATCGTCGCGCCAACTCGCCTGCCGCCGCAGCTCATGGACGACAGATGTTTCCAGCAGCTGGCCGAAGACTTCCCGATCATCCCAGAGCGCCTCGACATCGAGACCCAGCAGCGAACACGCGATCCCGGAGTCGCCGAGATGCAGCCTGGGAGTCTTGACGAGTCGGCTGAGTCCGTTGTTGTGCCACGGCGGCAGGAATTCGAGCAGGAAGACCCGCTCCAGCAGCGTGATGTAGTCCTTGATAGTCGGGCGGCTCAATCTGAACGGCGCCGAAAGGTCGCTCACATTCAGCAGTCGGGCCGTCTGGCCGGCGGCGAGCGCCAGCAGCCGCGGCAGAGTTTCGAGCGAGGCGATGCGGGCAAGGTCACGCACGTCGCGCTGCACCAGCGACTCGATCTCCCCGCCAGCGAATCGGCAAGCTTGGGAACGAACATCACATTGGCTGATCCCGTCAGCAGAAAGCGACCGGGTCGGCGGTCCCTGTCCACGTACGTCTTGATGGTCGTGAAGAGGGCAGGAACGCGCTGTACGTCGTCCAGGATGCTGCGCTCCGGCAGGTCCGCGATGAACCCGACAGGGTCGGACGAAGCAGCCTCCAGGGCCACCGCATCGTCGAAGCTGAAGTAGCTGTAGCCCCCGGCCCTGCCGACTGCCTGCGCCTAGGTCGTCTTGCCGCACTGCCTTGGGCCGTGGATCAGGACGACGGGCGTGTCCGCCAGCGCCCGGTGCAGCGCGGCCTCGGCAAATCGGACGTAAAGCGAGTCATCAGACATTCCGGCCGAACGTAAGCTTCATGTCCGGCCATTTGCAACCTTTATATCCGGCTGATTGAAACAAATTGAGTGGGGCCAGTGCTCATTTGCCTGATCCGCGATCGACGGCAGCATGGTACTCGATCTCGGCGGGCAGACGGTCACACTGAACGGTGTGAGCCTGTCGGCACTGCACTTGGACGACTTCGTGCATTGACAACGCCCATCGCGCCGGGCGGCGGTTCGGCGGCCTGCACAGAATGCCGGCCGCCGAGCCCGCTGCTATGGCGCTGGGGTCCCTTGTGCCTCCCGCGTGATGCAGCCCTCGTAGAATGGACTGAGCGTCGCGAGCTCGTAATCGAACACCCCGGAGGTCACGGCCGGATCCTGGTCGATCTCGTTGCGGGCCGCGGCCTCGGAAGCGCTGCGAATCACGATGAAGCCCTTGTCGGAATAACGTCCGCCGAAGAGTAGAGCGCCCGAGGCCCGCAAGCGCTGCAGGTTGGACGAGTGTTCCCGGGCGTGCTCCTGCTGAGAGAAGGGCAGGTCTTGCTGCCAGGCCGGGCCGGTGGAGAAGTGCACGATGAAAAGCTGTCCACCTTCCGGCGCATTCTCCGATGCAGAAACCAGGTGGACTGGTGACGCAGCAGTGGCGAACATGGCGGCAAGCATGATCAGGTGCTTCATGGGCAGATCCTCATCCGCGCGGTGACAACGGACGCTTCGGCAAGGCCGGGTCCATGTGATCCCAGGGCTGAGCACTGGATACGTAGAAGTCCATGCCTGGCTGGAACAGCGATGGGTCGTCCAGGGAGCCGGGACGGACACCGAACAAGCCTGGGATGGCCTCGAGCTTCAGGAACAGCTGCGAGCCGCAGTTCTGGCAGAAGCCACGCTCGATCATGCTGCCACTGTCGCCCTTGGACACGAAATACCTGGGTTCGCCCGTAATGGTCACGGCCCCCACAGGGAACATCATGACGGGTGCGTAGGGGCCGCCGGAAACACGCTGGCAGTCCAGGCAATGGCAGTTTCCCGAGAAGGCCGCGTCGGCGTCCGTCGCGTAACGAACCTCGCCGCAAAGACATCCACCTGAGTACTTCATTCGCGATGCTCCGTCGAATCATGAACGGGTATGTCGTTCTATCGCGTCCAGAATCGCTTCCCAATCCGCCTCGTGCAATTCGTGGCCAGTCCCTTCAAGAGTCAGCAGCCTCGCAGTCGGGATTTCCCGCGCCAAGGCAACGCCATGCGCGTACGGGAGCACCGGATCCCCCGTTCCGTGGATGACCAGCGTTGGCGCGGAGATCCTATCCAGTTGACCCACCCAGCG
>CAZOSZ010000179.1:0-1678 GCA_964582505.1 uncultured Ectothiorhodospiraceae bacterium | reverse complement strand
CGCAGAAATTGTCGGGCCACCAGACCGCCGAAGACATGGCGCCCATGACCAGCAGAACGGGAGTCTCGTTCGAATCTCCGAATGATTCCGAATACAGAGAGATGCCGCTCGTGTCGATGTGTCGAGGCTTCATGGGCAAGGCATGATTCTCCGTAAATCAACGCCGCATACTGGGCTACATGCTGGCGGCCGGAAGCGGTTTTCGCGCGACGGTGCCGCATCCGACGTCAGATGGATGAGGCGCGCGGGCGGCTCGCGGCGGCATGCAGCTCCCACTCCTCGGCGACGCCCCGCAGCACGTGGCGCCCGGCCGGCTCGAACATCAGCCCCGAGCCGGCCACCAGATCCTTGACGGTCCTGGAGACCAGCACGTCGCCCGGCCTGGCCAGGGCCATGATCCGCGCCGCGATGTGCACCGCGATGCCGCCGACCTTTGCGCCCATCACCTCGCACTCGCCGATGTGCACCCCGGCGCGGACCTCGACGCCGAGCGTGCGCACCACGTCGCGAATCGCCAGGGCGCAGCGCACGGCCCGAGCCGGACCGTCAAATGTGGCGAAAAACCCGTCGCCCGCGGTGTCTACTTCGCGACCTCGGAAGCGCTCGAGTTCCTGCCGCACCAGCGCATGGTGCCGGTCCAGAAGGTCCTTCCAGCCACGGTCGCCAAGCCGTTTCGCGACGCCCGTGGCGCCGACGATGTCGGTGAACAGCACGGTGGCCAGGACCCGGTCGTGGTCGGGCGCCTCGCGGGTGCCGGTCAGGAACTCCTGGACCTGGTCGAGCATGGCCATCGTTTCGCCGGCGTGGAAGAAGTGGTCCGGGCCGGGCAGTTCGACCAGCCTGGCGCCGTCGATGTGTCCGGCCAGGTAGCGCGCATTGCCGACACGCATGTAGGTGTTCCCGGTACGGTGCAATACCATCGTCGGGACGCGGATCGTGCCGAGCACCGAGCGCATGTCGAAGTCGTAGGTATGCGGATAGATTGCGGCAAACTCGCCGGGGCTCATCGCCAGGCGTTCGAGCCTTGCCCGGCGCGCGATGAACCCGGCGTTGTGCGCTTCGCTGGGCGCGCCGCGGCGCGCGGCCTCGCCTGTGCCCCAGGCGCCGACAATCGCCTCGATGTATCGCCCGGCAACGTCGTCGGGGATCCCCCACGGATAGTCCGGGCCACTGCGGCGGCGCGCGCAGGTGTCGGCCAGCACGAGAGCCAGCGTGCGCTCGGGATGCGTGGCGGCGAACAGCAAGGCCATTGCGCCGCCTTCGCCGTGCCCGAGCAGCGCCGCGCGCGGCGAGCCGAGATCGTCGAGCACCGTGCACACGTCGTGCATCCATTCTTCGATCGTCGGGATCGCGCCCAGCGGCACCGGGTCGGACAGGCCGCTGCCGCGCTTGTCCAGGCAGATCAGGCGGCTGAAGGACGCAAGCCGGTCGAAGAACCGGCTGATCGACGGCTCTTCGCGCATGACCTCGAGATTGGTGACCCAGTCCGGAATGAACACCAGGTCCAGCGGACCCGAGCCGCTGGCCTCGTAAGCGATGCTCTGGCCGTCGTTGTTGCGCGCGTAGCGAATGGCATGGCTCATGTCACGGGTCCCGGGTCGGAGCCAGGCCCGCAGCAAAGCTTGGGGCGCGTCATCGCAGCATCATAGGCCGCGGTGCGGCGCGAATCCATGCCACC
>CAZOSZ010000178.1:0-5383 GCA_964582505.1 uncultured Ectothiorhodospiraceae bacterium | reverse complement strand
TTGCTGGCACATCAGTTGTCGATGCGCGCGTTGCGCCACCAGGCGCGGCGCGCGGCGGCCTGGCCGCTGGCCGGCGGTGAGCTGGTCGAGCGCTTCATCGCCGGCTTGCCGTTCAGCCTCACCGGCGCCCAGCAGCGCGTCATCGCGGAGGTCCGCGCGGACCTGGAGCGGCCCACACCGATGATGCGCCTGGTGCAGGGCGACGTCGGCAGCGGCAAGACGGTGGTCGCAGCAGCGGCAGCCCTGCAGGCGGTCGCGGCAGGCGCGCAGGCGGCCGTGATGGCGCCCACTGAGCTGCTCGCCGAACAGCATTGCTCCAGCTTCCTGGGCTGGCTGAATCCGCTCGGCATTGAAGTCTGCTGGCTGTCGGGATCGCAATCGGCCGCCGAGCGCCGCGATGCGCTCGCCCGGCTCGACTCAGGGCAGGCATCAGTGGCAGTCGGAACCCACGCGCTGTTCCAGGAAGGCGTCAGCTTCAGGCGGCTCGGCCTGGCGATCATCGACGAGCAACATCGATTCGGGGTCCACCAGCGGCTCGCCTTGACCGACAAGGGCACCGACGAGGGCCGCCGTCCGCACCAGCTGGTGATGACCGCCACACCGATCCCGCGCACCCTCGCGATGGCGACCTACGCCGATCTCGACAGCTCGGTCATCGACGAACTGCCCCCTGGGCGCGGCCGGGTGCGGACCGTGGCAATGCCTGAGACGCGGCGCGGCGAGGTGATTGAGCGCATCCGCGAGGCCTGCGGCGCGGGGCGCCAGGCCTACTGGGTCTGTCCGCTGATCGAGGAGTCGGACCAGCTGCAGGCGCAGGCCGCCGAGGACACCGCGGTGCTGCTGTCCGAGACGCTGCCCGATTTGACCGTGGAGCTGGTTCACGGCCGGCTGAAGCCGGCTGTGAAGGAGCAGGTGATGCGCGCCTTCAAAGCGGGCGGGATCCAGTTGCTGGTGGCGACCACCGTCATCGAAGTCGGGGTGGACGTGCCGCGCGCCAGCCTGATGATCATCGAGAACGCCGAACGCATGGGACTGGCGCAGTTGCATCAGCTGCGCGGCAGGGTTGGGCGCGGCTCCGACGATTCCACATGCCTGTTGATGTACCGGGCGCCCCTGTCGGCCGCGGCGACCGCGCGGCTGGCGGCACTTCGCCGGACCAACGACGGCTTCGAGATCGCACGCATCGACCTCGAACTGCGCGGCCCGGGCGAGCTGCTTGGCGTGCGCCAGACTGGCTTGCTCGCGCTGAAGGTCGCCGACCTGGTGCGCGACCAGCAACTGATGCCGCTGGTGCGCGCGCTGGCCGACCGGCTGCTCGAGCACCACCCGGAGGCCGCCAGCGCGATCATCCGCCGGTGGGTGGGGGCGGCAGTGCGTTACGGGCGGGTCTGACGCCGCAGCGGGCCCACATCTATAATGCCCCTCTGATCTGCTGCCAGTCCGGCCAATGACCAGCGAAACCTCACTTTCGGTCCGAATTGCGACCGCCGCCGAGCCACTCGAGTGGCTGCCCGCAAGCGTCCGTGGAGCGCTGCCGGACGACCCGGTGCTGTACGGCTGGCTGACGGACTCCGGTTCGCTGACCTCGAGGCTGCGCACCGCCTGCGGCCCGGGCTTTCGCCTCGAGCTGCTGGGCGAAGCCGCCGAGGTGCTGCCTGGTGATGCGGTATCGCTGCTCGATGGCAGCGAAGTCCGCGCCCGTCGTGTGCGGATGTTCTGCGGCGACGGCTTGTGCGTCTGCGCAACCACGTTGATCCCCGCCGCGACCCTCGACGGCGAACCTTGGCTGGCCTCGCTGGGCGACCGCCCGCTAGGCGATGCCCTGCTGGAGCGCGGCGGCATCCAGCGCGCACCTTTCGAATTCTGCCGCGCCAGCCCGGCGCATCCCCTGTTCAGCCCGGCCCTGGCGGGCACCGACATCCGCCCTGCCTGGGTCTGGGCAAGGCGCTCGCGCTTCAGGCTGGTCGCCGGACCCTTGCTGATCTACGAGATGTTCCTGCCGGGGCTCACCCGGTGCGGGAACCCCTGAACACGCGGGGTCCGGTGCGACGGCTGGCCGGCCAGCTTCGCGAGTATGCGCTGTTGATGCGGCTGGACCGGCCGATCGGCATCTGGCTGCTGTTGTGGCCGACCCTGTGGGCCTTGTGGATCGCCGGCGAGGGGCGGCCCGATCCACAGGTGTTCCTGGTGTTCGTCGCCGGCGTCGTGCTGATGCGTTCCGCCGGCTGCGTCATGAACGACTTCGCGGACCGGCACATCGACCCGCATGTCGAGCGGACCCGCAACCGGCCGCTGGCGCGGGGCGCGGTCGCGCCCGTCGAGGCGCTCTTGCTTGCGGCCGCCCTCGGCGCCGTGGCCTTCGGCCTGGTGCTGACCTTGAACCGCCTGACCGTGCTGCTGGCGCTGGCCGGCGCAGTGCTCACCATCACCTACCCGTTCCTGAAACGCGTCACTCACCTGCCGCAGATCTGGCTGGGGGCATCTTTCGGCTGGTCGGTCCCGATGGCCTTCGCGGCGCAGTCCGGCGCCGTGGGGCAGCTCGCCTGGCAGATGTTCCTCGCAGTGATCATCTGGGCAGTGATCTACGACACGATGTACGCGATGGTGGACCGCGACGATGACCGGAAGCTCGGCGTGCGTTCCACCGCCATCCTGTTCGGCGACGCCGACCGCGCGATCATCGCGGGCATGCAGTGCCTCTTGCTGCTCGGGCTGTGGCTGGTCGGCCGGCAGGCAGGGCTCGGCGGCTGGTATCTCGCCGCGCTGGGCATGGCCGGCGGCCTGGCGCTGTGGCAGCAATACCTGATCCGCGAGCGGCAACCCGCCGCCTGTTTCCAGGCCTTTCTCAACAACCACTACTTCGGCATGACGGTGTTCGCCGGCATCCTGCTGCACTACACCTTCACGAACGGCTGAGCCGTCCCGCCACGCGCCACCGCCCACACCTGGACCTCGGCCGCCCCCGCCCGCAGCAGTTCCAGGCTCAGCGCCTCGGCTGTGGAGCCGGTGGTCAACACGTCGTCGACGATCGCCAGCTTCAGGCCGCGGACGGCGTCGGTGGCGCGAAACGCCTGCCTCAGGTTGCTGCGCCGCTGCCGAGCGCTCAGGCCGGCCTGCGGCGGAGTCGCGGCGCAGCGCAGGCATGCCCCGTCAAGGAGACGCAGGCCCGTCAGGCGAGCAACCGGGCGCGCCAGCTCGCGGGCCTGATTGAATCCGCGCTCCGCCAGGCGGGCGACATGCAGCGGCACCGGCAGGATCGCATCCGCGGCAAGTCCCCGGCAGGCCCCGCCCAGCAATCGCCCGAGCAACGCACCGAGGTGCAAGGCGCCGCCGTACTTGAAGCGCGTCACCAGCGCGTCCACCGGGAAAGCCCAGGCCAGGGGCGCGACCGCGTGACGCCATGGCGGCGGATTGCGGTGACATGCGCGACATGTCCCGGAGAGCGCCATCGGCCGCGCGCAACTGCGGCAGGCGCTGCCGATCCACGGCAGGTCGGCATGGCAGGCCTTGCAGATCCCGACGCGACCCGCAGGGTGGCCGCAGAGCTCGCAGGGCCAGCGCGGCAGCCGCGGCAGCAAGCTGATGTCAACTTTCCACGGCATCAAAGGTTGACAGCCCCCGCCTCTGCCAGAATACTCGCGGCGCATCGCCGCCTGCCGCAGCGCCCTCCGGCGCGCGCTCCTGGTGGGCAGCATGCCGCGTCCCCGGCTCGCGACGCACTGCCGGAAACTGCCCAAAATGCTCCGGAAACGGGGCTCGACACCGAGTCCAAGCCGATGACCGACACCCGACACGACTGGCGCCTCGATGAAGTCCGGGCGCTGTTCGACCTGCCGCTGTTCGAGCTGCTCTACCGCTCCCACGGCCTGCATCGGCGGCGTTTCCCCGGCCAGCCGGTGCAGGTCAGCACACTGCTGTCGATCAAGACCGGCGCCTGTCCCGAGGACTGCGCCTATTGCCCGCAGAGCGTGCGACACGACACTGGCCTCGCGACGGAGCCGCTGCTCGAGCACGGCCGGCGCCACCCGGTTCTGCATGGGCGCCGCCTGGCGCAATCCGAAGCCGAAGCAGCTCGCCGCCGTGGCGGCCATGGTCCGGGAAGTGCGCGCCCTGGGCCTCGAGACCTGCGCCACGCTCGGCATGCTGAGCGCCGATCAGGCGAAGGCGCTGCGCGAGGCCGGGCTCGATTACTACAACCACAACCTCGACACGTCCGAGGCCTTTTATTCAGAGATCATTTCCACCCGGACCTACGCCGACCGGCTCGAGACGCTGCAGCACGTTCGCGACGCCGGCCTGAAGGTCTGCTGCGGCGGGATCCTCGGGATGGGGGAGTCGCGCGAGGATCGTATCGCGCTGCTGCACACCCTGGCGACATTGCCGGCCCACCCAGAGAGCGTGCCGATCAACCAGCTGGTGAAGGTGCCGGGCACGCCGCTCGCCGACGCACCGCAGCTCGATCCCTTCGAGCTCGTCCGCAGCATCGCCGTGGCGCGCATCCTGATGCCGAACTCGTACCTGCGACTGTCTGCCGGCCGCGCGGAGATGAGCGCGGAGATGCAGGCGCTGGCCTTCTTCGCCGGCGCGAACTCGGTGTTCTACGGCGAGAAGCTCCTGACCACGCCGAATCCGGATGCCGACAAAGACATGGAACTGTTCCGGCGGCTCGGGCTGGTGCCCGAACCCGGCCCGGCGGAGGCCCATGGCAAAGCGACGGCCGGCTGAGGAGCTCGGCGCAGAACTGCTGCGCCTCGAGTCGGCCGGCCTGTACCGTCGACGCCGGGTGGTGTCCCGCGACCCGCAGCTCGGCCCGGCCGAGCTGCGGGTGGACGGCCAGCCGTGCCTGGCGTTCTGCAGCAATGATTACCTCGGCCTGGCCCGCGACCGGCGAATAGCGTCCGTCATGGCCGAGGCTGCGCTGGAGTGGGGCGCCGGCAGCGGCGCCGCGCACCTGGTCACCGGTCACAGCGCCGAGCACCACGCGCTCGAGGAGGAACTCGCGGCGTTCACCGGTTTCGAGCGAGCGCTGCTGTTCTCCACCGGCTACATGGCGAACATCGGGCTACTTTGCGCCCTGGCCGGCCGCGGTGACCGGATCGCGGAGGATCGGCTGAACCACGCCTCGCTGCTGGACGCCAGCCGCCTGTGCGGCGCCACCGTGCGCCGGTACGCACACGCCGATCCGGCCGCCGCCTCGAGGCGGCTGGAGGCGGCATCCGGCCGCAAATACATCGTCACCGACGGCGTTTTCAGCATGGACGGCGATGAGGCCCCATTGGCAGCACTCGCCGAGGTCGCCGGGCAGGCTGACGCGGCCCTGCTGGTGGACGACGCCCACGGCTTGGGCGTCACCGGTGAGGGCGGGCGCGGCAGCCTGGCGTTG
>CAZOSZ010000177.1:0-5470 GCA_964582505.1 uncultured Ectothiorhodospiraceae bacterium | reverse complement strand
TCGTCGACCACCAGCCCGACCAGCCGCTCGTCCAGCCGGTCCTCGACCCTCAGCAGGCTGGCGGCGACCCCGAGCAGCTCTTCCTCGACTGCCTCCGCGCCGGCGCCGGCGTCGCTTTCCACCAGCGTGGCGCGCAGCCGGTCGGCCTCGACCTGCACGTCCTCGCGCACGTCGCCTAATCCGAGCACGCCGAGCGTGTCGCCGATCTTGCCGAGCAACTCGAACTGCGCGCCGAGGCCCTCGGCGGGCAGCTTGCCGGTGCGGGCGTACAGATCGAGCGCGTCCTTGACCCTGCCGAGGTCGTCGCGGATCGCGTCGGCGACGGTGCGCATCAGTTGCACGCTCGGCCCGCCGAGGCTGTCGCGCGCATCGGCCAGCGCGTGCTCGTCGGGCATCAACTCGCCGAGGCTGAAGGCGCCGCGGATCGCGCTGACGCGGCTGCCGCGGGTGGTCGAGCGGGCCACGTAGAACAGCAGGCTGTTGAGCAGCTCGATCGGCGGCTCGGCGGCCAGCCCGGCCTCGCCCTCGTCGATCAGCCGCCGGATCTGCCGGTCCACCTGGCCGAGCAGCCGCTTGACCGAGGCACTCACCGGCAGTCCGCCCTGGCGCAGCGCCTCGACCATGCCGCCCAGCACCCACCACAGCTGGAACACCACGGGTTCTTTCGCCGCCCGCTCCAGCGCGGAGGCCACGTCGGCGATCACCGCAAGGCTGCTGTCCGGCCGCTCGCCGCGGATCCATGCCAGGAGCGCCACCTGGTAGCGCGGCCGCAGGCGGCGCGCGAGTTTCACCGGGTCCTCGCCGGAGGCCTGCGGGCGCGCGCCGCTGGCCAGCACCTGCTTGTCGGCAGGCACGTTCAACAGCAGCAAGGTGTTTTCCGACAACAGCGGCGAGCCGCGCGCCGCGCGCAGGTCGTTCAACAGCGGCAGCAGCACCAGCGGGATGTCGCGCCCGCCGCTCACCACCCGGTCCAGGTAGGCGGGCAGCTGCACGATGGCGCGCGACAGCGCGTCGAGGCCCTCCTCCGACGGCGGGCCCTCGCCGCGGCTGCGACACAGGTGGTTGGCGAGCTGCTCCATCTCGTCGGCCAGCAGCGAGGCGCCATAGACTTCGGCGATCTTGAGCGCGCCGTGCGCCAGGTGCAGCAGCTCCGCGCAGCGCTGCAGCGCCGCGAGCGGATGCTCGGGCCGTTCCGCGTATTCCTCCAGGGCGTGCCGCGCCTCACGCAGCGTGCCCGCGAGCTCGCCGCTGACCCAGAGGAGCTGTTGCGAAACCTGTGCCGTCACCGTCGCGGCGGCTCCGGCAGGCGGAAGCCCGCGACCGAACTGCGCAGCTGGGTCGCCAGCTCGGCGAGCTTGCCGATCGAGGCGGAGGTCGCGCCGGTGGCCTCGGCCGCCTGCTCGCTGACCTCGCGCAACACGTTCATGTTGCGGGTGATGTCGCCGGCCGAGGTGGCCTGGTCACGCGCGGTGCGCGAGATGTTCTGCACCAGCATGGCGATCTGGTTGGAAACACTCTCGATCTCGTCGAGCGCCGCGCCGGCATTCTCCGCGAGCAGCGCCCCGCCGACCACGTCGGTGGTGCTGCGCTCCATCGAGCTGACCGCCTCGTTGGTGTCCGACTGGATGGTCTTGACCAGTACCTCGATCTGCCGCGTGGCGTTGGCGGCGCGCTCCGAGAGGCGCTGCACCTCGTCGGCCACCACCGCGAAACCGCGACCCGCCTCGCCGGCCATCGAAGCCTGGATCGAGGCGTTCAGCGCCAGGATGTTGGTCTGCTCGGCAATGTCGTTGATCAGCTCGACGATGTTGCCGATCTCCTGCGAGCTCTCACCGAGCCGCTTGATGCGCTTGGAGGTGTCCTGGATGGTCTCGCGGATGGCGTTCATGCCGTCGATGGTGCGACGCACCGCGGCGCCGCCCTTGTGCGCCACGTCCACCGAGTGGCGCGCCACGTCGGCGGCGCGCTCGGAATCGCCGGACACCGCCTCGATCGAGGCCGCCATGCGTGCGATCGACTCGGTGGCGTCGCTGGCCTGCTTGAGCTGGGTGTCGCTGGCCTCGGCCATGTGGCTGGCGGTCGCCTGGGTCTGGCGGGTGGCGGCGTCCAGCTTGATGGCGGTCTGGTTGATGGTGGCGACCAAATCGCGCAGCGCCTCGATGGCGTAGTTGATGGAATCGGCGATCGCGCCGGTGATGTCCTCGGTGACCGAGGCCTGCACCGTGAGATCGCCGTCGGCGAGACTGCCGAGCTCGTCGAGCAGCCTGAGGATCGCCTGCTGGTTGCGCTCGTTCTGGCGGGAATGCTCGATGGCGCGCGTGCGCGCCTGCTCGCCGCGCCATAACGACACCAGCAGCACCGCCGCGAGCAGCAGCGCGACACCGCCCAGGCCGACCGGCAGCCCGGCACCGGAGTACAGCGAGCTGCCGGGCGGCAGCGCCTGCCAATGCAACCCCACCGTGGCGGCCAGCAACAGGACCAGGACGACTCCGAGGACGGGCAGCAGGGCGGCGCCGTGCGAATGCTGTTTCATCTGCGCTTCCATCCAGGATGCATGGGCGGGCCGGACTCAGGCATCGAGGGCGGCCCGCATGAACGCCGGGCTCTCGATCAGCGCCGTGACGCTGAACACCGGCCAGGGTTGCTCGAGTTGTGCGAAAGCGCCCGCCAGGTAGCGGCTGGCGCGCAGTCTGAGCTCGGGCGGCGCGTGGCTGCGCGCCGCCTCCGGGAAACGGCGAAATCCCAGCACCTCGTCGACAAGCAGCCCGGCGCCCAGCTCGCGGTGATTGACCACCAGGATCCGGGTGTCGCGGCCGAAGCGGGTGGCGGCGCCGCCGAGGAAGGCCTGCAGGTCGACCACCGTGAGCAGCTGGCCGCGGATGTTCGCCAGTCCCGCCACCCAGGGCTTGGTGCCCGGGATGCGGGCCAGCGCGTGCGGACAGGCCATCACCTCGCGCACCTCGTCGCGCGGCGCGAGGTAGCGTTCATCGCCGAGCCTGAAGCCGATGCCCACCCACTCGCGGGCGGACTCGCTCTCGCCCTGATCGCCGGCGACATGCCAGGCGCGCCGCTCCATCTCGCGCAGCAGTTCGAAGGGGCGATCGCGGAATTCGGCGAGCGGCGCCTCAGCCATCCGTACTCCCACCACCGCCCAGGGCCTCCTTGACCTTCTCCACCAGCCTGGCCTCGGTGACCGGCTTCACCAGGTATTCCTTCGCGCCCTGCCGCATGCCCCAGATCTTGTCGGTCTCCAGCCCCTTGGTGGTCACCATCACCACCGGGATCGAGGCGGTGGCGGGATCGCGGGCGAGCTGCCGGGTGGCCTGGAAGCCGTTCACCCCGGGCATCACCACGTCCATCAGGATCAAATCGGGCTTCAGCTTGCGCGCCTTCTCGATGCCCTCTTCGCCGTCGCTGGCGGACTCGGTCTCGAAGCCGTGCTTCTCGAGGTAGCGGCTGAGCACGTGCACCTCGGTCGGCGAGTCGTCCACGATCAGTACCAGGGCCATCGCTGCTCTCCTCGGGTGTGCCGGACTCAGGCCTTGACGTGCGTCTCGATCGCCGAGAGCAGCTCGTCGCGGGTGAACGGCTTGGTGAGGTACTGCTCCGAGCCGACGATCCGGCCGCGCGCGCGGTCGAACAGGCCGTCCTTGCTCGACAACATCACCACCGGCGTGGTGCGGAACACTTTGTTGTGCTTGATCAGCGCACAGGTCTGATAGCCGTCGAGCCGCGGCATCATGATGTCCACGAAGACGATGTCCGGGTGGTGGTCGGCGACCTTGGACAGCGCGTCGAAGCCGTCCACGGCCGTGAACACCTCACAGCCTTCCTTGCTCAGCAGGGTCTCTGCCGTGCGGCGGATGGTCTTGCTGTCGTCCACCACCAGCACCTTGAGGCCGGTCAGGCTGCGCGGCTGTCCATTATCCACGTTCGTTCTCCACCTGAAATCCCAACCGCACGGGCTTGAAAACACTTGCAGCCACGAGCCCGCCTTTTAACATATCGGACGGTCACCTGCCACGCGCCGCTGCACGGCTTGCTTGCTATAGTTGGCGCCGGCCGGGCCTGCCTGCGCCCGCAATTCTCGAGCCGCCCGATGGAGCCCTGGCGATGAGCGAGTCCCGCATCCGCCTCGGGGTCGTCATGGACCCCATTGACCAGATCAAGCCCGCCAAGGATACGACCCTGGCGATGCTGCTCGAGGCACAGGCGCGCGGCTATGAACTCGAGTACATGACCCAGGGCGACCTGTGGGTGCTGGAAGGCCGGCTCGGTGCGCGCATGCGGCTGCTCGAGGTGCGCGACGAGTCGCGCGACTGGTTCACGCTCGGCGAGGCCCGCGAGGGCGATCCCGCCGTGCAGCTGGATGTGATCCTGATGCGCAAGGATCCGCCCTTCGACATGGAGTACATCTATACCACCTTCCTGCTGGAGCGCGCCGAGGAGCACGGCGTGCAGGTGGTGAACCGGCCGGCGGCGCTGCGCGATGTCAGCGAGAAGGCCTACACCATGTGGTTCCCGGAACTCACGCCGCCGACCATGATCAGCCGCTCGATGGCCGACATGCGCCGCTTCGTGGCGGACTACGGCGATGCGGTGGTCAAGCCGCTCGACGGCATGGGCGGACGCTCGGTGTTCGTGCTCAGAAGCGGCGACCTGAACGCCGGCGTGATCCTCGAGACAATCACCGACAACGGCAGGCGTTTCGCCATGATCCAGGGCTACGTGCCGCAGATCGTCGCAGGCGGCGATCGGCGGATCCTGCTGATCGACGGCGAGCCCTACGGTTACGCGCTGGCGCGTATTCCCGCCCAGGGCGAGAGCCGCGGCAACCTCGCCGCCGGGGCGCGCGGCGAGGGCCGCGACCTGACGGCCGGCGAACGCGAGATCTGCGCGCGGGTCGGGCCGGTGCTCAGGGACAAGGGCATCCTGTTCGCCGGGCTGGACGTGATCGGCGACAAGCTCACCGAGATCAACGTCACCAGCCCGACCGGGGTGCGCGAGCTCGACCGGATCTACGGCGACAACATCTGTGCCGGCCTGTTCGACGCCATCGAGCGGCGTCTGGAGGGCCGGTGAGCGGCCACGCCCGTGCCGCCCTGCCGCTGTTCGCCGCCCTGCTGGTCGCGCTTGCGGCCTGCGGCCCGGCGAGCGAGCCCGAGACGCGACTCAAGTTCACCGCCATGGGCACGCTGGTGGACGTCACCATCTATGGCATGGCCGCGACCGAGGCCGAGGCCGCCGGCGCGGCAGTCGAGGCGCTGTTCAAGGGGCTGCATGCCGAGTGGGACCCCTGGGGCGAAGGTGCGCTGGGGCGGCTGAACCGGGCGATCGGCGCGGGCGAGGCGGCCCGCGCGGAGCCGGACCTGGCGGGACTGCTGGCGCGCGCGGCACAACTCTCGGCAGCCAGCGAGGGGCGCTTCGAGCCGGCCGTGGGCGGGCTGGTGCGGCTGTGGGGCTTTTCGCG
>CAZOSZ010000176.1:3614-5525 GCA_964582505.1 uncultured Ectothiorhodospiraceae bacterium | reverse complement strand
GGCGGGTGCTGGCGGACCGGCGGCTGGGCTACCTGGCGCGCTACGCGCTCGGCCGCGACTACCACAAGGTGTTCCGCCGCCGCCTGCAGCAGCTCGCCACGCGGATCCAGGCGGCGCTCGGACCTTTCGGCTACCGGGTGTTCACCGACAGCGCCCCGGTGCTCGAGAAGGCGCTCGCCCGGGAGGCCGGCCTCGGCTGGATCGGCAAGCACACCAACCTGCTGTCGCGCGAGGCCGGCAGCTGGTTCTTCCTCGGCGAGCTGTTCACCGACCTGCCGTTACCGACGGACCGTTCGGGCAGCGCGCACTGTGGCAGCTGCACGGCCTGCATCGAGATCTGTCCGACCGCGGCGATCGTCGCGCCGTATGAACTGGACGCGCGCCGGTGCATCTCCTACCTCACCATCGAGCATCCCGGGACGATTCCCGAAGCCCTGCGAGCCGCGATCGGCAACCGTGTCTATGGTTGCGACGATTGCCAGCTGGTGTGCCCCTGGAACCGCTATGCGCAGCTCAGCGAGGAGGCCGATTTCCTGCCGCGCGAGGGACTCGACGCGCCGGCGCTGAGCTGGCTGTTCGGCTGGAGTGAGGCGGAGTTCCTGGCGCGCACCGAGGGTTCCGCGATTCGTCGCATCGGCCACTTGCGCTGGCTGAGAAACGTCGCGGTCGCACTCGGCAACGCGGCCCCCGACCCGCAGGCCCGCCAGGCGCTCGAGGCCCGTGCCGATCACCCGTCGGGGATGGTCCGGGAGCACGTGCGCTGGGCGTTCGGTCGTCACCTCCGGCCGTCGCGAAGTTGAGTTTCGAGTGTCCGCGCCACAGAATCCCCGAATTGATTTCGCAGGGACGCGTGGCGGCCGACGGCCATCGCGCCCGATCGAGTGCACCAGACGGCCGCCCGGAGGGGACCGACATCATGGAGTTCGTGGATGCGCCCGACATCAGGCACTTTCTTGCCGGATTGCAGATTTTCAACGGCGTCGACGTCCGCGCGATTGGCCCCCACCTGGCCCGCACCCACAGGATGGACATTTGGCGCGGCGAGACACTGCTCTCGCCGTCGCTGCACAATGACCGGGTATTCGTCATCCTCTCCGGCGCGCTCGAGGTGCGCCTCGAGTCGGCCGAAAGCGCGCCGCTGATCGTGCTTCAGCCGGGCCAGTGCACCGGCGAGATGTCGATCATCGAGACCAAGGACCCGTCCGCCTGGGTGATCGCAACGATTGACTCGCACCTGATGGTGATCGAGCAGGAGATCCTCTGGCAGCTGGTGAACACCTCGCACGCCTTTGCGCGCAACCTGCTGATGATGCTGTCGTCGCGATTGCGCGCCGACAATGAGATCATCCTCGACAGCGTCGGCGTGCTGCGCCAGTTCGAGCGCCACGCCGTCACCGACGCGCTCACCGACCTGCACAATCGTCACTGGCTCGACAACATGTTCCGGCGCCGGCTCGACCGCTGCCTGAAGGACCAGTCGCCGACCTCGATGGTGATGGTCGACGTCGACCAGTTCAAGCAGTTCAACGACCGTTTCGGGCACATCGCCGGCGACCGCGCCCTGCGGCTGGTGGCCGAGACACTGCGCAGCCAGTTTCGGCCCGGCGACATGGTGGCGCGCTTCGGTGGCGACGAATTCTGCATCCTGCTGCCTGGTGCCGAGATCGAGGACGCGCGCCGCTGCGCCGAGCGCGCCCGCTGGGCGCTGCAGCGGGCCACCGACACGGATCCGGGCGCACCGAGAATCACCCTGTCAGCGGGCGTGGCGGCCGCCGAGCCGGGGGATATGCTCGAAACGCTGATCGCGCGCGCCGACGACGCGCTATACCGGGCGAAGCTCGGCGGCCGCAATCGCGTCGAGGGCCCGTAGGAGGGGCTTTAGCCCCGATCGTAGGAGGGGCTTTAGCCCCG
>CAZOSZ010000176.1:0-3514 GCA_964582505.1 uncultured Ectothiorhodospiraceae bacterium | reverse complement strand
CGTAGGAGGGGCTTTAGCCCCGATCGTAGGAGGGGCTTTAGCCCCGGATGCGTCGCGGCTGAAGCCGCTCCTACAATCGCTGCTCCCACGGCAGCCGCTACCGCGGGTCAGGCCGCTTGGACGGGAATCGCGTTGCCGGTGCGGATCACGCGGTTGTGCTCGTCCAGGTACACCAGCCTGGGCTTGTGCAGCCGCGCTTCCTGCTCGCTCATTGCGCCATAAGTGCAGATGATGATGCGATCACCGGGCCGGGCCTTGTGAGCGGCCGCACCGTTCACCGAAATAATCCGCGAACCCGCCTCGGCGCGAATCGCATAGGTGGTGAAGCGCTCGCCGCCGGTGACGTTATAGATCTGGATCTGCTCGTACTCGAGAATCCCGGCGAGCTCCAGCAAACTGGAGTCGATCGCGCACGAGCCCTCGTATTCCAGCTCTGCGTGGGTCACGCAGGCCCGGTGTAGCTTCGCCTTGAGCAAAGTCAGCTGCATCGGATCCTCCTCCACACGCAGTGCGCGCGCGTGCGACGTCGCGAAATCGGGTGGTGGCCCATTCAAGCGTCCCGTGGGAGCGGTGTCTACAGGTCGATGCCTAGGTTGTCGATCAGCCGCGCCCTGCCGAGCCGGGCTGCCGCCAGCACCACCAGGCTGCGGTCGCCGGGCCCCGGGGCCTCCAGCCCCTGCTGCCGTCGGATCTCCAGATATTCAGGTTCCAGTCCGGCGGAGCGCATATTTTCCATGCCTTCTTGCTGTAATGCAACAAAATCCCGTCGACCCGCGGACAGTGCGTCCGCCACGGCGCGCAATGCCCGGTACAGGCCGGGTGCCGCCCCCCGCTCCGCCGGCTCGAGGTAGCGATTGCGGGAGCTCATCGCCAGCCCGTCGGCCTCGCGGCAGGTCGGGACTCCGAGGATCTCGACCGGGAAACACAGTTCCTCGGTCATGCGGCGGATGACCAGCAGCTGCTGGAAATCCTTCTCGCCGAACACCGCAAGCTGCGGCTGAACCAGGTTGAACAGCTTGGCGACCACGGTCGCGACGCCGATGAAATGCCCGGGACGCGAGGCGCCGCAGAGGATGTCCGAGAGGCCGGGCACCTCGACCCTGGTTGCAGTCTCACGGCCCCGCGGGTACAGGGTCTTTTCGGCGGGCGCGAACACCAGGCTGCAGGGCACGCCGGCAAGCTGCTCAAGGTCTGCGTCGAGTGTCCGCGGGTAGCTGGCAAAGTCCTCGCCTGGAGCGAACTGGAGCGGATTGACGAAGATGCTCACGACCACCCGATCCGCGCGCGCTGCGGCGGCTCGTACCAGTGCCAGGTGGCCGGCATGCAGGTTGCCCATGGTCGGCACGAAGCCGACGCGCTGGCCGGTGCGGCGCCACGCGTCGAGGCGCGCGCGCAGCTCGGCCGGCTGCGCGACCAGCTCGGGCCGGTTCACGAGAAACAGTGCTCCGGCGCCGGGTAGCTGCCGTCCTTGACGGAAGCGACGAACAGCTTCAATGCGGCGTCGATGCTGCCCGCATCGGCCAGGTAATTGCGCGCGAAACGCGGCTTGCGGCCGGGCGTGACGCCGAGGATGTCGTAGAGCACCAGGATCTGTCCGTTCACGTCCGGGCCGGCGCCGATGCCGATCACCGGCACCGCGAGCGCGGCTGCGATCGCCTTGCCGAGCGCGGACGGCACGCACTCGAGCAACACGATGTCGGCGCCCGCCTCCTGCAACGCGTGGGCGTCGGCAAGCATCTGGCGCGCAGCGGCCTCGTCACGCCCCCGCACCTTGTAGCCGCCGAGTTTGTGGATCGACTGCGGCGTCAGGCCGATATGCGCGCACACCGGGATGTCACGCGAGGCGAGAAATTCGACGGTGCGCACCTGCAGTGCGCCGCCTTCCAGCTTGACCATCGCCGCGCCGCCGTCTTGCATTAGCCGCGCGGCATTGGCGAACGCCGGCTCGGGAAGCGAGTAGCTGCCGAACGGCATATCCACCGCGAGAAACGCCCGCTGCACGCCGCGCGCCACGCAGCGCGTGTGGTAGGTCATCTGTTCGACCGTCACCGGCACCGTGGTGTCGTGCCCCTGGATCACCATGCCGAGCGAGTCCCCCACCAGCACGAGGTCCGTGCCGGCGAGATCCACCGCAGTCGCAAAGCTGGCGTCATAGGCCGTCAGGCAGGCGACCTTCTCACCCGACTCCTTCATGCGCCGCAGGCTGTCCAGGGTCACTGGCTTCTCGGCGCGGGGCCGTTCCTGCAGGTGGCTGTACATCGTCATGTCGCGATCCCCCCGGACGGCAGGCGCGCCAGCATGGCGAACTCGCCGCCAAACATCAATCGACAGGGTCGAACGACGCCGGGTTGTAGTACTGCCGCCCCCCCTCCATGGCGCGGATCCGTCCCAGCAGCTCGTGGAAATCAGCATCGCGACGCACGGGATCGATCGACGCGGCATTGACGATCAACAGCGGGCTGGCGTCGTAGCGGTGGAAGAACGCCATGTAGGCCTCCGACAGCCGCCTCAGGTAATCCGGGCGGACGCCTTGCTCGCAGGCAACTCCGCGTCGCTGCACCCGGTCGATCAGCACCTCGACCGGCGCCTGCAAGTAGATCACCATATCCGGACTGGGCGCATCCAGCGTCAGCCCCTGGTACACCTGGTCGTACAGCCGGTACTCCGCGTCGGGCAGGGTCAGGCGGGCAAAGATCTGGTCCTTCTGCAGCAAGAAGTCGGCCACCCGGCCGGCAGCGAACAGGTCCGCCTGGCGGATCTCCTGCGCCTGGCGGGCGCGCTGGAACAGAAAATGGAGCTGGGTCGGCAGGGCATTTGCCACCGGATCCCGGTAGAAGCGCTCAAGGAACGGGTTTTCCTCGGCACGCTCGAGCACCAGCTCGAACTCCAGGGCGTCGGCCAGCCGGCGCGCCAGCGTGGTCTTGCCCACGCCGATCGGCCCCTCGATGGCGATATAGCGCAGTGTCCGGGCCATCAATCCTCCAGTCTGAACAGGCCGCTGCGATCCACGGCCGCCGCAAGTCGTTCGATCGAAGCCCCGCCGGGCAACCGCAATCCGGGCGCGATCTCGGCCAGCGGCACCAGCACGAATGCGCGGTCTACGAGTCCCGGGTGCGGCAGCACCAGTGACTCGCCGTCGAGACAAGCCTGGCCGTGCAGCAAAAGGTCCAGGTCGATCGTACGCGGTCCCCACCGCGGCCCGCCCCGCTGTCGGCCCTGCGCCGCCTCGATCCGTCGCAGCGCGTTCAGCAGCTCCGCCGGCTCGAGCGTGGTCAGCAGGGCCGCGACCGCATTGACATAGTCGGGTTGGTCGGCTGGACCGAGCGGCGGATTGCGGTACAGCGCGGAGCGCGCCACCAACCGGGTTGCAGGGATCCGGGATAGGGCGTCGAAGGCAGCGCGAAGCTGCGCCGGGGGGTCGTCGAGATTACTGCCGAGCCCGACGTAGGCGGGCAGCCAGGCCGCCGCGGCCATGCTCAGCCCGCGCCGCCGCCCGGCTTGCGGCGTCGCGGCC
>CAZOSZ010000175.1:0-5529 GCA_964582505.1 uncultured Ectothiorhodospiraceae bacterium | reverse complement strand
CATCGCGGCCGGGCAGCTCGCCGCGACGGGCGTGGAGTTCCTCGACTGCCCGGTGAGCGGCGGCACCGAGGGCGCCCGCGCGGGCAGCCTGTCGATCATGGTGGGCGGCGACGAGACCGTGCTCGAGCGTGCCCGCGCGGCACTCGGGGCCATGGGCAGCAGCATCACGTTGATGGGCCCGGTCGGCGCCGGCCAGGCCGCCAAGGCGACCAATCAGATCATGGTCGCCGGCATCAACCAGGCTGTCACCGAGGCGCTGGCATTCGGCCGCGCGCAGGGCCTGCCGATGGAATGCCTGATCGCGGCGCTGGAGAAGGGCGCCGCCGGCAACTGGTTCCTGTCGAAGCGCGGCCCGACGATGGTCCGCGGCGAGTTCCCGCTCGGATTCAAGATGGGTCTGCACGCCAAGGACTTGGACATCTGCCGCCGCATGGCAGAGGAGATGGGCGTCAGGATGCCGGTGGTGGAAATGACGCTGGCGCACTATTCACGCCTGCTGGAGCGGTGTGCCGACGAGGACATCTCCGCGCTTTTCCGCCTCAAATCGGATATGTTCTCGCGCAGCAGCGAGTGAAGTCGCGCCAGCGCGCCAGCCATGGTTTCGAGCGAACCACGCGAGTCCCGTCGCAACGACGAGTTGTTCCTCCCGGATTTCTGCTCCGCGCGAGTGGTGCTGGCAGTGGTGCTGCTTGCCGAGCTCGTGGCGATTCTGCTGGCCCTGGCGCGCCACGAGGTCGGAGACCGGTTCTGGGACAACCTCGCACGCATCTCACTGTTCCTGCTGTGGTGCACCTTGCTGTCTGCCGCCGTGCTGTGCGCCGTGCGCCCGCGCCTGGCCAGTCGGGCGCCGGTGCCCACCGGACTGGTCGCGCTCGGCCTGGTGCTGGCCTGCGTCGCGCTGGTCTCCGGCGGTGCCTGGTGGATGGGACGCGCCTGGCAGGGGTTGCCCGCGCTGCTCGCCGGTCCCAGCGCCGGGGACCTGCCGGGCTTTATCCTCATCAACCTGCTGATCACGGCGATCGTCACCAGCCTGCTGATGCGCTACTTCTGGGTGACGGCCCAGTGGCGGCGCAAGGTCCAGGAAGAGGCGCGCTCACGCATCCGTGCGCTGCAGGCCCGCATCCGGCCACATTTTCTGTTCAACAGCATGAACACCATCGCGGCGCTGACGCGCAGCGACCCGGCGCGCGCCGAGGAGGCGATCGAAGATCTCGCCGACCTGTTCCGTGCTTCGCTGTCCGAGGCCACCGCCACCGTGACACTCAAGGAGGAGCTTGAACTGTCGCGGATCTACCAGCGGATCGAGCAGCATCGCCTCGGCGACCGCCTGAAGGTCGACTGGCGGATCGCCGAGCTGCCATTGCGGGCGCGCATCCCGGCGCTGTCCATCCAGCCGCTGCTCGAGAACGCCATCTACCACGGCATCGAGCAGCTGCCGTCCGGCGGCACGGTGAGCGTGTATGGCGATTACGACGCCGCCGCCGGAGTGGTCGAGCTGCGCATCGAGAATCCGTTTGAAACTGCCATGCCAGGCGCCATCGGTCGCCGCGCCGGTCATCAGATTGCGCTGGAAAATCTCAAGCAGCGATTCGAGCTTGCCTGGGGGGCGCGTGCCTCGGTCAGGGCCGGCGCCGAGGCCGGGCGTTACTGCGTGAAGTTGCGCTTCCCCGTCGAGCTGGAACCGTGAAACTGCTGATCGTCGACGACGAAGCGCTGGCCCGCAGCCGCCTGAAGGCGCTGCTCGAGGGGGTCGGCGCTTACCGCGTGGTGGGCGAGGCGGCCAGCGGCGAGGATGGCCTGCGGCTCGCGGCGCGACTCAAGCCGGATGTCGCGCTGCTGGACATTCGCATGCCAGGCATGGACGGCATCGAGGCTGCCCGCCATCTCGCCACGCTGGACAGTCCGCCGGCAGTGATCTTCGTGACCGCCTACGACGCCTTCGCCATTGCGGCTTTCGATGCGCAGGCCGTCGGCTATCTGCTGAAACCGGTGCGCCGCGAGCGCCTGGTCGAGGCGCTCCAGCGTGCGGCGCGGCCGACGCGACCCCAGCTCGCAGCCTTGACCGGAGCAGGCGCCACGCGTCGCCAGCGCATCGCAGCGCGTCTCGGCGACGCGCTGCGACTGATCGCGGTTGATACAATCCGCTATTTCCAGGCCGACCAGAAGTACGTCACCGTCCACCACCAGGGCGGAGCGGACCTGATCGACGAGTCGCTGAAGGACCTGGCGGTCGAATTTCGCAAGGAATTCGTGCGCATCCACCGCAGCGTGCTGGTGGCGCTGAGGCACATCGTATGCCTGGAGCGCGACGCGCAGGGCAAGCTCTGCGTGCGCGTCGAGGGAGTGGCGGACCCGCTGACCGTCAGCCGCCGGCACGCGCCCGAGCTGCGCAGGAGGATCCAGCAGGAATGAATCGAACCATCAGGATCGCGACCCGGGAAAGCCGGCTGGCCCTCTGGCAGGCAGAACATGTCGCGACGCTGCTTTGCCATCATCACGCCGGCCTGGCGGTCGAACTGGTCCCGATGACCACGCGGGGGGACCAGATTCTCGACACCGCGCTGGCCAAGATCGGCGGCAAGGGCCTGTTCATCAAGGAACTGGAGACGGCACTGCACGAGGGCCGCGCCGACATTGCAGTGCACTCGATGAAGGACGTGCCGGCGCGGCTCCCCGCTGGCTTCGAGATCATTGCCGTGCTGGAGCGCGAGGATCCGCGCGACGCGCTGGTGTCCGCCCAGTTCATGAGCATCGAGGACATCCCGGCCGGCAGCACTGTCGGCACCTCCAGCCTGCGGCGCCAGGCGCAACTGCAGCACGCGCGCCCCGACCTGCTGGTCGAGCCGCTGCGCGGCAATGTCGAGACGCGCCTGCGAAAGCTCGACCAGGGCAGTTTCGCCGCGATCTTGCTGGCGGCCGCGGGACTGAAGCGGCTCGGCCTCGAGCGTCGCATCGCGGGCTTCCTGCCTTTCGCCGTCTCGCTGCCGGCGGTCGGCCAGGGCGCGATCGGCGTCGAGTGCCTGTCCGGCAACGCCGCGGCCGCGGAATTGCTTCCCGTGCTTGAGCACGAACAGACGCGGCGCTGCGTAGATGCCGAGCGGGCATTCGCGCAAGGCCTGGGAGCCAATTGCGAATCTCCGGTGGCGGGATTCGCGGAGATCGCGGGGGACGAGATTCACCTGCGCGGGCTGGTGGCGACCCGGGACGGCGCTTCGGTGCTGCATGGCGAGATTCGCGGACCGGTGGACGAAGCCAGCTCGCTGGGCGCAGCGCTGGCGCGGCAGCTGTTCGACCGCGGTGCGGCCGCGCTGCTCGAGGGGGGTTAAGGGGATGTCCGCAGCTACGCTGGCCGGCCTGACGGTGCTCGTGACCCGCCCACAGGGGCTGGGCGAAGACCTGGTGCAGGCCATTGAATCGCGCGGCGGCAAGGCTGTGCTGCTGCCGGCGATCACCATCGAGCCCGTGCAGCCCGACACCTCCGAGCTGGCCGAGCTTTCCACGCTTCCGGCCGGCGGACTGGCGATTTTCGCCAGCCGCAATGCGGTTGCATGGGGCGCGCGCTATCTGCCGCAGCCGCGCCCGCGGCTCGCCGCGATCGGCCCCTCGACAGCCAAGGCGCTGGCGGAGCTTGGCCTGACACCCGATATCCGGCCTGCCGGCTTCACCAGCGAGCACTTGCTCGAACAACCGGAGTTCCAGGACCTGAACGGCGTCAGGGTGTTCATCATCCGCGGCGCCGGCGGCCGCGAAACCCTTGCGACGGGACTGCAATCGCGCGGTGCACGGGTCCGCTACCTGGATGTGTATCGTCGCCTGCCGGCGCCGCTCGATCCGGCGCGCCGCGGCGAGATCCTGCGACTCTGGAAAGCTGGCGACATCCACCTCTACACCGCCACCAGCGTCGACGTTTTCCGCAATCTGTGCACTCTGCTCGGACCCGAGGGTGCTCCGCTGCTACGCAGCACGCCGCTGGTGACCGTCAGCCGGCGTGTGTTACAAATTGCCGAGCAATGGGGTCACGCTGCCGCCTGCCTGCTGGCAGAAGGACCCGATGATCGCAGCCTGGCGGACGCCATCGAGCGATGGCATACGGGCGGCAGCCGCGTCGCAACGGGAGCAGACGGATGAACCACCCCCGCGTCGAGCAGCCGGAGGCGGGCGCCGACGAGCAACCGGCAACCAACCCCGCTGAGGCCACGGCGGAGGCGGAAGCACGCTCAGACCGGGAAGCCGTCACCGAAGAAGCGGTCAGGCCGCACGCGTCCACGCGCCGCTCCATGGGAATCGTCCTCGGCATGTTCGCGCTGCTGGTGGCCTTTGCCGCCGCCGGTGGCGCATTGCTCACCTGGTGGAAGGTCGCCGAGCAGCAGGATGCCGCCGCTGAGGCCGCCGCGGAACTGCGCAGGCAGGTGGCCGACGCCGACAGCCGCGTCGCCGCCCACGAACGGCGCCTGACTGAACTCCATCGCGATGTGGAGGAGCGGCGCGCAACCATGGAGGGACTCGACTCCCAGCTCCGCCAGGCCCGTGCGCGGCTCGACGCGTTGACCCGCGAGGAGGCCGGGCCCGAACGCACGCCCGGAATCGCGGAAGTCGAGTTTCTGCTGCTGCTTGCCAATCGCGAGCTGTCGCTGGGCGACAATCCGAAGGTGGCGCTGACTGCGCTGCGCGAGGCCGACCGGCGCCTGGCGCGCATGGACGAACCCGAGCTGTCGGCGGTGCGCCAGGCCATTCACGACGAGATCGCCGCGGTCGAGGCGGTCACCACCATCGACCTCGACGGCATCGCGTTGCGACTCGGCAGCCTTGCCGGGCGCGTCGAGGGACTGCCGCTGCGCGCCAGCCTTTCGCCGGTTCCCGATGACGCGCTGCCGGAGCAGCCGGACAGCGGCTGGGCACGCTTGCGCGCCCGGCTCAGGAGCCTGGCCGAGGGGATTTTCCGGATCCGGCGCAATGACGCGCCGGCCGCGCCATTGCTGGCGCCGCACGAGTCGTTTTTCCTTTACCGCAACGTTGAACTCGACCTGAAGAGCGCGCGGCTGGCGGTGTTGACCCGCGACCGCATCAACTACGCGGGCAGTCTGGAGTCTGCACGCGAGACCCTCAATGCCTATTTCGAGACCAGCGATCCGGCAGTGCAGTCGCTGCTGGGTGCGCTGGAGGAGCTGGACGGTCGCGACATCGCACCCGAGTGGCCGGACATCGGGCGCTCGCTGGACCTGTTACGCCTGGCGGGAGCATCGGACTAGATGCGCCTCGGATTCCTGGTCCTGCTCGCCCTGGCGGCCGGTGCGCTGGCGGCCCACTGGCTGCTCGGCGACCAGGGCTACGTGCTGATCGACTTTCGCGGCTGGGCGGTGGAAACCTCGGTGCCCGGCCTGGCGCTCGCGCTGATCGCCGTTTACCTGCTGATACGCCTGGTGGGCGGGGTCTTCAGGCTGCCGCGGCGGATTGGCGAGGTCGCCGGCGAGTACCGCGCCCGCCGCGCGCAGCGGCGCCTGGACCAGGCGTTCGCGGCGATCGCGGAGG
>CAZOSZ010000174.1:0-5561 GCA_964582505.1 uncultured Ectothiorhodospiraceae bacterium | reverse complement strand
CATCAGCCTCGCACCGCGCGCCGGGGCTGCGGGCCCGGAGCTGGTGTTCGAGCACATCGACCTCCGGGAAGCCGCGGCAGCGCTCACCGCGCGTGGCCAGATGCCCGTACCGGCGTCCGACGGCGGCCTGCTGTTGCGTGCGCCGGACGGCCTGGCATTGTGCATCCAGTGATGGAGACTGCTCCCGCCTGCTACGCGAGCAGTGTGTCGATCAGCTGCTGGGCCCGGGCGACATAGCTGCTGCCGAACAGGTTGGCGTGGTTCAACACGTGGTAGAGCTGGTAGAGCCGCTCGCGGGCCTCGGCGCCGGGAGCGCGGGGCAGTACCGCATGGTAGGCCGCGTAGAATTCACCGCCGAATCCGCCGAACAGGCGCGTCATCGCCAGGTCGCATTCAGGGTCGCCGTGGTGCACGGCCGGGTCGAACACCACCGGCCACCCCTGCGCATCGGCTGCCCAGTTGCCGCCCCACAGGTCGCCGTGCAGCAGCGCGGGCGCCACGCACCGGTCTGCCAGCAGCGCCGGCAACCGCTCCTGCAGTTGCCGCCCGCTGTCGATCAACTGCGCCGGCAGCCCATGCCGCTCCGCCAGATCGAGCTGGAACCCGATACGCCGGACAGCGAAAAACCGCGCCCAGTCTTCGTCCTCGGCATTTGGCTGCGGCGAGGCGCCAATCGCGTTGTCGCGCGGCCAGCCGAAACACCGGGCGGGCGCGAGGTGCTGCCGCGCCAGCTGTTCACCGAGGCGGGACTCCGCGGCCGGCGAAGCGGCACGCAGCTCCAGCCACTCCAGCGCCAGCCAGGCGGTCCCGGCGCTGACGCCATGCCCGATCACTGCCGGCACCCTCAGGAATCCCGCCGCAGCAAGCGCCTCGAGGCCGTCGGCCTCCGCCGCCAGCAGCCACGCCGAGGCGGCCAGGTTGGTCTTGAGGAACACCGGCCCGTCCCGGCCGCCGAGCCGCCACGCCGCGTGGATGCAGCCACCGCCGACCGGCCGGGCGGACTCGGGATCGAGATTGAGCGCGCGTCCGGCGAGGGCAACAGTGGCGGCGTGGATGTCGTTTCGCATAGCAGGTCGCGGCTGCAGGAGCGGCTTCAGCCGCGACCGGGATCACGGCTGAAGCCGCTCCTACGCCGACCGGTCGCGGCTGAAGCCGCTGATGCTCAATCGCCTAGTTGCCGCGGCTGTAGGACAGCCGGGCGTGCAGCGGGCTCTTGCGCGGGAAATGTGCCAGCAGGTACTCCATCTGGTCGGCGAGCACCCGGCGGCCCTTCAGGTAGATGTACTCGGCATAGGTCGGCTGGAAGGGCACCGCGAGCAGCTGCGTGCCGGCCTGCTCCGGCGTCCGACCGGCCTTGTGGTTGTTGCAGCGCCGGCACGCAGTGACCACGTTGGTCCAGGCGTCGCGGCCGCCTCGCGACAGCGGTGTCACGTGGTCGCGCGACAGCTCGACCGTCAGGAAGTGCTCACCGCAGTACAGGCACAGGTTGGCGTCGCGACGGAACAGCGTGTGGTTGTTGAGCGGCGGCGTGTAGGCATCCCGGTCCGGGAAGCTGACGCCGTGCCCGAAGGTCGCGATGATGCTCGCCACCTCCACCTCGGTGCGCAGCCCGGTCCGGGCATTGGTGCCGCCGCGCAGCCGGAACAGCGGCCGCCCGCATTCGTAGGCGACCTGCTCCATGTGGTAGAGGCGCACCGCGGACCGGTAGTCCACCCACTCGAGAGGCATGCCGGCGACGTCGGTGCGCAGGATCTGTTGGCTCAAGGACGTGCCCATGGCTGACGCGACTCCAGAAACAAATTCCGCCGCTGGCCGAGTTATTCCAGAAGGCAGGGAGAAAATCAATCGCACGGGCACCGGGTGGGAATCTTCCTGTACACTCACCGGCCGAGAGAACAAGGGCGGATGCAAACCCCCGGGGAGGTAGCCCATGGCCATCGTCATCGGCGCACTGCGTGAAACTGCCGCCGGGGAGACTCGTGCGCCGCTGGTACCGGACGTCGCCAAGCGCTTCGCCGGCCTCGGCGCCACCCTCTGTGCCGAGCACGGCTTCGCCGAGGCCGCTCGGATTCCGGACAGCCGCTTCGAGGGCGTCGAGTTTCTCGGCTGCGAGGAGGTCGTCAGGCGCGCCGACGTGCTGCTGGCCGTCAATGCGCCACCGCTGGACGTCGCCGCCGGGCTGCGCGAAGGGGCCATCCTGATCGGCCAGCTGCAGCCGCACCGCGCGGACGAACTGGTGAGCATGCTCCGCGACCGGAAAATCACCAGCTTCTCGATGGAGCTGGTGCCGCGCATTTCCCGCGCACAGTCGATGGACGTGCTGTCCTCGCAGGCGGCGGCGGCCGGTTATCGCGCGGTGTTGATCGCCGCCAGTCACCTGGACAAGTTCTTTCCGATGCTGACCACGGCGGCGGGCACCATCCGGCCGGCGAAAGTGCTGGTGATCGGCGCCGGCGTCGCCGGGCTGCAGGCGATTGCCACCGCCAAGCGCCTCGGTGCCATTGTCGAGGGCTATGACGTGCGCGCGGCCACCCGCGAACAGGTGCAGTCCCTCGGCGCGAAGTTCGTCGACACGGGCATCAGCGCGGAAGGCGCCGGCGGCTACGCCCGCGAACTGACCGAAGAGGAAAAGGCCAAGCAGGCCGGCATCCTGGCGGACCACGTGGCAGCCGCCGACGTGGTGATCACCACTGCCGCGATTCCGGGCCGGTCGGCGCCGAGAATCATCGATGCCGAAACGGTCGGGCGGATGCAGCCCGGCTCGGTCATCGTGGACCTTGCGGCGGAGTCCGGGGGCAACTGCGCGTTGACCCGCGCCGGCGAGGTGGTCGATTCAGGTGGCGTGCAGGTCGTCGGCCCGGTCAATCTGCCGGCGGCGGTCGGCCGGCACGCCAGCGAGATGTATGCCAAGAACCTGTTGAATTTCCTGGCTCCAGCGATCAAGGATGGCGCGCTCGCGCTGGACTGGGAAGACGAGGTGTTCGCCGGCACCGTGCTGACGCACGACGGCAAGATCCGGCACGAGCCGACGCGCGCCCGGCTCGAGGGCACCGGCGGAGGGCAGGAGTCATGATCGACGGTTTCATCGCACTCTACATCTTCATGCTGGCGGCCTTCACCGGCTACGAGATCATCGCCCGTGTGCCGGTCATCCTGCACACGCCGCTGATGTCCGGCTCCAATTTCGTCCACGGTATCGTGCTGGTCGGCGCGATGGTGGCGCTGGGCAGGGCGGACAGCACCATCGGCCAGGTGATCGGCTTCATCGGGGTCGTGCTCGGCGCCGGCAACGCGGTCGGCGGCTACGTGGTCACCGAGCGGATGCTCGAGATGTTCAAGACCAGCGGGGAGCGCAAGTAATGGACTTCGCGACCTTCCTGATCAAGACCAGCTACTTCGTCGCGGCCTTCCTGTTCATCGTCGGCTTGAAGCGCATGAGCTCGCCGAAGACGGCGCGCGGCGGCATCGTCTGGGCCGGCTGGGGCATGCTGCTGGCGACGATCGTCACCTTCTTCTGGCCCGGCCTGTCGATGGGCAACATCCTCCTGATCGTCATCGGCATTGCGGTCGGCGGCGGCATGGCCTGGTGGACGGGCAAGCGGGTCGCGATGACCGACATGCCGCAGATGATCGCGCTGTACAACGGCATGGGCGGCGGCGCCGCCGGCGCGATCGCGGCAGTCGAGCTCTACAAGGGCGGCGAGCATTCGCTGACGGTCGGCTTCCTGGCGGTGCTCGGGGGCCTGATCGGCTCGGTGTCCTTCTCCGGAAGCATGATCGCTTTTGCCAAGCTGCAGGGCTGGATGACCAAGCCGATCCGCTTCAAGCTGGCCAACCAGGTCAATGCCGGCCTGCTGCTGGCAGCGCTCGTCACCGGCTTGTTCGTGCTCGGCGGCTACCCGGGCCACACGGTGCTGGTGACGCTGTTTTTCCTGCTGGCGCTGGCCGCCGGGATCATGCTCACCAACCCGATCGGCGGCGCGGACATGCCGGTGGTGATTTCACTGTACAACGCCCTGACCGGCCTCGCCGTGGCCTTCGAGGGCTTCGTGCTGAACAACGAGGCCATGATCATTGCCGGGACCGTGGTCGGCGCCGCCGGCACGCTGCTCACCCAGCTGATGGCCAAGGCGATGAACCGCTCACTGGCCAGCGTGCTGTTCAGTGCCTTCGGCGACGAGTCCATCGACACCGGCGAGGTGCAGGGCAGCATGAAGCCGATCGAGCCCTCGGATGCCGGCATCATGATGGCCTTCGCCAGCCGCGTGATCATCATTCCGGGTTACGGCATGGCCGTCGCACAGGCGCAACACAAGGTCTGGGAACTCACCCAGCTGTTGCGCGAGAAGGATGTCAAGGTGCGTTTCGCGATCCACCCGGTGGCCGGCCGCATGCCGGGCCATATGAACGTGCTGCTGGCCGAGGCCGGTGTCCCTTACGACCTCATCTCGGACCTCGACGAGATCAACGCGGACTTCGAGAACACCGACGTGGCGCTGGTGATCGGCGCCAACGACGTGGTCAACCCGGTGGCGCGCACGGATCCCTCCAGCCCGATCTACGGCATGCCGATCCTCAACGCCGACAAGGCGAAGAACGTCATCGTCATCAAGCGCGGCAAGGGAAAGGGCTTCTCGGGCATCGAGAACCGCCTGTTCTACCTCGACAATACCCGGATGCTGTACGGCGACGGGCAGGCCGCGGTGTCCGAACTCATCCAGGCCGTCAAGTCCAGCTGAACGGCCCCGGGCCCACCGGGCCAGACGTCCTTCGCCAACTCGCCCGGCGGGCCCCCGCCGACCCGCCCGGCCGCGTCCCTGCACGCGGCAAATCGGCTCGCCGACGTGGAAATTTCCGCTTGCAAATGGTCCGGCCGCAGGGCACTTATTCACATCGCGCGGAAATTCCCGCCTCAAACCGTTGTCATCGAAGGTCGCATACCAATATTGCCTAATATCTCTTTGTTTTATCTAAGTTAAATATTCTGACGAAATTTTAGCCAAAGTGAGGGGCATCCTGAGGTGACGTGGACCCGGCGATTATTGCAAGCGCTGTTCCACAGAGTTATCCACAGTTTCTGTGGACAACTCGGGGCCCTGGGTCCAGGCCGCCGATCATGACCATTCTCAAGGTCGCGGTGGACGCGCCGCTGGACACCCTGTTCGACTACCGGCCGCCTGACGGCGGCGCGCCGGCACCGGGAACACGGGTCCGCATTCCGTTCGGACATCGCCGTCCGGTCGGCCTGGTGATGGCCTGGGCCGACACCGCGGAAATCCCCGCGGACAAACTCCGGACCGTCCTGGAGGCGCTCGACGCCCAACCGCTGTTCGATGCCCGCCTGCTGGCGCTGCTCGACTGGACCGCGCGTTACTATCACGCCCCTCCCGGCGAGGTCATGGCGGCGGCACTGCCAGCCCCGTTGCGCCAGGGCAAGCCGCTGCCCGAGCCGCCGTCGAGGATCGTCGCCAAGGGACCGCCGCCCGCGGCACTGGCCCGGCGGGCCCCCCAACAGGCCGCACTGCTCGAATTGCTGGTTGCCGGGCCGCGGCGCATCGACG
>CAZOSZ010000173.1:3153-5577 GCA_964582505.1 uncultured Ectothiorhodospiraceae bacterium | reverse complement strand
GTGTAGTTCAGCGGGCTGCGATAGTGGCTCGACAGCACGAAATAGCGGATCGCCTCGGCGGGGTAGCGCTGCAGCACCTCGCGAATGGTGAAGAAATTGCCGAGTGACTTCGACATCTTGTCTTCGTCGACGCGGACGAAGCCGTTGTGCATCCAGTAGTTGACGAACTTCGCGCCGGTCGCACCGCAGCTTTGCGCGATCTCGTTCTCGTGATGCGGAAACTTCAGGTCCTGTCCTCCGCCGTGGATATCGAAATGCTCACCCAGCAGCTCGGTGGACATCACCGAGCACTCGATGTGCCAGCCCGGCCGTCCCGGGCCCCACGGCGAGTCCCAGGCCGGCTCGCCCGGCTTGGCCGCCTTCCACAGCACGAAGTCGAGCGGGTCGCCCTTGGCCTCGTCGACCTCGACGCGCGCGCCGGCGCGCAGCTCGCTGAGCCGCTTGCCGGACAGCTTGCCGTAGTCGGGGAAGCTGGCGACCCGATAGTAGACGTCGCCGTTGTCCGCCACATAGGCGTGGCCGCGCGCAACCAGCGCCTCGATCATCGCGATGATTCCCGGAATGTGCTCGGTGGCGCGCGGCTCGTGGTCGGCCGGCAGGATGCCGAGCGCGGCGAAGTCCTCGTTCATCGCCTCGATGAAGCGCTGCGTCAAGGTCTGGAAAGACTCACCGTTCTCGGCGGCACGCTTGATGATCTTGTCGTCGATGTCGGTGATGTTGCGGACGAACGTGACCTGGTAGCCAGACCAGCGCAGGTAGCGGGCCACCACGTCGAACACCACGTTGGCGCGCGCGTGACCAATGTGGCAATAGTCGTACACGGTGATGCCGCAGGCATACATCCGCACCTTGCCGGCCTCGATGGGATTGAACGGCTCCTTGGCGCCTGTCAGCGAGTTGTGGATGACGAGCATGGCGTCCCTTTACTGCGGTCAGCTTCCGGCATGGCGCGCCAGCCGGGCATGGACGGTATCGCGGGGCATGGCGGCGAGCAGCGCACCGAGATCCGGCCCTTCGACGCGGCCGGTGAGCGCAAGACGCAACGGCTTGTACAGTGCCTTGCCGGAGGCCCCCATTGCCGCTCTCACCGGCCCGGCAATGGCCTTGTGGTCGGCCGCCCCGGCCTCCCAGGCCGCCAGCGCGGCGGCGAACAGCTCGCGGGAGGCGCCCGTCTCGGGCAGCGGCTCGAGTTCGACCGCGCCATAGAGAATCGCGGCCCATTCCGCGACCTCCCCGGGCCGCGTCACGTTCGGCCGGACGGCGGCAATGAATGCCTCGCGGCGCTCGGGCGGCACCCGCCCGAGCGCCTCCCCTGCCCACTCGGCAATCGCCTCGCCGGACAAGGCATCGAGCGCGGCGCGTTGCCAGTGGCCGATCTGCGCGGGATCGAAACGCTGGGCTGCCGCAGAGAGCCGGCTCGGCTCGAAACCCCGGGCCAGGGCCTGCATGCTCAGCAGGCGCGGCTCTTCCCACGGGTGCCCGAGGCGCGCCAGCGTGTTGGCCAGCGCCAGAGGCAGGATGCCGTCGTCACGGAACGACGCGATGCGGGCGGCTGAGCTGCGCTTCGAAAGCTTGGCGCCGTCGGCGCCGAACAGCAGGGCCATGTGCCCGTAGCGTGGCGCCGGCAGCACCAGGGCGTGAAGCACGGCCAGCTGGCGCGCAGTGTTCACCAGGTGGTCCTCGCCGCGCAGCACGTGCGTGACCCCCATCAAGGCGTCGTCGACGGCGTTGGCAAACAGGAATCCGGGCGAGCCGTCGCTGCGGGCCAGCACGAAGTCGGAAACCTCCGAGGCCGGCAAGGCACGCGGCCCTCGCACCAGGTCGCTCCAGGCGATCTCGCCTTCGTCGGGTGCACGGAAGCGGATCGCCGGCTGCTGGCCCTGGACGCGGCGGCGCGCGATCTCCTCGGCGGGCAATCGCGCCCAGTCGCGGTCGTAGCGCGGCGGCAGGCCGCGACGCCTGAGCTCCGCATTGTGCTGCTTGAGTTCCTCGTCGCTGCGGTAGCAGGCGTAGGCGTGGCCGGTCTCGGCCAGCCGGCCGAGTTGCTCGCGGTACAGCTCGAGGCGCTCGGACTGGCGGAAGGGGCCCTCCGGCGCGGGCTGGTCCGGCCCTCCGTCCCAGTCCAGCCCAAACCAGGCAAGGTCCTCGAGCTGCCGGGTCAGCTCCGCCTCGCCGCCACGCGCAGCGTCGGTGTCCTCCGAGCGCAACAGGAATCGGCCACCGGCGCCCCTGGCCAGGCACCAGTTGAACAGCGCCGTGCGGAGGTTGCCGGCATGCAGGCTTCCGGTCGGGCTCGGGGCGAAACGGGTGACGACGGACATAAGCATTGAATGTTACCGGAATTGGTGAGAGTCCCCATGTCTTGCCCGCTGCGATGGGCGAGGAGCTTCAGCCCCGAGGCCCGGTGGAATAACCCGTCGGGGC
>CAZOSZ010000173.1:0-3053 GCA_964582505.1 uncultured Ectothiorhodospiraceae bacterium | reverse complement strand
CATTGCGCCGAGGCATCGGCTCGACTAAGGTTCGGGCCTTTCCCTGCAAGGAGCCTGCAATGCGCCCGATTCTTTCCGCGCTCGCCCTCGCGCTGGTGGCCTCGCCGGCCGGTGCCGACGACCCGGGCTCCAAGGCCCTCAGAGTCGAGCTGGTGACCAGCCACGGCACCTTGACCCTCGAGCTCGATCCGGCCAGGGCGCCCGAGACCAGCGAGAACTTCCTGCGCTACGTGCGCGACGGCCACTACGACGGGCTGATTTTCCACCGCGTGATTGCCGGCTTCATGGTCCAGGGCGGCGGTTACGATGCCGAGTACCAGGAGCGCCAGACCCGCGCGCCGATCCAGAACGAATCCCGCAACGGCCTGTCGAATGAGCGCGGCACGATTTCCATGGCGCGCACCAACGATCCGCACTCCGCCACGTCGCAGTTTTTCATCAACCTGGTGGACAACCAGCGACTCGACGGCGCGCCGGGCCGCTGGGGTTATACGGTGTTCGGCCGCCTCACCGAGGGCTTCGAGGTGCTGGACGAGATCGGTGCGGTGCAGACGGGTCGAGGCGGCCCGTTCCCGACGGACGCGCCACAGACGCCGGTGGTTATCGAGAGGGCGCGCGTGCTCGACGGCGAATGAGCCGACCGGCCTGATGTCCACGCTGTTCATCTCCGACCTGCACCTGGATGCCGCGCGACCTGACATCACCGGCCAGGCACTCGACTTCCTCGGGCGCGAGGCGCAGGGCGCCGACGCGCTGTACATCCTCGGCGACCTGTTCGAGGCCTGGGTCGGAGACGACGATCCGGAGCCCGAGAAGCGTCGGGTGATCGAGGCCCTGCGACGGCTGGCCGAGGGCGGCCTGCCGTGCCATTTCATGCACGGCAATCGCGACTTCCTGGCGGGCGACGGCTTCGCCGCGGCCTCCGGCTGCCGGTTGCTGGCCGACCCGACCGTGGTGGAGATCCACGGCACGCCGGTGCTGCTGATGCACGGCGACACGCTGTGCACCGACGATCACGACTACCAGGCCTTTCGTCGGATGGTCCGTAATCCCGACTGGCAGCGGGGGATGCTGGCGCGGCCCTTGCCCGAACGGCTCGCGCTGGCGCGCCAGCTTCGAGAGACCAGTGCGGTGAGCATGGCAGGCAAGCCAGTGGAGATCATGGACGTCAACCAGGATGCGGTGATCGCCGCCATGCGCGAGCACGGCGTCTACACCCTGCTGCACGGCCACACTCATCGTCCGGCAGTGCACCGCTTCCAGCTCGACGGCCGCGACGCGCTGCGGATCGTGCTCGGCGACTGGTACACGCAGGGCAGCGTGCTCGCGTGGGACGCCGACGGCTTCGAGCTTCGCACCCTGCTGCGGTAAGTTGCGAGGGCGCCGCCGCAGTCACCCGGAAGCCATTGGCGGCCCGCTGTGGAAACGCAGCTCGGTATCCGGACCGGTGGCGAGCGCATTCTCGACGGAACGGATGGCGACGATGCGCGCGTCCACGGAATCGCCGGCGAACTCGCGGGCCAGCTCCAGGTAATGGCGAAAGTGGCGCGCCTCCGAAGCCAGCAGGCCCGAGTAGAAGCGCCCGAGTTTCGGGTCGAGGCGCGGTGCGAGCAAAGCAAAGCGCTCGCAGGAGCGGGCCTCGATGAAGGCGGCAGCGACCAGGCGGTCCACCAGCCGGTCCGGCTCCTCGCCGCGCAGGGTCTTCGCCAGTCCGGCCGCGTAGCGCGACGCCGGCACTCGGCGCCAGGCGATCCCGCGGCGGAGCATGACCTGTCGCACCTGCTCGAAGTGCCTGAGTTCCTCGCGCGCCAGCCGCGACAGCCGTTCGGTGAGCGTCGCATGCTGCTCGTAGCGGAACAACATCGCCAGCGCGGTCGAGGCAGCCTTCTTCTCGCAGTTTGCATGATCGATGAGCAGCACCGGCAGGGCAGTCGGTTCGGCAGCCGCGTCCACCCAGGCCCCGGGTGTGGTCGCACCGAGAAACTCCGCGAGCGCCTCCGGCACACTCAACTGTCGGCCTCCCCGTGTCCCGCGGCCGGCTTCACGGCAGGCAGCGACTGCGGGGCGATCCTGGCCAGCGCCTCGAGCACGTCCCTGGCCGACTGAAACCGCTCCTCCGGCTGCTTGGCCAGCAGTTTGTCGAGCAGCGGCTGGCAGGCCGCGCTCTCGGCCGGCAGTCTCGGCAGCGGGGCGTGCCTGTGTTTCCAGATCACCGCCATCGGCGAGGCCGCAGAGTAAGGCTTGCGGCCGGTGAGCATTTCGTGCAGCAACACGCCGAGGCTGTAGAGGTCGGCACGCTCGTCCACCGGCGCGCCGACGCCCTGCTCCGGGCTCATGTAGTACGGCGTGCCGAAAATCTCGCCGTGGCCGGTCAGCTCAGTCGCCGAGTCCATCAGCCGCGCCACGCCGAAATCGATCAGCGCCAGGGTGCCGTCGTCGCGCAGCATCACGTTGGCGGGCTTGAGGTCGCGATGCAGCACCCCCGCGGAATGAATCGCGTCAAGGGCCGCGACGATCTGCGCCAGGTAGTCGAGCGCCAGCGACAATGGCATGCCGTCCTGGATCCGCTCGCCAATATGTCCCCCGGCGAAGTACTCCATGACGATGAAGGCCATGTCGTCGTTCACGCCGAGATCGACGATGCGCACCACGTTCGGGTGATGGATGCCGGCGACCACTTCGTATTCCTGGAGGAAGCGCTGCAGCGGCGCGTGACGCTGGATCCGGTCAGGCACGTGGCGAAACACTTTGGCGACCACCAGCCGCTCGCTGCGCGTCTGTTCCATCAGGTACACCGAGTTGGTCGAGCCACTGCCGAGAGTCTTCAGGAAACGGTGGCCGCGCAGCTTGAACGGCGGGTCGGCGGCCGCGGCCACGGCCGCGAGGCGGGGCGGCGCGACGCACCCGGCGTGCTGCTTCTGCATGGCCAACCCAGCTCCTCCTACAGCTTCCGGAACGTCATCAGCCCACTGGCCGAGGTGGCGCGGGTCGTTGCGCCGGACCTCCCCGGCTTTGGCTTCACCGAGGCGCCCGACGATTACGAGTACACGTTC
>CAZOSZ010000172.1:0-5597 GCA_964582505.1 uncultured Ectothiorhodospiraceae bacterium | reverse complement strand
GCGCCACGCAGAGGCCGGTCAGGCCGGCCCCGAGCACGACGACAGGCGCGTCGCGCAAGGCCGCTCAGTTCGCCGGGCCGCCGGCCTCCAGCGCGACGAGGTGATTGATCAGCTCGAGCAGCGCTTCGTAGCCGCCGGCCGTGTCCGCGCCGGCCACGTACTTGCCGTTGACTACCACCGCCGGCACGCCGGTCAGCCGATAGCGGCGCACCTGTGCGTCGGCGCGGCGAACCTCGGTCTCGACCGCGAACGAGGTCAGCGCGTCGCGGGCATCAGCCGTGCTGACGCCGTCGTACTGGGCGAGGAAATTCACCATTGCGTCGAGCGTGTTCAGTGGGTTCCGGTTGACGTGCAGTTCACGGAAGATCTCGTTGTGCGCTTGATCGAGCACGCCCAGGGCCTGCGCCGCGTAATACAGGCGGGAATGCGGCTGCCATGCGGGATTCAGCGCGGCCGGCAGTTGCACGAACTCGGCGGCGTCAGGCTTGCGGGCCTTCCAGGCCTGCATGTACGGCTCGAGCGTGTAGCAATGCGGGCAGCCGTACCAGAATACTTCTGTGACTTCGACCTTGCCCGGCGGCACATTGGTGGGCTGCGCGGGATTCAGCACCCGGTAGTGCTGGCCGGCGACGAACTGCGAGTTGGCCTGCGACCGCGGCGCATCCGTCTGGGCGACGCGAGTGTCGGAGGCCTGCGGCTGCGCCGGAGCGGCCTCGGCCGGCGCCTGCTGCGCGGCGGGCGTGGCAGGTGTGGAACCGGCCGGCGTCTCGGCGCTGCAGGCAGTCGCCAGGAGAATGGAGCACAGGGCCGCGGCAAGTCGTCTCATGATCGTCTCCTCAGGATGCCTGAGTTTCCTCAGGCAGGGCTTTGCACCGGGAAGTTCCCGGTCAACGCAGGCCCTGCAGGTAGGCGCTGACTGCGCGGATGTCCTCGGCGGACATGCGCGCGGCGATCTCGCGCATCATCTGGTTCGGGTCGGAGCGACGCTCGCCGGCGGCATAGGCCTTGAGTGTCGCCGCCGTATAGCTTGCGTGCTGGCCCGCGACCATCGGGTACTTCGCCAGCGGGTTGCCCTGGCCGGTCGGGCCATGGCAGGCGATACAGGCGGTCACGCCACGCTCCAGGTCACCGCCGAGGTAGACCTGACGGCCACGCTCGACCATCTCGGGATCGGCCTCGCCGGCGGCCGCAGTCTGCGACTGGTAGAAGGCCGCCAGGTCATGCATGTCCTGCTCGGACAGGGTCTGGGCCATCGGCGACATCAACGGGTTGTCCCGCCGGCCATCCTTGAAGGCCTCCAGCTGCGCGACCGTGTAATCGGCATGCTGTCCGGCCAGCGACGGCCACTCGGGATTGAAGCTGTTGCCGTCCGGCCCGTGGCAGGCGGCGCAGACAGCGGACTTGTCCCTGCCGGCCTCGGCCGAGCCTTCCGCCCATGCCGCGCTGTGAGTCCCGAGGGCCGCAGCCAAGGCGGCAACGGCGAGTGGCTTCCACATGGCTCGATGTCTCCGGTGATTGACCCGCCGGCTTGCCAGGCCGGCTGCCGGCGGGTAGAACCCGAAATTCTACACCAGCCCGCCGAGCCGCAGTCCACCCACATGAGCGCCTATCCGGACGCCCACTTCATCGCAAGCGCACACAATCCTTCCCAGTTCGTCGCCGACGTCGGTCGCGAGGTCGCCTTCGCGGGCCGCTCGAATTCCGGCAAGTCGAGCGCCCTTAACGCCATCCTCGGCCGCCGGAGCCTGGCGAGGACCAGCAAGACGCCGGGGCGAACCCAGCTGGTCAATTTCTTTGCGATCGGCGAGGAGTTGCGGGTCACCGACCTGCCCGGCTATGGCTATGCGCGGGTGCCGGAGGCGGTGCGACAGCACTGGGGGCGGCTGATGGACGCCTATTTCCGCCAGCGCCGATCGCTCGCCGGCTTGTTCCTGGTGATGGACGTGCGCCACCCGCTGAGCGAGTTCGACCGCGGCATGCTCGACTGGGCGCAGGCCGCCGGCTGCCCGGTTCATGTGCTGCTCACCAAGGCCGACAAGTTGTCGCGCGGCGCCGGCACGGCCGCGCTGCTCGCCGTGGCCAAGACGCTGGGCGATACGGCCACGGTGCAGCTGTTCTCGGCGCTCAAGGGAACCGGGGTCGAGGCGGCGCGCGAAACACTGGATATGCTGCTGGCCGCCCAGGAATCCGCCCGATGACAGCGCAAAAAAATGCCCCGGGGCAGGTTGCCCCGGGGAAGAGCGTGGCCCGGCTTGGGGGAACCGGGCAGCAGGCCCGCTCAGGGAGGTCAGCGGGCGAGCGTCGGATTGGCGCTCAAAATCTAAGACGAACCGCACTCGGAAAAAGTTCCGTGCCCGGAAAAGCGCCTCGAATCATGACGTTGCGCCGACCAGCCTCTCCCGCCGTCCCATACGCGGCCGTCGTGCAGGAGCGGCTTCAGCCGCGATTCATTTGTTTTTCCCCTGCCCGAGGGCGGCCTCGACCGGAGGCCGGGGTGCAGGGACCTGATCATGGCGTCCCCGGGGGGAGTTGCCGTCGCGGCTGAAGCCGCTCCTACGAGCCGCTCCTACGAGCCGCTTCTGCGGGCCGCTTCTGCGGGCCGCTTGTCCGGGACAAGCGGGTCAGTGGGCCTCGTCCCAGTTGCGGCCGGCGGCGGACTGGACTTTCAGCGGCACGGACAGTTCGGCCGCCCCGCCCATCAGCGACTCGAGAGCGACCATCATCGCTTCGGCGTCGCGCTCGGCGACCTCGAACACCAGCTCGTCGTGGACCTGCATGATCAGCCGCGCATCCAGCTCTGCCCGGGCCAGCCAGTCGGCGACCCGGATCATCGCCCGCTTGATGATGTCGGCGGCCGTGCCCTGCATCGGCGCGTTGATGGCACTGCGCTCGGCGTACTGGCGCCGCTGGCTGTTTCGTGAGCGGATCTCCGGCAGGTGCAGCCGGCGGCCGAACACTGTGGTCACGAATCCGTCCTCGCGGGCCTGCTTGCGAGTTTCCTCCATGTAGCGCTTCACGCCGGGATAGCGCTCGAAATAGAGGTTCACGTACTCCTGCGCTGCGCCGCGCTCGATGCCGAGCTGGCGCGCCAGTCCGAAGGCCGACATGCCGTAGATCAGGCCGAAATTGATCGCCTTGGCGGAGCGCCGCTGCTCCGCGCCGACCTCGTCGAGCGGCAGGCCGAACACCTCGGCTGCAGTGGCCTGGTGAATGTCGCGGTCCTCGCGGAAGGCTTCCTGCAGGCCCTCGTCACCCGAAAGGTGCGCCATGATCCTCAGTTCGATCTGCGAGTAGTCGGCGGCGACCAGCCGGCAGCCTTCGGGTGCGACGAACGCCTGACGGATGCGGCGGCCTTCCGCGGTGCGGATCGGGATGTTCTGCAGGTTGGGGTCCGAAGACGACAGCCGCCCGGTGGCGGCCACCGCCTGGTGGTACGAGGTGTGCACGCGGCTGTCGGCGTCGACCAGCTCGGGCAGCTTGTCGGTGTAGGTGGACTTGAGCTTGGCGAGCGCGCGGTACTCCAGTACGCGTCGCGGCAACTCGTGCTGCGTGCTCAGCTCCTCGAGCACGTCCTCGGCCGTGGAGGGCTGGCCGCCCTGGGTCTTGCGCTGCACCGGCAGGCCGAGCCGCTCGAACAGGATCTCCTGCAGCTGCCTGGCCGAGGCGATGTTGAACTTCCCGCCGGCCGCCTCGAAGGCAGCCGCTTCGGCCGCCGCCATGCCTTTCTCGAGTTCGCGGCTCTGGCGCCTGAGCAGCGCCGCGTCGATCAGCACGCCATGCCGTTCCATGGCGGCCAGGATCGGCACCAGTGGACGCTCCAGCCCCTCGTAGACCTTCTGCAGCCCGGGCGTGTCGACCAGCCGCGGCCAGAGCTCGCGGTGCAGCCGCAGTGTCACGTCCGCGTCCTCAGCCGCGTAGGGCGCCGCGGCGGCCACCGGCACCTGGTCGAAACTGATCTGCTTGGCACCCTTGCCAGCGACGTCCTCGTAATGGATGGTCCGGTGTCCCAGGTACTTCAGCGCGACCGAGTCCATGTCATGGCGCGTCGCGGTGGAGTCGAGGACGTAGGACTCGAGCATGGTGTCGTAGCGGATCCCCTCGAGGCGGATGCCGTGATTCGCCAGCACGTGCAGGTCGTACTTGAGGTGATGGCCGATCTTGCCTTTGGCCGGATCCTCGAGCAGCGGCCGCAGCCGCTGAAGCGTGTCCTCGAGATCGAGCTGGGTGGGTGCGTCGGGATCGTGGTGACCCAGGGGCACGTAGGCGGCGTGACCCGGCTCGACCGCGAACGAGACGCCGACGATCCGCGCCCGCACGTAGTCGAGGCTGTCGGTCTCGGTGTCGAACGCGAACTCCTCGGCGGCGGCCAGCCGCTTCAGCCAGGCATCGAGCTGGGCGCGGCGGGTGACGGTCTCGTACTCGGCCTCGTGTGTCGGCCCCGGATTCGCGGCCGCCTCGGCGGGCGTCACGCTTTGGGGCAGCTTGCGCAGCAGGGAACTGAACTCCAGCCGCGTATAGAGCTCGCGCAATCGCTCGAGGTCCGGCGGGCGCCTGGCGAGATCCGCGGGCTCCAGCCCCAGCTCCACGTCGCGGCGGATGGTCGCCAGTTCGCGTGACAGCTCGAGCTGGTCGAGGCTGGCGCGCAGCGTCTCGCCGATCTTGCCGCCGACCTCGTCGGCGCGATTGCGCAGGGTGTCGAGATCGCCGAACTCCTGCAGCCACTTCGCGGCGGTCTTCGGCCCGCACTTCGGCACGCCCGGGATGTTGTCGGAACTGTCGCCCACCAGTGCCAGCCAGTCCACGATGCGCTCCGGCGGTACGCCGAACTTCTGCTCCACGCCCTGCCGGTCGAGCACCGTGCCGGTCATGGTGTTCACCAGCGTGACGCGTTCGTCCACCAGTTGCGCCATGTCCTTGTCGCCGGTCGAGACCAGCGCATTCATGCCCGCTTCGCTGGCCTGCAGAGCCAGCGTGCCGATCACGTCGTCGGCCTCCACGCCTGCGACGCTGAGCACCGGCAGGCCCAGGGCCTCGATGATTTCCAGCAGCGGCTCGATCTGCGCCGCGAGCTCATCCGGCATCGGCGGGCGGTTCGCCTTGTACTCGGCATACAGCTCGTCCCGGAAGGTCTTGCCCTTGGCGTCGAATACCACGGCGACATGTTCCGGCTGGTACTGCTCCAGCTCCTTGAGCAGCATGTTCACCACGCCGAGCACCGCGCCGACCGGCTGGCCCAGGCGCGTGCTCAGCTGCGGCAGGGCGTGGAAGGCGCGATAGAGATACGAGGACCCGTCCACCAGCAGCACCTGCTCCGCGCTCACTGTTCGGCCTCCTCGAAACGCCGCTCGCCGTCCCACAGCGCGGCGATGTTCTCGCGTGCCCGCACCACACGCGTCTCGGTACCGGAGACCATCAGTTCGCAGGGCCGGGGGCGGCTGTTGTAGTTCGAACTCATGGCAAATCCGTAGGCGCCGGCATCGGCCACCGCCAGCAGCTCGCCGGCCGCCACCGCCAGGCGGCGGTCGCGGCCGAGGAAATCGCCCGTCTCGCACACCGGACCGACCACGTCCACCGGCTCGGTGCCGGGCTCCGTGCCC
>CAZOSZ010000171.1:3963-5609 GCA_964582505.1 uncultured Ectothiorhodospiraceae bacterium | reverse complement strand
AGCTGCAGGCCGGGGGCGTGCAGCGCTTCCTCGAGTTCGCCTAGCCTGGCGATCTGCACCTCGAACTGCTCGCCATCGGCGATCAGCGGCTCGGCCTCGCCCGCCCAGGCTTTCAGCCGCGCCACGGCGTCCTGCATGGCGCTGGCCGGCTCCAGCGCCTCCTCGACCGGCGGGATCTCGCCCTGGGGCCACCACGCGCCGAAGCGACGCGCCAGCTCGCCGTATTCGTCCAGCGCCTTGTCCAGCCCGGGCAGCTCCAGCGCGTGCTCCGGCTGGCTGTGGGTCTGCAGCTCGACCGCCCCGGTGTCCGCCAGGCATTCCAGGGCCTTGGTCAGCTCTTCGCGCGGCGTCAGCAGTTCGAACCAGCGCGCAGCCTGCGGTCTCATGCCCATGAGCGTCCCTCCACCCGTTGCGGCAGCAGCCGGCGGGTCATGACGCCGGCCCGGACGCGTTCCAGTTCCAGGCCATCGAGCAGCAGGTGACAGAACATCGCCGTGGCGGTGCCGGCGCCGTGGCGGAAACCCCGCAACAGGCGGGCGGCCAGGGCGTTGCGCAGCGCCCGGCCATCGAAATCCTCGGAGCTGCGCATCGTCTCGATGTGCCGGCGCACCGCTTCCAGCACGGCCTCGAGCTCGGCGCGACGGAGCCTGCCGGCGTCCGGCAGGCGTGCCAGCCACGCCTCGACCCAGGCCTCGACCACCCGCGGCTGGCCGTCGGCTGCCTCCGGATGGAGCGCGGCAATCGGCAATTCGGCCAGCGCTTCGCGACGCCTTTGCGGCTCGTCGTAAGCGAGCGCCCGGATCACCGGGTCGCTGCGCATCCAGGGCGGCACCTTGCCGCCGCGCATCAAATGATCGATGGCCGACAGGTCCGGGAGCCAGCGCAGCCAGCTCACCGCCGGTCCCCAGGCCGGCGGCGCCCAGCCGGCGACGTGGTCGACGGTATCGCGCCAGGCGCTGCGCAACGCACGCTCGATGGCCTGCGGGTCCATGTCCGGGTTGAGGTCCGTGACCCAGCGCTTCAGCGCGCTGCGGCGGATCGCTTCGAGAAAATGCGACAGGTCAGCACTCGCCTCGATCAGGCGCCAGTCGTCGGCGCCCGGTCGATCGCCATGGCGGGCCTGCAGACGGGCCTGCAGGTAGGCGCTGCGCGGGTCGCTAGCCATTGCCAGGCCGGGTCAGGCGAGCGGCCAGGCGTTCCACCGCCCTTGCCAGCACCTCCCGGTCGGCGGCATCGAGCTCGGTCCGCAGCGCCTCTTCGCGGGCCTGCTGGCGGATTTCGACGACCCGGGACTGCGCGAGCATGTCACAGCGGGCATGCAGGCGGGAGATTCGTGCGCTCGCCAGGCGGTTGATGCGGCGCACATCTTCCCGTGCGGCCTCGAGGATCTCCTCGGCCTCGTTGCGGCAAGCTTCCATGGCCTCTCGCGCTGCCGTCTCCGCGGCAAGGACTTCGTCGATGGCGGCGGCGGCGTCGGCTTTGCTCGGGCCGGTTGCGTTCGGCATGCCCCGGGTTCTCCCTTCCACTGGGTGAACGGACGCCTCGCACAAGTATGAGGGCAGCGCAGCAGGACTGAATACGGAACTACCGCATGCGGGGGCGGCTTCAGCCGTTACGGGTAGGAGCGGCTTCAGCCGCGACCGGCA
>CAZOSZ010000171.1:0-3863 GCA_964582505.1 uncultured Ectothiorhodospiraceae bacterium | reverse complement strand
GAGCGGCTTCAGCCGCGACCGGCAGGACCGGCTTCAGCCGCGACCCGACTCCGCGTCGCCCGGTTCGCCCGCCATCGCGGCTGCGACCGCTCCCACCTCTGCGCGAAAGCGCGGCAGGGCGGTGGGATAGTCCTGCTGCAGGAAGGTCACCAGCCCCTCGCGGACGTGGCAGCGAAGCCGCCACGCCGCGCCGGAGTCCCGCGCGCTGACCAGCGCGCGGATCTCCAGCGTCGTGGGACGGGATTCGAAGGCGACGATCTCCGCCACGCGCTCGTCCCAGTCGGGGTGATCGTGGACCAGCTCGGTGAGTTTCTGGCGCAGCGCATCGAGCGGCACGCTGTAGTCGACGTGCAGGAACACCGTGCCGAGGATCTCCGCGGTGCGTCGTGTCCAGTTGGTGAACGGCTTCTCGAGGAAATAGCTGATCGGCAGCACCAGCCGCCGGTCGTCCCAGATCTTGACCACGACGTAAGTGAGCGTGATCTCCTCGATGCGGCCCCACTCGTTCTCCACCACCACCACATCGTCGAGCCGGATCGGCTGTGTGATGGCGATCTGGAAGCCGGCGATCAGGTTGCCGAGCGTGCGCTGCGCCGCGAAGCCGATCACCAGGCTGGCAATGCCGGCCGAGGCCAGCAGGCCGCGGCCGAACTGGCGGAAACCGTCGAACTGCAGCAGCACGGCGCTGCCGGCCAGGATCCAGATGACCAGCGCCAGCACCTGGCGCAGGATGCGGAACTGGGTGTGGATCTTGCGCGCCCGGAGGTTGTCGGCGACCTCCATTTCCACGCGTTCGCGGAGCTGGTCTTCCAGCACGCGCACCAGCCGCACGAGCAGCAGGCCGAAACCGAGAATCAGCAGGCTGACCAGCAAGGGCGCCAGCCAGTCCTGGTTCGCAGCCGGGCCCGAGGCGGGCAGCACCAGGTAGAGGCCGAGGAGTGGCAGGAACCAGGCCAGCGTGCCGCTGCAGCGATCGCGCAGCGAACCGGCCAGCAGGGGATTGCGGCGCTCCAGGCCGTGGCGCAGCGCAAGCCGCGCGACCAACAGCGCCGCAAAGCCGGCCACTGCGCCGATCGCCAGGATCCCGAGGCTCTCTGCCCAAGGCCGCGCGCCGGCCCAGAGCGACGCGAGAATGTCCGTTGAATCCGTCATTAACGCGGCCAGAGTCTAGCAAAAAGGCTGTAAGAGCGGCTGTAGGAGCGGCTTCAGCCGCGACATTCACGGTGACTGTCGCGGCTGAAGCCGCTCCTACAGCCGCCTCCTGCAGCCTTTTTTCTAGATCGGCGTCACAGCCCTTCGCCCCTTCACTGTGTTATCAAGCACCCGGGCGGGGAACCGACTGGCTCGCCGGGCCGTGTTATAGGAAATTCGTTCGCGAAGCGCGGGAGTAGCGCCATGAGACTGAGTACGGGATGGTCGATTGCGGCCTTGCTGGTTCTGATCGCGGGCTGCGGCGGTGGCGGCGGCGGTGGCGGCGGATCGACGCCACCTCCGCCACCCCCACCGCCACCTCCGCCCACGGACTCGGCGATAGGCGGCATCTGGGCCGGCGAGCTCGTGGCCACCGGTGGCGGCACGCTGGCGTTCCGCGCATTGATTGCCGAAACGGGTGAATTCCGCTGGCTGGACGACGCGCAGGGGCAACAGATCTTCGGCACCCTGGAGGTCGACGGCACGGACGTGAGCAGCACGAATGCCATCTCGGCGCTCCCGTGGGGCAGCTTCACTCCGGCCGGCAGCCGCTTCGGCGTCACCGACCTGACCGGGACGATCGAGGAGCGCGAGAGCCTCAGCGGCGAGTTCATGACCACGGGCGAAGAGGGCGACGAGTTCTCCGGGACATTCGCGTTCGACTACCTCCCGCTGTACGAACGCGCCTCCTCGCTGGCCACGCTGCAAGGCACCTACACCACCGCCACCGATACGCTCACGATCGACAACCAGGGAGCGATCGTCTATCAGTCTTCGGCCAACAGCTGCGCGGCCAATGGTTCGGCGGAGCTGATCGACGCCGCCTTCAACATGTACCGCGTGGAATTCGACGTGGTGGCCGGCTGCACGGGCAATGAATTCGTCCGTAACGGGCTTACTTTTTCCGGCCTGGCCTACCTGAAAGACTCCCAGGGCGGCAGCATGAATGACACCGTGGAATTCGCCGTCAGTGCGGCGAGCGCCGACGCCTACGTCATCTGGTCGCTGGAGGCAAAGAAGTAGCGCAAACGCAGCAGGCCAGCCGAAGGGCTGGCCTGCGCTGCCTGGGTGGTGGGCGATGCTGGGATTGAACCAGCGACCTCTCCCGTGTGAAGGGAGCGCTCTCCCGCTGAGCTAATCGCCCGATCGAGGCGCGGAATTCTATGGGGCCCGCCCAAACCCGTCAATCGAGGCCGAGACCACGAACAGTTCCCCTCTCCCACGAGGGGAGAGGGGTCGGGCGTCAGGGGGAGAGTGGCCCGAAAACCGGGTTCTTGCGACTCGTCCGGTGAGTCCGCATAGCGAGATTTTATGTTCAATTGTCTTGAACCGCCAGCCTGACTTTCGCAGCGGGCCCCTTGACGCAGGTCAGGCCGCCCGGCCGGCGACATGATTCGGGTCAGTTCGCGGCCCCGGGGACTTGATCCAGGTTAGACCGGACAAACGCCAGGCAATAGAAAACCCCGGCCGAAGCCGGGGCTTTCAATCGTCTCGCCCTGGTCAGGCCTGGACTGCCGTTCAGGCCTCCTGGCGACGGCGCAGCCGATAGCCCATACCCAGCAGGCCGAGGCCCATCAGTGCGAGGGTGGTCGGCTCCGGCACGTCCCGCGGCGCATCGCCGTACAGAGTCACGTGCGACAGCGCCTGCTGGGCGGGATCCACCGACCAGTCGGCGGAGGTCAGGCCCGTGATGAAGAAGCTGATCCAGTCGGGGCTGATGCCGCCGCTGCCGAACTTGAACACCAGCACGGCGTCGACCAGGCCGGCGACCAGCGAGATCGTGCCGGAGGTGCCGCCGAGACCGGTGATCTCGAGAATGTAGGTGCCATTCTCGGTGTCGTTGCCGACGTCGTCGATCTTCTCCAGCTCGGTGTAGCCCAGGTCGCTCCAGTACTGCCCTTCGGGCGGTGGCGTCGAGCCGGTCGGCCCGCAGCTCACGGTCCCGTCGTGGTTGTCCAGTGTGACGGTGCGGTCGTCCCCCACCACGCACGTGATCGTCGCCGCGTTGGCGATCGACGCGAAACCAAGCGCGTAGACCGCGGCGGCGCCGATTACGGCAAGCCTTGCAATTTCCTTCATGATGTCTTTCCTTATGGATGTGCGTTTGCGAGTTTCCACGACCTGGTGGGCCCGCCCGCACGACTGCATGCATGGACCGTGCCACTCATTGAAAAGGCACTTAAATCAATGAGTTAGGATTCCGTCGGACAGCTACAGAGCGCGGGAGCGTAAGACCCTCCGACGGTGCCCGGCGTCGCGTGTCCCGGCGCGAACCGTCACGACCACCCGCTTACAATTCGGCACCCCAGCCGACCTCAGAGAAAAACAGCACTGCGGCAACCGCGCCGCTGCCGTAAAGGCCGAGCCAGATCGCGTAGTCGCCGCTCACCGGATCAGTGATCTCAAGCCCCGGATTGAGGCCCCGCCTGTCCCAGCCACTCAACCAGTGCCAGCAGCACAGCCGTGATGAACTGCTCGACGTCCATCAGCTCGTTGCCGCCGACCCGCAGGCGCCGCTCGCTCAATTCCGCGGAGACCGACACGGCCTCGTCGGTCACTGTCAGGAACGGCAGGGCCTGGATCCCCTGAACGAACTCCGCGTAGGTGGCCTCGGCCGCCGCTTCGCGCTCCGCCTCGCCGGCGCCCGCGGCGAGCTGCTCGGCGGCCAACAG
>CAZOSZ010000170.1:0-5623 GCA_964582505.1 uncultured Ectothiorhodospiraceae bacterium | reverse complement strand
CGGGATGCGTTCTGCAACCAGCAGCCGCTGCGCGGATGCGTTCTGACGCGCGACATCAAGGAATTGCTGAAATCGCGGTTCCTCGCGCAGTTCCTTGAACGCCGGTTCGAGGTCGAGAAACAACCAATACTTTATGAGGTGCTGGCCGCGGTAGTTCTCGAGGAAATCGAGAGCAGCATCACGGTGGCCCAAGAGGGCAAGCACAGCCGGCCGCATTGGGTAATGCCAGTAGTCGCTGCGGCCGAGCTCGCGGATCTCGTAGTCCATATCTTCCAGCATGGTTTCCAACAGGTGACGGGCGCCTTCTTCATCGCCGCTCAGTCGCAGCATGTCTGCAAGGCCGACGGTCAAGGGCCGGAAGCCCAGCGGTTCTCCGCTGATCGGCCTGTTCAGCTCATCGCGAGTGGCCCCGGACCACTCCTCAAGTGTCGCGAGACCGCGTGCAATATCCCCCGTATGGCGCACGTGCCATCGGATTGCCGCGACGGTTTCCGGCTCATCGATCTTCAAGACGGTGCCCTGCGCGACGGCCGTGTATGCTGCCTCTCCCGCCAGTTCCCATTCGTTCCGATACAGGTGCAGCGGGACGCGATGAATGGCCATCGGGAAATCGGCGTCGTCGGCGATTTCCTGTGCCCCATCCAGGTCCCCGATGTCCAGATAGGCCATCAGCAACCAACGGCGTGTCCATTCCGACTGGGGGTCGATCGACAGGGCCTGCTCGCCGAGGCTGATTGCCTCAGCCAGTTCCCCTTCGGCCCAGCGCAGCTCGCCGAGCCGGGTCAATGCCGGGAAATACAACGGGTCCTTCTGCAACGCGGAGAGGATGCTCTGCTCCGCTGCGAGGATGTTGCCCAAGCCGTAGAACAGTAGCACAGACATTGTCACATCATGGCGCGGCTCGAGCGGATCCAGCGCGCGCGCTCGCTCGAGCGCGACACGGGCTTCCCGGACGCGATAGGGGTCCTGGTACAACACAGTGGCCAGCCCCTCATAGCCCAAGGCGTTGCTCGGCTGTAATTCGATTCCGCGGCGAAAGTCGGCTTCCGCCAGCACGAAATCGGTGAATGCGTACAGGTAGCCGCGCAGGACGTAGGCTTCTGCAGATTGGGGGTCCAGTTCAAGCGCCTTGGCAACGAGCTCGTCGGCGCTCTCCCATGCGGCTTGAAACCGTCCCGCCCGATCGTGGCCGACTTCGAACTCCGCCAGTCGCATTTTTGCCTGCGCAAGCAGGACGTACGCGGCAGCGAAGCCCGGATCGTTGCGAATCGCGCGCTCCAGGTGGTCAATAGCCTCCGGCAGGCTGACCACCCGCAGCGAATTCAAAAGAGTGCGCCCCTGCATGAAGGCAAGATACGCGTCGTGATTGCTCGTCCCCTTACCGACCAACCGTTCCATGGTGCCCGAGTCGAGGCTCAATTCGAGAGCCTGTGCGACCGCCACGGCGATTTCATCCTGGATCGAAAAGATACCTGTTGGCGCCCTGTCGAATCGCATGGACCAGAGGTGCCGGCCCGTGGTGGCGTCGACCAGATGCGCCGTGACACGCAGTCGCGCGAGGTCACTTTGCACGCTGCCGCCCAGCAGGTACCGGGCATTCAGCTTGCGTCCGATACTTTGCGCATCATCCTCCGGTCCGGCCGCCACGAACGACGACGTGCGCGCAATGGCGCTGATCTCGGGCAGGTTCGCAAGCTGATGTAGCACGCTTTCCGCGATGCCCCGTGCGATCAGATCGTTCTCTGCGGTGCCGCTCAAGTTGTCAAAGGGCAATACCCCAACGGCTGGCAACCCGTCGCTCGCGACCATGGAATCGGCCTCGATCGAATTTTCGGTGTGCCGCGATTCCGTCCACAGGGCCGCGATGACCAAGGCGAACATTGCGATGACGCCAAGCGCTGCACCGGGTCCGTAACGACCGACACGGCTCAATCCCGGCTGGGGCCACGCTTCGCCCGCCGCTCCAGCATCCGGAAACACGACCGCCGGGATGAGCCGGTAACCCCGGCCGCGCACGGCTGCAATGTACCGCGGGCTTCGGGAGTCGTCGCCAAGCGCGCTGCGCAGCAGTTTGACTCGCTGGCTCACGGTTTCCGAGCCGACTACGGCTCCGGCCCAGACACGCTTCACCAGTTCGTCGTAGGTAACGATATTGGGCGCAGCGTCGATCAATGCGAGCAGGAAATCGAAGGAGAGCTTGGGCATGGGAATCTCGGCGCCCGCGCGGCTGACACGAGCGCAGCCGACATCCACATTCAGGTCGCCCACATGGATGGCCGGTGTCGCATCCACTGGCTCCCGGGGCATTTCCGTGCTGCGCCGCACTCCATCCGGCGCCAACTCGTAGGCCCACGACAGCAGCAGCGCGACCGGGAAGCCCAGGACCAGTGCCACGATGACGAATGTCACCGTCCAGTCCGGCAAACCCAGGCGCGGGAAGATCGTGTCGCTGACCTCGATCAGCAGCCAGGCCACGATCGCGTAGGCGACGGCCACTCGGAATACTTTGCGGCGCCTGAGTTCGGCGATGAGACCCATCAAAATCCGCCCCTGGCTGCGACGACGGCTCGCCAACTGGACTTCGGGACTTTCTGAATTATACTCAGTCCAAGGCCATGCGTCGGGGGAGAGTGGTCATGAAACGTACGCTGTCAATTGTCTTCTTTGCGACGACTGCCGCGCTCTTCGTTTCACCTGGCGACGCGCGGGCTTGCGGCGACAAGCTCGTCGCACTCGGCGGCGGCATCAGCTTTGAACGCATTGCCGGGAATCGACCCACCGGCGATATTGTGCTTTTCGTTGCGCCAGACTCCGCACCCGACGCGAAAAGTCGTGCCGAGCAGCTTCGGTCCGTGCTCGCGCGCGCAGGTCATCGGGTGCAGATCGTAAACGGCGCTGAGGAGCTTCATAGAGTGCTCAAGGCGGACAATCCCGATCTGGTGCTGACTTCCTTGGCGGATGCGAACCACACCATCTTGGCCACAGAGCATCCGTCTGGATTGCCGGCCGTGCTGCATTTGCGTTACCGGGACACCGGCACGGTCTCGATTGGTCGCGCGGCGTGCGAGGTCAATGCTGAGCAGCGCAGAGGCAGGCAGGTGGTGCAAGCCGTATCTGAACTGCTCAGGCAGCGAGACGAAGGCAAGCCCATGGATTGCGGGCCCGCCTCTTAAACGCCCGCAGTGCAGCGCGCGCAAAGGATGGCGGCATGAAAAACCCGTTGCGCATCGTCAGCGTCCTCGCAGGGCTAATCGGGGTGTTGCTTGTATCCGGTGTGCATGCGCAGGCATGGCTGCCCGAGCGAGGCAGTTTAGACGTGTCTGTCGCATACGCTAATACCCTTAGCAAGAAACATTACACCCCCGACGGCAACACCGAGGATGTCGGGCACACACGCACACAAGTGGCGCGTTACCTCGCCACCTACGCCCCGACGAGTCGCGTGCTGCTCACCGGGCAGATTCCCTGGGTTTCTGCGCGGTATCGCGGTGACTTCCCGCATCCCACGAGGGTCGACGACGGCGATTATCACGGCACCTTCACGGACTTCACAGTTACCGTTCATTACCAGGCGTTACTGGAGCCGCTGGCTATTGCGCCGTATGCCGGGCTGGTCATTCCCAGTCACGACTACGAGGTATTGGGCCATGCCGCGCCCGGGCGCGGGCTCAACGAGGGCTGGCTGGGATTCTACGCGGGCCGGAGCCTGGATGCCTGGATCCCCCGGACATATCTGCAGATCCGGTACAACTATGCCTTCGTCGAAACCGTGGCGGGCATCAGTCATGATCGAAGCAATGTGGAAGCGGAGGTCGGGCATTTCCTCAATCCGCGCACCAGCCTGCGAATCATCTCCGCGTGGCAGGCCACTCATGGCGGTATCGATGTTCCTGTCCCCCGCGATCATCATCTTTTCGACCATCATGATCAGCTCGCCGACGAAAGCTACCTGAATCTTGGCGGGGGCGTTGGGCACGTCTTGAACCCCCGGCTGGGGATCTACGGCTTATATTTGACAAGTCTCTGGGGACGCAATGCCCACAAGGTCGACAACGCCCTGATTCTGGGATTCAACTATCGGGCTGCCTCTCGCTGACCCTGCGTCGCTACAAATTTACTGATCTTCAACAAATCTTCAGCCGATCATCATGCAAATCGGCGGCTTCTCCCTCACCGTGATGCCGTGGCCGACAGTCCGGCCATTTTGTGTCACAAATCCTTGCAGGGAGGAATTGAAGCCATGTTGTCACCAAACTACTTTGTCCCAGTTGCGGCAGCTGCACTATTCTCTGGCCTGGGTTCGGCTGCCGGCCCAGCCGTGGCGGATGCCGTCCTCGAGTGGAACGTGAAGGCCGAGGAGGTCAGCACAGTCGCACACCCGTCGATTCGGGCCTACCACACGGCGATGGCACATCTGGCCATCCACGACGCGCTGAACTCGATCGAAGCGCGATACGCGTCGTACACCGGCGTCCCACCGGCGAGTCCCTCAGCCTCACCCGATGCGGCAGTCGCCGCAGCCGCTTACTTCACGCTGGTACAGACCGCGCCGTCTATGGCGCCCAGCCTCAGCGTGTTCTACAACGACTGGATTGCCGCGCTCCCGGCTTGCCCGCCGTTCAATCCGGGCTGTATCCAGGAAGGCATTGCCGCGGGGATGGCTGCCGCCTCGGCCTTGCTCGTGCTGCGCGCAGGCGACGCCTCTGTTACACCGAGCCTTCCCTACGTGTTCACACCGGGACCAGGTGTCTATGAGCCGACGCCGCCGGCCTTCGCGCCACCGCTGTTTGCGGGCTGGGCCAATCTCACGCCCTTTGCGCTCAACAGCGCTTCGCAGTTTCGCAGCGATGCGGGAGATCTCTTCGACCTGGCGAGCGACGAGTATGCGCGCGATTACAACGAGGTCAAGCGAGTCGGGGCGCAGAACGCGGAAGCCAGTGGCGATCGCACCCCGGACCAGAGCGAACTTGCCCGCTTCTGGCCTTCGGGTGGGGCCGGCTGGAACGCGGTGATGCGCGTCATCGTAGAAGGGCGCGGACTGGACCTTTGGGAGCATGCGCGCCTGTTCGCCCTGTTGAACGTCGCTATGTCGGATGGCGCGGTTGCGGTCTACGACACCAAGTATCACTATAATTTCTGGCGGCCCATCACGGCGATCCGCGCCGCCAGCACTGATGGCAATCCGGCTACCGAGGCGGATCCGGGCTGGCTGCCTTTCCTGCCGACGCCACCCTATCCCGACTACACCTGCGGCCTGACTAATGCCGTAGGCGCAGCCGTGGAGGTGACGCGTCGCTTTTTTGGCACCGACGACATCCCCTTCACGTTCACAGCCTTCGACGTTTTCATTTCCCCGGGCGAGGCCATGACGCGCAGCTACCACAGCCTATCGCAGGCAGCTGCGGAATCCGTGGACGCGCGGGTGTACGGAGGCATGCACTTCCGGGAGGGCTGCGTGAAGGGCGTGCGACAGGGCGAGAAGGTGGGGCGCTTCGTCTTCCTGCACGCCCTCAAGCCGCTGAAAGGTCGGCAGCAGTGACAGGCATCGCGACAGGGAGGTGAGCGAGAACCTGTGCAAGTAGTCTAAGGACCGGACCAGTGACAACTCGGTCCGGTCCTGTTG
>CAZOSZ010000169.1:0-5675 GCA_964582505.1 uncultured Ectothiorhodospiraceae bacterium | reverse complement strand
GCATCGACATGTCGGAGTTCATGGAGAAGCACTCCGTGGCCCGGCTGATCGGCGCGCCGCCCGGCTACGTCGGCTACGAGGAGGGCGGTTACCTGACCGAGGCGGTGCGCCGCCGGCCCTACTCGGTGATCCTGCTCGACGAAATCGAGAAGGCCCACCCGGACACTTTCAATGTGCTGCTGCAGGTGCTCGACGACGGCCGGCTCACCGACGGCCACGGCCGCACGGTCGACTTCCGCAACGTCGTTGTGGTGATGACCTCCAACCTCGGCTCGCACCGCATCCAGGAGCTCGGCCCGGGCGCCGCCTACGAGCGCATGAAGGCGGCGGTGATGGAAGTGGTCACGCAGCATTTCCGCCCGGAGTTCATCAACCGGGTGGACGACGTGGTGGTGTTCCACGCGCTTGGCCGCGAGCAGATCCGCGCGATCGTCGACATCCAGCTCGCCCACCTGCGCCGCCGGCTGGCAGAACGCGACATGAAGCTGGAGCTTTCCGATGCCGCGCTCGAGAAGCTCGCCGAGGCGGGTTTCGATCCGGTGTATGGCGCGCGGCCGCTGAAGCGGGCGATCCAGCAGCAGGTGGAGAATCCGCTGGCGCAAAGCATTCTGCGCGGTCAGTTCGGGCCGGGGTCGACGGTGACGGTAAGCTCCGGGGACGACGGGCTGGAGTTCACGGCAGCGGCATAGGCTGCTGTTTCAAGCGTTGAAACCGGCAATCCCGACATGGGCGCGGCGTTTGCCGAAGGTGCCATGTATTATCGGCTTGGCCGCGACGGCCGGTGGCCACGTTGGCGCATTGCATGGATAAAGGACCTTCCGGATGCCGATCTACGAATACCTCTGCAGCGAATGCCGGCACGTGCTGGACGCGCTGCAGAAACACGCCGACGACCCGCTGGTATATTGCCCGGAATGCGGCGCGCCGGCGCTCAAGCGCCAGCTCTCGGCGCCGAGTTTCCGGCTGAAGGGCAGCGGATGGTACGAAACCGACTTCAAGGGCGACAAGCGCCGCAACCTGGCCGAATCCGACAGCAAGGCGGCGGACAGGGCGGACGCCAAGCCGGACGCAAAAGCCGACGGCAAGCCCGGGAAGTCCGACAAGGGCGATAAGTCCGATGAGTCCGATAAGTCCGAAAAGGCAGGCAAGGTCGACAAGCCGGCCGCCGCGACCGGCAAGGCCGAAGGCACGGGCGGTACGAAAAAGCCCGGGGCGGGACCGGCGGGTGGTGTCGCTTAAGACGCTCCGGAAGCACCTGGTCGCGGGACTGATCGTCTGGATCCCGCTCTTGATCACGTTTTTCATCCTCCGCGTCCTGATCCGCTTCGTGGACCGCACGCTGCTGCTGTTGCCGCACTCGTGGCGGCCGGAAGAGCTGCTCGGCTTCAACATCCCCGGCCTCGGGCTGATCCTGGCAGTCGGCATCCTGCTCTTGACCGGCGTGGTCGCCGCCAACATCGCCGGCCGGAAGCTGGTGGATTTCGGCGACCGGATGGTCAACCGGATTCCACTGGTCAGCGGCATCTACTCCGGCGCCAAGCAGGTGGCCGAGACGCTGTTCGCCGACAGCGGCACCGCCTTCAAGCGGGTGCTGCTGGTCGAGTATCCCCGCACGGGCGTCTGGAGCATGTGCTTCCAGACCTCCGACACGGTCGGCGAGGTGCAGGCGCGGACCTCCAAGGACGTGGTCTGCGTGTTCGTGCCGACCACGCCGAACCCGACCTCGGGCTTTCTGCTGTTCGTGCCGCACGAAGAGCTGGTGCCGCTCGACATGCCGGTGGACCAGGGCCTGCGGATGATCATCTCGCTGGGCGTTGCGGTGCCCCACTGGGAGAGCCCCGAGCAGGCAAAAGCCAGCCTTGCACCGCCCGGGGAGCGCCTTTAACATCCCCGGCCCCCTGCCGCTCGCTTGCCGCGAGCGGCTGTAGTCCCTCGAGGAAGCTGCCAGATGCGTACCCACTACTGCGGCGAGGTCGACGAGTCGCTGATCGGCCGTGAACTCACGGTGACCGGCTGGGTGCACCGCCGGAGGGATCACGGTGGGGTGATTTTCGTCGACCTGCGCGACCGCGAGGGTTTGCTGCAGCTGGTGTTCAACCCGGACGACGCAGTCATGTTCCGGCTGGCGGAGGGCGTCCGCTCGGAGTTCGTGCTGCAGGTTTCGGGCGAAGTCCGGCGCCGCCCGGAGGGCACGGCCAACCCGGGCCTCGCGACCGGCCAGGTGGAGCTGGTGGCCCGGCGGCTGGAGGTGCTCAACCGCAGCGAGACGCCGCCGTTTCACCACGACGAGCCGGCCGGCGAGGAGCTGCGGCTGCGCTACCGTTACCTGGACCTGCGCCGCCCGGAGATGCTCGGCAACCTGCGGCTCAGGCACCGCGTGACGCGTGCACTGCGCGCCTTCCTCGATGCGCAGGGCTTCGTGGAAGTCGAGACGCCGGTGCTCACCAGGGCCACCCCGGAAGGCGCGCGCGACTACCTGGTGCCGGCGCGCAACTTCCCCGGCAAGTTCTACGCGCTGCCGCAGTCGCCGCAGCTCTTCAAGCAGCTGTTGATGATGTCGGGGCTGGACCGCTACTACCAGATCGCGCGCTGCTTCCGCGACGAGGACCTGCGCGCCGATCGCCAGCCGGAGTTCACCCAGCTCGACGTCGAGACTTCGTTTCTCGACGAGGCCGGCATCACCGGGCTGATGGAGACGATGATCCGCGCGCTGTTCGACGAGGTGCTCGGCGTGAAGCTGCCCGATCCGTTCCCGCGGATGCGCTTCGCCGAGGCGGTGAGCCGCTTCGGTACCGACCGCCCGGATTTGCGCAATCCGCTGGAGCTGGTGGAAATCGCCGACCTGGTGGCGCAGGTCGAGTTCAAGGTGTTCGCCGGGCCGGCCACGGATCCGAAGGGCCGCGTCGCGGCGCTGCGCGTGCCCGGCGGCGGCAGCCTGTCGCGCAAGGCCATCGACGATCACACGGCCTTCGTGAGCCGCTACGGCGCGCGCGGGTTGGCCTATGTCAAGGTCAATGATCCGGCCGCCGGGCGGGACGGCCTGCAGTCGCCGATCCTCAAGTTCCTGCCCGACGCGGCGATCGCAGGGATCCTCGAGCGCACCGGCGCCGTGGCCGGCGACCTGGTGTTCTTCGGCGCCGACAAGGCCAAGGTGGTCAACGACGCGCTCGGCGCGCTGCGCGACCGGCTCGGCGTGGACCTCGGCCTGATCGAGGCGGGCTGGCGGCCGCTGTGGGTGGTGGACTTCCCGATGTTCGGGTGGGACGAGGGCGAGCGGCGCTGGGCGGCGCTGCACCACCCGTTCACCGCGCCGAGCGTGGCCGACGTCGAACATCTGAACGGCGATCCGGGCGGGGCACTGTCGCGCGCCTATGACATCGTGTTAAACGGCTCGGAGATCGGCGGCGGCTCGATCCGTATCCACGACCATGCGATGCAGCAGGCGGTGTTCGGCTTGCTCGGCATCGGCGAGGAGGAGGCGCGCGCCAAGTTCGGCTTCCTGCTGGATGCGTTGAAATACGGCTGCCCGCCGCACGGCGGGATCGCGTTTGGCATCGACCGGCTGGTGATGCTGATGGCCGGCGCCGCCAGCATCCGCGAGGTGATCGCCTTCCCCAAGACCCAGACCGCCAGCTGTCCGCTGACCGACGCGCCCAGCGAGGTGCCTGAGGCGCAGCTGCGTGAGCTGTCCATCCGCGTCCGGACCGCGGCGCCGTAGGAGCGGCTTCAGCCGCGACCACAGATCGCGGCTGAAGCCGCTCCTGCCGCAAACCACGCGCGAAAGCCATGCCACAGTACAAGCGTCCCGAGTCCGTGCTGGTCGTCGTGTACACCCGTGCCGGCGAGGTGCTGCTGCTGGAGCGCGTCGAGCCGGCCGGCTGGTGGCAGTCGGTCACCGGCAGCCTGGAGGACGGCGAGACGCCCTGGCAAGCCGCCGTGCGCGAGCTGGCGGAGGAGACCGGCCTGGTCGCCGACGGGCTGGTGGATCTCGGCTTGCAGCAGCGTTTCCCGATCGCTCCTGCCTGGCGCGACCGCTTTGCCCCGGACGTGAGCGAGAACCTCGAGCACGCCTTTGCGCTGGCGCAGGCGCTGCGCCCCCCGGTGCGGCTCAATCCCGCCGAGCATCTGCGACACCGCTGGCTGCCGATCGATGCCGCGCTTGAGCAAGCCAGTGCCTGCACCGACCGGGCCGCCATCGAGCGCGTGCGCGCGATGGATGCGCGCCATGGACATGCGCACGATGGACATGCGCACGATGGAAATGCGTAGGAGCGGCTTCAGCCGCGACGGTCGCGGCTGAAGCCGCTCCTACGGGCCTGGGACGGTCGCGGCTGAAGCCGCTCCTACGGCCTGGGACGGGTCCCTACAGCAGGCGTTTCAGCTCGTAGAGCAGTGCCTGGGCATCGCGCGGCGTGAGTTCGTCCGGATTCGCCTGGCCCAGCTTCTCGAGGACCGGGTGCGGCGGCGCCTCACCGGGCGGCGGCGTGAACAGTGGCAGCTCGGCCTGCGGTCCAGTGGCCGCTGGCCGACCTTGCTCAAGGGTATGCAGGTAGCTGCGCGCGCGCCGGATGACTTCCGGCGGCACGCCGGCGAGAGCTGCGACCTGCAGGCCGTAGCTCTGGTTGGCCGGCCCCTCGCGCACGCTGTGCAAAAACACCAGCCGGCCGTCGTGCTCGGTGGCGTCGAGGTGCACGTTGGCGCAGGCCGGCAGCTCCTTCGCCAGCGCGGTCAGTTCGAAATAATGCGTGGCGAACAGCGTATAGGCGCCGATCTTCTCGCCGATGTAATGCGCGCAGGCCCAGGCCAGCGACAGGCCGTCGAACGTGCTGGTACCGCGGCCGATTTCGTCCATCAGCACCAGGCTCGAGGCGGTGGCGTTGTTGAGGATGTCGGCCGCCTCGGTCATTTCCACCATGAAGGTCGAGCGTCCCCCGGCGAGGTCGTCCGAGGCACCGATCCGGGTGAAGATCCGGTCCACCGGGCCAAGTTCGGCGGCGTCGGCCGGCACGAAGCTGCCGGCGTGCGCCATGATCACGATCAGCGCCGCCTGGCGCATGTAGGTGGACTTGCCGCCCATGTTGGGCCCGGTGATCACCAGCATCCGCCGCTGCTCGTCGAGTGCCAGGTCGTTGGGGATGAACGGTTCGCTCAACACCCGCTCGACCACCAGGTGGCGTCCGCCCGAGATCTTCAGCCGGGCCTCGGAACTCAGGCGCGGCCGGCTCAGCTTGAGCGAGTCGGCGCGCTCGGCGAGGTTCGCCAGCACGTCGAGCTCGGCGACCGCCGCGGCCATCTGCTGCAACGGACCGAGCCGTTGCACGAGTGATTCGATCAGCGCCTCGTAGAGCGCCTTCTCGCGCGCCAGCGCGCGCTCCCGCGCCGACAGCACCTGGTCCTCGAAGCGCTTGAGCTCCGGCGTGATGAAGCGCTCGGCGCCTTTCAGCGTCTGGCGGCGGCTGTAGTCGGCGGGCGCGTTTCTGGCCTGCGCGCGGCTGATCTCGATGTAGTAGCCGTGCACCCGGTTGTAGCCGACCTTCAGCGAGGGCAGGCCGGTGCGCTCGCGCTCGCGCGCCTCGAGCTCGGCGAGGAAACCGTCGGCCTGGGTGGACAGCGCGCGCAGCCCGTCGAGCTCGGCATCCCATCCCGGTGCGATCACGCCGCCGTCGCGCGCCAGC
>CAZOSZ010000168.1:0-5678 GCA_964582505.1 uncultured Ectothiorhodospiraceae bacterium | reverse complement strand
CGCGCGTAGGAGGCGTAGGGGTTGGGCGACAGCAGCGCCGCTCCGCCGCAATGCCCGGCCAGCGCCGGCTCGACCACCACCACGCCGGCGCGGGTGGTGGCAAGATGCCTGCGGTAGCGCGGATTGGCGAGAAACGCCACCGCGTCCGGCCCCGCGTGCTGCAGCGTGGCCACCCTGGATACGCGATGCTGAGGGTCGCCGCGCAACTCCAGCCCGTGCCGGACCGCGAGTTCCCCGAGGCTCCGTTCCATCGGAAGGCCCGGCTCAGCTGCCCTGGTGGCGCCGCTGCAGGGCCTGCAGGACCTGCTTCGTGATGTCGATCTTGTCGCTCGCGTGGATGAAACCGTCGACCAGCACCAGGTCGAAACCCTGCGCCTGGCTGTAGGCCTGGATCTCGCTGACGAACAGGCGCTGCAGGTCGCCGAGACGCTCGTTGCGGCGCAGGTTCAGGTCCTCCATGAACTCGTTCTGCGAGCGCTGCAGGTCACGCTGGCCATCGCGGAATGACTGCTCCGTCCGGCGGCGCTCGTCGTCCGACATGAATCCGTCGCCCTGCTGCAGCTTCTCCTCCATGCCGCGCAATTCCTGGGCCCTGGCGCGGATGTCACGCTCGCGCGGCGCAAACTCCTCGTTGAGCGCGCGTTGCAGGGCAAGTGCCTGCGGCGCCTCTTCGAACAACTGACCGAGCTTGACCACGCCGATCTTCATTTCGGCAAACGCGGCGCCGGGCGCCGCGACCAGCGCCGCGATCAGCAGCGCTCCCATGGTTCGAGTCATTGCGTTCATGCGTACGCGTTCCTCAAAAATAGAATCGTTGATCCCTTGTCAGGGACATTCGGTCGGCGGCTCAGAATGCCGAGCCTATCGAGAACTGGAATCGCTCCACCCTGTCCTGTGGATCGGTGTTCAGCGGGAATCCGTAGCTGAACCGGAACAAGCCCAGTGGCGCAAGCCACTGGACCGCGAGGCCGACCGAGTACCTGAAGTCCGAAGTCGAGAAGTCGTAACTGCGCGGCTCGCCCGTCTGGATGTCGAAGAACGGCGTGGTGTCGGTGGAGAATATATTACCGGCGTCAGCGAACAAACTGAAACGAGTGGCGGTAGCGAACTGCCCCGGAAGCGGAATGATCAGCTCCAGCTGGCTGCTGGTGCGCAGGTTTCCACCAAAGGGATTGCCATTGGTGTCGCGCGGCCCCATCCAGCCCTCGCGCAGGCCGCGTACCGTGCCGGATCCACCGCCGAAGAACCGCTTGTAGGGCGGTATCTCGGTGGTGTCGCCAAGCGCCTCGGCGTAGGCCACTTCGGCGTTCCACTCCAGGAAGGTCCGGCCGATGAACGGCAGGTACTGGACCCAGTCGTAGCGCAGCGTGTAGTACTCGACGTCGCTGCCCGGAACCGTGTAGTTGAAGGACAGGCTGTGGCGCGCACCCCGATCGGCGAACACCACCCGGTTGCGCGAATCGTACAGCCAGCCGAGGATCAGTTCGTAGGAATTGAAGTCGGTGTCGAAGAGCGTGGTGCCGTTCACGTCGGTGAACCCGGGATTGCCGTTCAGCCGTGTCCAGCGGATCGACTGCAACGGACTGAAGGCGTTGGTCACCAGCGAGGAGTCAAGCAAGGCCATCCCGGCCCTGAGCCGGGTATACTCCGACACCGGATAGCTGTACTCGAGCGACACCATGCCGGTCTTGGTGCTGAACTCGGATGCGCCCGAAATGAACTGGGTGATGTCCCGATAACTGGCCGCGACAGTGCGTGCCACGCCGTCCTTGGTGACGTAGGGATCGGTGTGCATGAAGGCATACACCGTGCTGAAGCGGCCGGTATTGACGTCGGCCTCGATACGATTGCCGCCGCCCAGAAAGTTGGTGTGCACGAAGTTGGCATTGAAGATCAGGCCCTGCAGCCCCGAGTAGCCGACGCCGCCGCCAAAGCTTCCCGGCAGACCCTCCTTGATGCTGAACTCCACGTCCACCAGGTCCTCGCTGCCCGGGACCGGGATGGTTTCCTTCCTGATTTCCTCAATGTACGGCAGGCGCCGCAATCGTTCCTCGGAGCGCTCCAGCGCACGGTTCGAAAGATAGGCGCCCTCCAGCTGGCGCAGCTCCCGCCGCATCACTTCGTCATTGATGCTGGTGGTATCCACGAAGTGGATGCGACGCACATAGGCGCGCTTGCCGGGGTCGACGTAGAAGGTGATGGCGACCTCGTTGCCTTCCTCGGAGATTGTCGGCACGGGCTCCACCCGGGCAAAGGCGTAGCCCTCCTCGCCGAGCCGGAAAGTCATCAGCTCCGCGGTCTGAGTCAAGAGGCGTCGCGAGAAGGTGTCACCCGGCTTGGTCAGGATCAGCTGCTTCAGTTGTTCCTCCGGGAGGATCAGGTTGCCGGCCAGCCGAATCTCGGAGATCCGGAACGGCTCGCCCTCGCTGATGCTGATGCTGATGAAAATGTCCTGCCGGTCGGGCGAGATCTGCACCTGGGTGGCGTCGACGTCGAAATTCGCATAGCCGCGGTCCATGTAATAGGACTGCAGCGACTCAAGGTCGCCGATCAGCGATTCGCGAGAATAGCGATCGTCCTGCCGGTACCAGGACAACCAGTTGCGGGTCCTGAGCTTGAAGTCGTCGAGCAATTCCTCGTCGCTGAACACCTCGTTGCCGACGATCGTGATCTGGCGGATCCTGGCGCGCTGGCCCTCCTTGACCTGAATCTCGATGTCGACCGTGTTGTCGGCCTCAATGTCGGTGACGGTGGTGTCCACGGCAACACTGTACTTGCCGCGCGCGTAGTACTGGTCGATCAGGTACTGGGTGACGTCCTCCAGCACCGAGCGGTCAAAGCTCCGGCCGCGCGCCAGCCCCACCGCGCGAAGTGATTCCTCGAGGTCCTCGGTCTTGATGTCCTTGTTGCCGGAAATGGTGAAATTGCGGATCGAGGGCCGCTCGCGCACCATGATTACCAGCGTATCGCCGTCCCTGCGCATCTCGACATCGGCGAACAACCCGGTGGCGAACAGAGCGCGGATTGCCTCGGCGACGCGCGCCTGGTCGAGCTGGTCGCCGATGCTCACCGGCAGGTAGTTGAACACCGCGCCCTCGGAAATCCGCTGCAAGCCCTCGACGCGCATATCGCGCACCACGAATTGATCCCCACTGGACTGGGCGACCGCGGACACTGGGATTGCAAGGCAAAAAGCGAGGATCACACACGCCGTCCCTAGCCTGAAACGCTGATTCACTCGCACCTCAACCCGCAGCCAGACGGACGATATCGTTGTAGAAGGCGAAGCTCATCAGCAACAGCAACAGCAGGATCCCGACCTGCTGACCGACCATCTGGGCGCGCTCTGAGACCGGACTGCCCTTGGCGAGTTCGACCACCTGGTAGACGATCTGGCCGCCGTCGAGCAGCGGAATGGGCAGCAGGTTGATGATGCCCAGGCTGATGCTGACGATCGCGAGAAAACTCAGGAACGCGATCAGCCCGGCAGCCGCGGTGAAACCGGCGGCCTGGGCGATGTTGATCGGCCCGCTGACGTTCTTGACCGAGACCTGGCCCATCACCATGCGCGCCATCATCGTGACGGTCAGCGCCGACATCCGCCAGGTCTCGGAGACCGATGCGGGGATTGCTGCCAGCGGCCCGTGGCGCTGCTCGGTACGAACCGGGTCCCAGAGTTCGGGCGCCACCTGGGGCGTGGCCCCGATTCGGCCGACCTGCTGGCCCGCCTCATCGGCGGCACCCACGAACAGCTCCAGCTCCTGCCGTGCGCCGTCGCGCTCGATCTCCAGCAGCACTGTCTCGCCCGGCCGCGCACGAATGAACTCCACCCAGGCGCTCCAGTCCTCCATCGGTTGGCCGTCGGCGCTCAGCACGCGGTCGCCGTTGCGCAGTCCCGAGCTCGCCGCCGTGCCTTCGGCCAGCAACTCGCCGATCACCGGAGGGATCACCGGGCGCCACAGGGATATTCCGAGCCCCGGGAACAGCGCCCCGGGCTCGGTCAGCGCATGAGTGTCGCCGCGTACCTCGAGGGTCGCCGTGCGTCGCGCGCCGTCCGGGCTCTCGAGTTCCAGCGTGGCACGCCCGCCGGGCACGATCGCAGTCAGCAGGCGGAGTTGCGCGTCCATCATCGTGCGGGTCGGCGCGCGCTCCACCGCGACGACCAGGTCGCCCGACCGCAGGCCGGCCACCGCGGCCGGGGAACCGGGCTCGATCGCGCCAAGCAGTGGCTTCATGGCCGGCACGCCCACCACGAACATCAGCCAATAGGCCAGCAGCGCGAACAGGAAATTGAACGCCGGGCCGGCCATCAACACCGCGATCCGGCGCCACGGCGACTGGCGGTTGAAGCAACGCGGCAACTCCTCGGGCGCGACCGGGCCTTCGCGTTCGTCGAGCAGCTTGACGTAGCCACCGAGTGGGATCGCGGAGATCCAGTACTCGGTGCCGTCCGCCGCGACCCTGCTCCACAGCGGGCGCCCGAATCCGATGGAGAAGCGCAGCACCCTGATGCCGAGGCGCCGCGCGACCCAGAAATGTCCGTACTCGTGCACCGCCACCAGCACGCCGATGGCAACGATGAACGCGAGGGCTGAAGTCAGGAATCCGCTCAAGTGTGTCCTCGATCAGCAAGCGCCCCCCGGGCGGCGGGTGCCGCCCGGAAGCCTTAGAGTGCCAGTTGCCGGATTTTCTCCTCGGCCGAGCGCCTGGCCGCCGCATCCAGCGCCAGGATCGCCCCCAGGTCGCCCGGATAGGGCCCGGCGTATTGTGCCAGAACCGAGTCGATGACCGGAGCAATCGCAGTGAAGCGGATCCGTCCTGCGAGAAATGCCCCGACCGCCACCTCGTTGGAGGCATTCAGCGCGATCGGCGCGGCGCCGCCGGCCCGGGCCGCCGCCATCGCCAGTCCGAGGCAGGGGAATCGATCGGTATCTGCCGCCCGAAAATTCAAGCTGCCGAGCGCCGCGAGATCCAGCGGCGCGACGCCGGACTGGATCCGCCCCGGCCAGCCGAGCGCATGCGCAATCGGCGTGCGCATGTCAGGATTGCCGAGCTGCGCGAGCATCGAACCGTCGCGATACTCGACCAGCGAGTGGATGATGCTTTCCGGGTGGATGACCACCTGGACCTGGTCCGGCGCGACGCCGAACAGCCGGCAGGCCTCGATGATCTCAAGCCCCTTGTTCATCATGGTGGCCGAGTCCACCGAGATCTTGCGTCCCATGTCCCAGTTCGGGTGACGGCAGGCGGCCTCTGGCGAGACCGCGTCGAGTTCCTCGAGCGGTGTGTCGAGGAACGGCCCGCCGGACCCCGTCAGCAGCAGGCGCACCACGCCGGCACGCTCGGGATCCCCGGTCCGGCCCGGCGGCAGGCACTGGAACAGGGCATTGTGTTCGCTGTCGATCGGCACCAGTTCGCCGCCGGACTCGGCCAGCGCGGCCATCAACAGTCCGCCCGCCATCACCACGCTTTCCTTGTTGGCCAGCAGCACGCGCTTGCCGGCGCGGGCCGCGGCGAGCGTCGGCAGCAGTCCGACAGAGCCGACGATTGCCGCCATCACGAAATCCGCATCGGCCCGCCCCGCCGCCTGTTCCAGCGCCGCCGCACCGGCCTGCACTTCCACCGGCAGGCTTTCGGCCGCGACCGCCGCGGCCAGCTCTCCGGCGGCCTCCGGGTCG
>CAZOSZ010000167.1:0-5690 GCA_964582505.1 uncultured Ectothiorhodospiraceae bacterium | reverse complement strand
CGGCGGTGCGCGAGGGGCTTGTTCGTGCGCTGTTCTGCGCGGCGCCGCATGGCGCCGCTGCCGCGCGCGTCGACGAGCTGCTGGACGTCGCCGCCTCGATCGGTGCGCCGCTCACGGTGGTGGACGCCTCGGCGGATTTCCGTTACCGCGACGCTGCCGCCTACCAGGCCGTCTACGGCCATCCACATCCCTGTCCCGCGCGGCTCGCCGAATTTGCCTGTGCGGTGCCCGAGCATCTGCCGGGCCGGCCCGCGCCGCATGCCGCCCACCCCGGCTGTTTCGTCACCTCCGTGCTGCTCGGCATCGTGCCGCTGTTGAACGCCGGACTGGCCGCGCCGGAGTTCTTCGTCTCGGCGGTCACCGGTAGCACCGGCGCCGGCCGCAAGCTCACCGAGACCACGCACCATCCGGAACGGCATGGCAACCTGTTCGCCTACCAGCCACTGAAACATCGCCATCGCGCCGAGATCGAGGCGCTCGCGGCCGAGGCCGCGGCGCCTTGCACGGTGCACTTCGTGCCACACTCCGGTCCCTGGGCGCGCGGCATCCACGCCACCATCCAGGGACGGCTGGCGGCGCCGGCGGGCGTCGCCGAATTGCGCGCCGCGCTGGCCGAGGCCTATGTCGGCTCGCCCTTCGTCGAGGTGGTGGATGCACCGCCGCGTGTCAAGGACGTCAGCGGCTCGAACCGCGCGCGGCTCGCGGTCGCGACCGACGGCGAGGGCTTCGTCGTCATGTCGGTGCTCGACAATCTCGTCAAGGGCGCGGCGGGCGGCGCGCTGCAATGGCTCAACCGACTGCTCGAACTCCCGGAGGACGCCGGGCTCCGCCTGCCGGGGCCGGCCTGGACATGAATGCAAGCTCTCTGAGCGCAAACCCTGCGCCGGCTGCAGCCGGCGAACTCGCCTGGACGCTGCCGGTGTACGCCCAGCTCGACCTGCACCCGGTCGGCGGGGAAGGCGCCTGGCTGCTGCTGGCCGACGGCCGCCGGATCCTCGACATGTACGGCGGCCACGCCGTCGCGGCGCTCGGCTACGGCCACCCGCGGCTGGTCGCGGCACTGCACGACCAGGTCCGGCGGCTGAGCTTCCAGAGCAATCTGCTGCCGCTGGAGCTGCGCGCGCGCGCCGCCGAGGCGCTGGCGCGATTCGCACCGCCCGGGCTGGACCGGGTGTTCCTGGTCAACAGCGGCGCGGAAGCCAACGAGAATGCGCTCAGGCTGGCATTCGGTGCCACCGGACGAGAGCGCGTGGTGGCGCTCGAGCGCGGCTTTCACGGGCGCACGGCCGCGGCCGCGGCCGTCACCTGGGGCAGCGCGAAATGGTACGGTTTTCCGCGCAGACCCTTCGAGGTCAGCTTCGTGTCACCGCGCGATCCGGCGGCGCTGAGCCAGCAGCTCGGCCCGGACACCGCCGCGCTGATCGTCGAGCCGGTGCAGGGCGTGGCGGGGGCCGTGGATCTGCCGCCGGCCTTTCTCGCCGCCGCCCGCAGGGCGACTCGCGAGGCCGGCGCCCTGTTGATCTTCGACGAGGTGCAGTGCGGCATGGGGCGCACCGGCCGGCCGTTCGCGGCCGATTTCTACGGCGTGGTACCCGACATCCTGACGACCGCCAAGGGCCTGGCCGGCGGCTTTCCGGCCGGCGCGGTGATCACCACGGGGGAACTCGCCGCCGGGCTGAGAATCGGCGAGCTCGGCACCACCTTCGGCGGCGGGCCGATGGCCTGTGCGGCGATCGTGGCGGTGATCGCCACGATCCGCGAAGAGGGATTACTGGAGAACGTGCGCGAGCTGTCGGCGCGGATTCGCGCCCGATGCCAGGTCGGTCCGGTGATGGCGATTCAGGGCGCCGGCTTCCTGCTCGGCCTGGTCTGCAGCCGCCCGGCCAGGGAGATCCAGGCGGAACTGCTCGAGCGCGACATCCTCGCCGGCACCAGCGCCGACCCGCGGGTCTTGAGGCTGCTGCCGCCACTGACCCTGCAACCTGAACACGTCGACCGCCTCGCGGCGGCCCTTGCGGAGATCCGCCCATGAAACGCTTCATCGACCTTGCCGAGACCGGCGCCGCGGATATCGCCGAGCTGCTCGCCCTGGCCAGCCGGCTGGATCGCCACCCCGAGCCGACCGCACTGACCGGCAAGGTGCTCGGCATGCTGTTCTTCAACCCCTCGCTGCGCACCGTGGCCTCGTTCCAGGCGGCCATGGGCCGACTCGGCGGTTCGTCTTTCGTGATCACGCCGGGGACCGGCACCTGGAAGCTCGAGACCCGCAACGGCATCGTCATGGACGGCGAGGCGGCCGAGCACATCCGCGAGGCCGTGCCGGTGCTGGCCAGCTATGCCGACGTGCTCGGCATCCGCGCTTTCGCCGGCGGCATCGACCTCGAGGCCGACCTCGAGGAACGCAAGTTCATGGAGATGGCGGGGGTCTGCCAGGTGCCGCTGGTCAACCTCGAGTCGGCAGCCAATCACCCCTGCCAGGCGCTCGCCGACTGGAAGACCATGGACGATCTCGGCGTGCCGGCCCGGGGCGGCCGCTTCGTGCTGTCGTGGGCCAACCATCCCTCGGCCCTGCCGCTCGCGGTGCCCGCCGCAGTGGTGCACATGGCGGCGATGCGCGGCATGGACGTCACCGTGTTGCGGCCGGACGGTTATGCACTGCCCGAGCCGGTCATGGAGCGCGCACGCGCCGCGGCGGCCGCATCCGGTGGCTCGCTGCGGGAGACCGAGGAACGCGAGGAGGCCATGCAGGGCGCGCACGTGGTGTATGCCAAGAGCTGGGCCTCGACGCGCTACTATGGGCGGCCGGCGGACGACCGCGCGCTGCGCCGCGGCCTGGAGCACTGGACGGTCAGGGAGTCATGGTTTGCCAATGCCGCGGCCGAGGCGATCTTCATGCATTGCCTGCCGGTGCGACGCAACGTGGTGGTCGCCGACGAGGTGCTGGACGGGCCGCGCAGCCGCGTGCTGCCGCAGGCACGCAACCGGATGACGGTGCAGATGGCGATCCTGCATCGCCTGCTGAAGAGCAACGGGAAGCTGGCACCATGATCCACACCCGCGGGGAACGCGCCATTGCCGTGACGGCCTTGAAGGCGGCGGTGCCCTACATCCGGATGTTCAAGCGCAAGGTGTTCGTGGTGAAGGCCGGCGGCGCGGTGTTCGGCGACGAGGACAGCACCCGCGAACTCATCGAACAGCTCGGCATCCTGCACGAAGTGGGCATCCACGTGGTGCTGGTGCACGGCGGCGGCCCGCAATCCACCGAACTGGCCAAGGCGCTCGACGTGCCCTCGCAGTTCGTCGAGGGCCGGCGGGTCACCGACGAGCGCTCGCTGCAAGTCGCGACCATGGTGCTCAACGGCATCATCAATACCCGCGTGCTGGCGATCTGCCGCGACATCGGGTTGCCGGCGATCGGCATGAGCGGCGTGGACGCCGGCCTGATCCACGCGCACCGCCGGCCGCCGGTGGAGATTTCGGGCGTGACCGGCGGGCCGGTGGATTACGGCTTCGTCGGCGACATCGACAGCGTCGACAGCGGCGTGCTCGAGCGCCAGCTGCAGGCCGGCTTCCTGCCCATCATCAGCCCGCTGTCCGCCGACGAGACCGGCACGCTGCTGAACATCAACGCCGACACCGTGGCGGCGGCGATCGCCGTGGCGCTGAAGGCCGAAAAACTCATCCTGGTGACCGGCGAACCGGGCATCCTCGACGATCCGGCGGACCCGGGCACGCTGCTTTCCTACCTGGATCTCGCCGACCTCGAGCGGATGCGCGTCGCGGGCAGGCTCGACGCCGGCATGAAACCGAAGGCGGACGCCATCAAGTACGCTATCCGCGGCGGGGTTCCACGGGTGCACGTGATCTCCTGGCAGGTCCCCGACAGCCTGCTGCTCGAGGTGTTCACCAACGAGGGCACCGGCACCCTGGTGGTCGAGGACACCGGCAGCCTGACGCCCGCCGAGCAGGCGGCCGTGGAGGACGAGGACGGATGAGCCGCATGTGGGACAAGGGCGATCCACTGGACGCCAGGGTGCTCGATTACACCGCCGGCGAGGACCACCGGCTGGACAACCGGCTGGTGCCCTACGACGTGCGCGCCTCGATTGCGCACGCGCGGATGCTGTGCTCCCGGGGACTGCTGGCGGCGGAGCACCTTGACGCGATCGAGCAGGGGCTCGAGGCCCTGGCGGCGGCCCATGCGCGCGGAGAGTGGACCATCAGCCTGCAGGAAGAAGACGTGCACAACGCGCTCGAGCACAGGCTGTCGCTCGAGGCGCCCGAAGCCGCCGCCCGCATGCACCTCGGACGCTCGCGAAACGACCAGGTGCTGGCCGCGCTGCGACTGTACCTGAAGGACGCCGCCAGGCTGCTGCACGACGGCACGTTGCGCGTAGCCACCGAGCTCGATGCCCTGGCGCAGCGCGAGGCCGACACGCCGCTGCCCGGTTACACCCACCTTCAGCCGGCGATGCCGAGTTCGGTGCCGCTGTGGGCCGGAGGCTTCGCGGCCGAGCTGCGTGATGACGCCGAGGGCCTGCTCGCCGCCGCCCGCCGGGCCGACCGCAACCCGCTGGGCTCGGCCGCCGGCTACGGCGTGCCCGGCCTGCTGCTCGACCGCGAGCACACCCGCGAGAGCCTGGGTTTCGCCACCGTCCACGAGCCGGTCACCGCGGTGCAGCTGTCGCGCGGCAAGGCCGAGGGCCAGCTGGTGTTCGAGATCCACCTGCTGATGCAGGACCTCGGCCGCCTGGCCGCAGACCTGATCCTGTTCTGCAGCCAGGAGTTCAGCTATGTCGCGCTGCCGGCCTCGATGACCACCGGCTCGTCGATCATGCCGCAGAAACGAAATCCGGATGTGTTCGAGCTGGTCAGGGCGCGCGGCGCGACCGCACTGGGCTGCCTGAACGAGGTGCTCGCAGTGCCGGCGAAGCTGAGCTCGGGCTATCATCGCGACCTGCAGATCCTGAAAGCGCCGCTGTTTCGCGCCATCGACCTGGCCCAGGCCACCGTGCAGATCATCGCGCACGCGCTGCCCGAGGTGCGCTTCATCCGCGAGAACATCCGCATGGAACAACAGCTGTACGCCACCGAGGAAGCCTACCGCCTGGTCACCGGCGAGGGCCTGTCGTTCCGCGAGGCCTACCGGCGGATCGGCGAGAAGCTGCGCGGCCGGCATGACCGGGACAAGGAGAAGGAATGAGCATCTGGCGCCAGCGCCCGACGATCGAGGCGCTCAACGCGCTCACCCGCAACACGATGATGGAGCACCTGGAGATCCACTTCACCGCGGTCGGCGACGACTGCCTGGTTGCCACCATGCCGGTCGACCACCGCACGCACCAGCCCGCCGGACTGCTGCATGGCGGCGCCTCCGCGGCGCTGGCGGAGACGCTTGGCAGCGCCGCGGCAAACTGCTGCCTGGACGCCGCCGCCGAGTACGCCGTCGGCCTCGAGATCAATGCCAACCACGTGCGCGGGGTGCGCAGCGGACAGGTCACCGGCACGGCGCGTCCGCTGCACATCGGCCGGCGCACCCAGGTCTGGGAGACCCGCGTCGAGGATGACGAAGGCCGGCTGGTGTGCGTCTCCCGCCTCACCCTGGCCGTGGTGCCGCGCGGCTCATGAAGCGCGCCTGTAGGAGCGGCTTCAGCCGCGACGGGGAATCGCGGCTGAAGCCGCTCCTACAG
>CAZOSZ010000166.1:0-5736 GCA_964582505.1 uncultured Ectothiorhodospiraceae bacterium | reverse complement strand
GGCGCGACCGGGCGCTCGCCGGTACCCGGCAGGCTGATGCCGATGTTGGCGTGCTTGCTCTCACCCGGGCCGTTGACCACGCAGCCCATCACCGCCACGGTCATCTCCTCGACCCCCGCATGGTGCTTCTTCCACTCGGGCATGCGCTGGCGGATGTGCGACTGGATCTGCTGGGCCAGTTCCTGGAAGAAGGTGCTGGTGGTGCGGCCGCAGCCGGGGCAGGCGATCACCATCGGCGTGAACGACCTCAGTCCCATGCTCTGCAGCATCTCCTGCGCGACGATCACCTCGTGACTGCGGTCGCCCCCCGGCTCGGGGGTGAGCGAGACGCGGATGGTGTCGCCGATGCCCTCTTGCAGCAGGATCGCCATGCCGGCGGTGGAGGCGACGATTCCCTTGCTGCCCATGCCGGCCTCGGTCAGCCCGAGGTGCAGCGGATAGTCGCAGCGAGCCGCGAGGTCGCGGTACACCGCGATCAGGTCCTGCACGCCGCTGACCTTGCAGGAGAGGATGATGCGATCGTGCCTGAGGCCCAGCTCGACCGCGCGTCGGGCGCTGTCCAGGGCCGAACGGATTATCGCCTCCTGGGTCACGGCACGCGCGTCGAGCGGCTCGGACCGCTTCGAGTTCTCATCCATCAGCCGGGTGAGCAGATCGGCGTCGAGGCTGCCCCAGTTGACGCCGATCCGCACCGGGCGGTCATTGCGGCAGGCGACCTCGATCAACGCCGCGAACTGCGGGTCCCGCTTGGAACCGCGGCCGACGTTGCCCGGATTGATGCGGTACTTCGACAGCGCCACGCCGCACTCCGGCACCTCGGCCAGGAGCTTGTGGCCATTGAAGTGGAAATCGCCGACCAGCGGCACGTTGAGGCCCAGCGCGTAGAGCCGCTCGCGAATCGCCGGCACCGCCGTGGCCGCCTCGCGCGTGTTGACCGTGATGCGCACCAGCTCGGAGCCGGCGCGCGCCAGCTCCGCCACCTGCCGCACCGTGGCCTCGACGTCGGCGGTGTCGGTGTTGGTCATCGACTGCACCACGATCGGCGCCTCGCTGCCGATGCGCACGTGATCCACCGCGACCTGCGAGGTGGGCCGCCGCAGCGCCCCTTTCATCGGCTCACCCTCCGGCCTGCTCCGCAAGCCACTCGTCGACGAGCTGCTCCAGGCTGTCCAGCGGGATGGCGCCGTTCGACAGCACCAGGTCGTGGAAGGCGCGGATGTCGAAGGCCTCACCCAGCGCGGCCTCCGATCGGGCACGCAGTTCCTTGATCTTCAGTTCGCCGATCTTGTAGGCCAGCGCCTGGCCCGGCCAGGCGATGTAGCGGTCGATCTCGTTGACGATGTCGGCCTCGGTCTTGGCGGCGTTGGCGCGGAAGTAATCGATCGCCCGCTCGCGGCTCCAGCCGAATTCGTGGATCCCGGTGTCCACCACCAGCCGCACCGCCCGCCACATCTCGTAGGTGAGCTGGCCGAACTTCGAATAGGGGTCGGAGTACATGCCGAGCTCGGGGCCGAGGCTTTCAGAGTACAGGGCCCAGCCCTCGACATAGGCGGTCACGCCGCCAAAGCGGCGGAACTCCGGCAATCCCTCGATCTCCATCGCCAGGGCGATCTGCAGATGGTGCCCGGGCACGGCCTCATGAATGGTCAGCGCCTCGATCTCGTACTTGGGGCGCACTTCCGGCCGATACAGGTTCACATAGTAATAGCCGGCGCGACTGCCGTCGGCCGCGGGTCGCGAGTAGTACGCGGTGGTCGTGTGCGGCGCAACGGTGTCCGGAATCGGCCTGAGGCCATAGGGCATCCGCGGCAGCCGGCCGAACAGCTTCACCAGCTCGGGGTCGACCCGCTTGCTGGTGGCGAGGTAGGCCTCGAACAGCTCCTCGGGGGTCTCGTAGTAGAACTGCGGGTCGGTGCGCAGGTGCTCGAAGAAGGCCGCCAGATCGCCCTCGAAGCCGACCTCGGCACGGATCGCCTCCATTTCGGCGCGGATCCGCGCCACTTCGGCCAGGCCGATCTCGTGGACCTGGCGCGGCGTCAGTGCCGTGGTGGTGAAATGCCGGGTCCGCTCGGCATAGTACTCGCGACCCGAAGGCTGGTCATGGATGCCGACCGTCTCGCGGGAGGCGGGCAGGTAGTGTTCCTGGAAAAAGGCGTGCATGCGGCCGTAGGCCGGCTGCACTCCCTCGCGGATCGCCGCGAGGCCCTCACGGGCGAAGCGCTCGCGCGCTTCCCCGGACAGCCCGGCCGGGAACTGCTGGAAGGGCTTCGCCCAGGGGCTCTTTTCAGCCTCGAGCCCGGCCAGGGTCTCGATCTGCTCGGCGATCCGCGTGGTGATCACCCGCGGGTGCACGACGCCGGCCTCGATGCCCGCCGCCATCAGCGCAATCGCCTGGTCGGCGAGCTCGCCGAAGGCGCGCACGCGCGCCAGCCAGTCGACGTAGTCCTGTTCGGTCTCCAGCCGCAGCCGCTCGACGGTATCGAAGGCACTGTGCGGCCCGCCACGCTGGCCGAATGAGATCAGGTGCCGGCCGTAGCGGTAATGGTTGATGCGCTCCTCGAGCTCGCGCCGGTACATCTGCTGGTCCAGCCTGCGGGACACCGGCAGCGCCGCGGCATCGATCGCCTCGAGCCGGGCGAGCGCAGCCAGATCCGCGGCATGTGTCGCGGCCAGCGCATCGGCCGACAGGTCCGGCCAGCGGTCGTTCCAGCGCCGGTCGCCGAGCGACGAGGCCATCGTCGGGTTCTCTTCGAGTTGGCGTTCCCACTCCTCGGCGAGGAAGCGTTCCAGGCTCAGTTCCGCAGACACCATCCCGGCGGCGGCCAGGCCGGGGAACGACAGCAGGGCGAACATCATCAGTCGGGCGAGGGGCATGACAACTCCGGCGTGGGATGGCGGGGAGGGCAATGATCCCCGCCTGGTTGCGGGCTCGCAAGGGCGCGGCCACCGCGCAAGGCGGCGCTGGCCGGACGGGTCGCCGCTCGGGTATCATGCGCCCTTCCAACGCTTAAGTCCCCGGCGGAGAGATCCCGGTCCACCAGGTCCGGGGCGCCGAAGGCGCAAAGACCGCCCGGAAACGCTCAGGCAGAAGGACGCCGGGGATCAGTTGGCTCTGGAGAGCGGCCGCCAAGGGGGCCCACCGAAGGTGAGCGGTTCCGCCGGCGGGTTGCGCGGCAGGATCGAATCTCTCAGGTCACCGGACAGAGGGGCGGCGGACGGCGCCAGCCGTCGTGCTGTCGGGTTGCCGGGAGTTGCACACAATGGGCGAAAAGACACCACTTTATTCCGAGCATCAGCGGCTGGACGCGCGGCTGGTCGATTTTGGCGGCTGGGACATGCCGCTGCACTACGGCTCGCAGGTCGATGAGCACCATGCGGTGCGCAGCGACGCCGGCCTGTTCGACGTCTCCCACATGACCGTGGTGGACCTCGAGGGGCCGGCGGTGCGCGACTGGCTGAGGAAACTCCTGGCCAATGACGTGGCGCGCCTGCAGGCGCCCGGCAAGGCGCTCTACAGCTGCATGCTCGACGAGGGCGGCGGGGTGATCGACGATCTGATCGTCTATTTCCTGTCCGAGCAGCACTTCCGCATGGTGGTCAATGCCGCGACCCGCGCCAAGGACCTGGCCTGGCTGGAGCGCCAGGCCGAAGGTTCCGGGGTCAGCGTGCGCGAACGCCCCGAGCTGGCCATGATCGCAGTGCAGGGACCGAACGCACGCACCCGGGCGGTGCCGCTCTTGCCGGCCGACGGGCGGGCCGCGGCGCTCGAACTGGCGCCGTTTTCGGCCGTGCAGCTCGGCGAGCTGTTCGTCGCCCGCACCGGCTACACCGGCGAAGACGGCTGGGAGATCATCCTTCCCGGCGGCGAGGCCGAGGCCTTCTGGAGCGCGCTGGTCGCGGCCGGGATCCGGCCCTGCGGGCTGGGCGCGCGCGACACGCTGAGGCTCGAGGCCGGCATGAACCTGTACGGCCAGGACATGGACGAGAGCACCAGCCCGCTCGAATCCGCCCTGGGCTGGACCGTCGCCTGGGAGCCCGCCGAGCGGCAGTTCATCGGCCGCGCCGCGCTCGAGGCGCAGCGGGCCGCGGGCCCGGCGCGCAAGCTGGTCGGGCTGTTGCTCGAAGACCGCGGCGTACTGCGCGCCCACCAGCGGGTGGTCACGGCCGCAGGCGACGGCGAACTGACCAGCGGCGGCTACTCGCCGACGCTCGGGCGCTCGATCGGTTTCGCGCGCGTGCCCGCCACTGTCAATGAGCGCGTACAAGTGGAGGTGCGCGACCGGCTGCTGGCGGCGCGCGTGGTGCGTCCGCCATTCGTCCGCAACGGCAAGCCGCGCATCCAGATCGACTGAAGTGTTCCGACCCATCCCGCCTTTGAGGGCCCCGCGATGAGCAACATTCCCGCCAAACTCAAGTACACCAGCACGCACGAATGGTTGCGCAGCGAGGCCGACGGCAGCGTTACGGTCGGCATCACCGACCATGCGCAGGACGCGCTCGGCGACCTGGTGTTCGTCGAGACCCCGGCGGCAGGACGAGTGGTCGCCGCCGGCGAGGCCTGTGCGGTGGTCGAGTCGGTCAAGGCGGCCTCCGACGTCTACAGCCCGGTGGCCGGCGAGGTGCTCACCGGCAACGAGGCCCTGGCAAGCCAGCCCGAGCTGTTGAACTCGGATCCCTATGGTGAAGGCTGGATCATGAAGATCCGCCCGGCCGGTGAGCTTCCCGCGCTGCTCGATGCCGGCGCGTACGCGGCGAGCCTCGAGGAGTAAACCAGGCGATGCCTTTCATCCCGCACACCGAGGACGACATCCGCGCGATGCTTGCCGCGATCGGCGTGGCGGAACTCGAGGCCTTGTTCGACGAGATCCCCGTCGCCCTCCGGATCGAGTCGTTGCCGGGCGTGCCGGATGCCCTCGGCGAGATGGACATCTCGCGGCTGATGCGCGAGCGTGCCGCGCAGGACGCAGGCCACCTCAACTTCATCGGCGCCGGTGCCTACGAGCACCACATCCCGGCGGCCGTCTGGGAGATCACCACCCGCGGCGAGTTCTACAGCGCCTACACACCCTACCAGGCCGAGGCCAGCCAGGGCACGCTGCAGCTGATCTACGAATACCAGTCGATGATCGCTGCGCTGACCGGCATGGATGTGTCCAACGCCTCGCTGTACGACGGCGCGAGCGCGCTGGCCGAGGCCGCGCTGATGGCGGTGCGTGCCAACCGCGCGTCGCACTCTGCCCGGATCCTGGTGCCGGCGACCGTGCATCCGGGCTATCGCAAAGTCGCGGTCAACATCGCCGGCAACCAGGGTCTGAAGTTCGAGACCGTGCCCTACTGCGCCGCCACCGGCACCACGCTGCCCGCGGCCTTGCAGCGCTGGGACGATGCGGACGTCACCGCATTGGTGATCCAGCAACCCAGCTTCTTCGGCACCTACGAGGACGTCGCCGCGCTCACTGACTGGGCGAAGGCCAAAGGCGCGCTGGTGATCGCCGTGGTCAATCCGACCAGCCTGGCGTTGCTGACGCCGCCCGGCGAGTGGGGCAAGGGCGGCGCGGACATCGCCTGCGGCGAGGGCCAGCCTATGGGCGTGCCGTTGTCTGCGGGCGGACCGTACTTCGGCTTTTTCGCCTGCCGCCAGGCGCTGGTGCGGCAGATGCCGGGCCGGATCGTCGGTCGCACCGTGGACCGCGACGGGCGCCAGGGTTTCACGCTGACCCTGCAGGCCCGCGAGCA
>CAZOSZ010000165.1:0-5768 GCA_964582505.1 uncultured Ectothiorhodospiraceae bacterium | reverse complement strand
CGCGACGCGCTGCTGCTGGCCGCCGGAGAGCTCATCCGGGTACAGCCTGGCCTTGCCGGCCAGCCCGACCACCTCGAGCACCTCGGCGACCCGACGCGCCTTCTCGGCGCCACTGATGTCCTTCAGGCCGAAGCCGACGTTGTCGGCGACATCGAGGTGCGGAAACAGGGCGTATTGCTGGAACACCATGCCCAGCCCGCGTTTTTCCGGCGGCACGACGAAGCCGGGACGGCTCAGCACCTCGCCATTGACCAGGATCCGGCCGGCGCGCACGCCCTCGAATCCCGCGATGCAACGCAATGCCGTGGTCTTGCCGCAACCGCTCGGGCCCAGCAGGCAGCCGATCGCGCCGGCCGGCACGCGAAACGTCAGCTCGCGCAGCACCCGATCCTCGCCGTAGGCCTGCTCGATGCCTTCGACCGTCAACCACATGCCGGGGGCCTCAGGCCGCCACGCCGCAGACGCGGTCGCGGCCTTCTGACTTGGCCCGGTAGAGTTGCACGTCCGCCTCGGCGATCAGCCGGTCGCCGAGGCGCTTCAGGTCCACCTGGTCGCCGCTCGGCCGCGCGCAACTGACACCGGCCGAGATGGTCAGCCGGATCGTCCGGTCGTCGGCCACCATGAACTCGTTGCCGGCCACCGCACTGCGGATCCGTTCGGCCACGTGGCCTGCTTCCGCCGGTTCTGCGCCTGGCAGCAGCACTGCGAACTCCTCGCCGCCGTAGCGGATCGGGATGTCGCTGGCGCGGCATTCCTCGCGGATGATCTGCGCGATCTGCGCCAGCACGCGGTCACCGGCGGGATGTCCCCACCGGTCATTGACCGGCTTGAAGTGGTCCACGTCGAGCATCAGGCAGGCCAGCGGCGCGCCGCTGCGGCGCGCCCGCGCAAGCTCGTCCGCCAGCCGGTGCTGCAGGTAGCGCCGGTTATACAGGCCGGTGAGCACATCGGTGATGCCGCTGCGCACCAGCCGGCTGCGGTTGATCGCGTTCTCCAGGCAGACCGCTGCGATGTCACCCAGGGGCCGCAGCAGATCCACCGCGTGGTGACGCGTGAAGCGCTTCGGATCGCGGCTGCCGAAATTCAAACAGCCGATCAGCTCGCTGCCGCGGCGCAGCGGCAACAGCGCGCAGCTGCCGAGGTCGGTCCGCCCGGGAAAGACCAGGCAGTGGTCCGACCCGACGAACGGCCCGAGCCACGGCCGCCAGAGGTTGTTGTATTGCGGCGCGAAGCCCTCGAGGGTCTCGACGAACATCACCCCCTCCGGCGCCGGCGTGTGCGGGTCCTCGGCGGCGAGCAGCTGGCGGATCTCGTGCTGCACGTCGCGCACACACAGCGTCACCACGTCGACATCGTGGGACCGGCGCAGCCCCTCGGTCACCGCCTTGAACAGCTGCGACAGCGACACCGCCTGCAGCAGCTCGAGAAAGCGCTCATGCGAACGGCGGAAGATCTCCTCGTTTTTCTTCGCCTCGTCGCGCTGTGTCGCCAGAGTCTCGCGAAGACGGCGGATCTCGACCTGCTGCTCGTCCACGCTCCCCGCTCCGCTCAGCGCAGATAGAGGTAGTACAACAGGCGTTGCAGCCAGCGGCCGTGCGGCGCGTGCAACACCCTGCCGGTGTTGAGCCGCGGTCGCTGGAACACCGCCTTCTGGTGCGAGAAGGTCAAGAAACCTTCGTGCCCGTGGTAGTGACCCATGCCCGATTCGCCGATGCCGCCAAACGGCAGGTCCTCGGCGATGAAGTGGCTGACGGCATCGTTGATGCATACGCCGCCGGCATGCGTCTCGGCGAGGACGCGCGCCCGCCTTTCCGGGTTCATGTCGAACAGGTTCAGCGCCAGCGGCCGCGGCCGCGCATTGATGAAGTCGATGGCCTCCTGCAGGTGGCGGTAGGGCACGATCGGCAGCACCGGGCCGAACACCTCTTCCTGCATGACGCGCATTTCCGCGGTGGCGTTCTTGATCACGTAGAACGGCATCTTCCTGCTGCCCGGCTCCGGCGACAGGCCGCCCGGATTGAGCTCCACCACCCCCGCGCCCTTGGCGCGCGCGTCGTCGACGTAGCCCTTGACGCGCCGCAAGTGGCGCTCGCTGATCACCGCGCTGTAATCGTCGTTGCGCACCATCCCCGGGTACATCCGCGACAGCACGGCGCCGAGGGCATCGACGAACTCCTCGACACGGTCCGCGGGACACAGCAGGTAATCGGGGGCCACGCAGCTCTGGCCGGCATTGAGCGCCTTGCCGAAGGCGATCCGCTCGGCCGCCAGGTCGAGCGGCACGTCGTCCGAGATCAGTGTCGGCGACTTGCCGCCCAACTCGAGGGTCACCGGCGTCAGGTTGGCCGAGGCCTCGCGCATCACCTGCCGGCCGATCTCGGTGCCGCCGGTGAACAGCAGGTGGTTGAACGGCAGCCGGGTGAACTCCCGCGCGGTCTGTGTTTCGCCGAGGATCACCGCCACCTGGCGCTCCTCGTAGACCTCGGAGAGCACGTGGCGCAGCAACTCGGCGGTGCGCGGCGTGGTTTCCGACATCTTGACCATCACCCGGTTGCCGGCGGCCAGCGCAAAGGCCAGCGGCCCGACCGACAGCGCCAGCGGGTAATTCCACGGCGCAATGATGCCGACCACGCCCAGCGGCTGGTAATAGACCATGGCCTTGGTGGTGGCCATCAGCAGGCTGGTGCCGCGCCTTGACGGCTTCATCCAGCGCTTCACCCGCCGCATGCAGTAACGGATGTGGTGCACGGCGACCAAAAGTTCGGTCGTGGTCTCCCCCCGGGCGCGGCCGCCGAAATCCGCCGCCACCGCGGCGATGAAGCGCTCACGGTTGGCCACCAGTGCGTCCTTGAGGCGCTTCAGGTCGGCGCGCCGCGCCGCGGCGGTCGGCATCGGCGCCGCCGCGAAGGCGCTGCGCTGGGCCTCGAACAACCGGCCCATGCGGGAAATCTGTTGCTGTTCCGCGATATCCGTTGGCTCTGCCACCATGGGACCGTGCCTGTGTTCAGTCCGGACCTTGAAATGTAACCTGTTGCAGTGCAACTACGCCATCCGGACCGCGCTGATTCCGGCCGACGCCCCGCGCCTGCTTGACAGCGACGGGGCTCTGCGTGCTTTCTGGGCACTCGCGCACGCTCATTCCCGCCACTGGCACTGAGAACCTGAGGCCATGCAGAACGCGGCACGACAGCGCCCCGATCCGCAGCCGGAAATGCCCCTGCTGGCCGCCCGCGGCTTGTGCGTCGAGGCTGGCCGGCGGCGGCTGGTGAGCGAGCTGGATCTCGAGTTGCATCCTGGCGAGGCGCTGGCGGTGCTCGGCCCGAACGGCGTGGGCAAGACCCTGACCCTGCTGACGCTGGCCGGGCTGCGCAAGCCGGCGCGGGGTGAGGTCGAGGTCGGCGGCCGGCCGCTTTCGGCCTGGACGCGGCGCAGCCTTGCACAGCAGCTCGGGCTGCTGCCGCAGGGCACCGAGGATCCCTTCCCCGCCACGGTGATGGACGAGGCGCTGATCGGCCGGCATCCGCATCTCGGCTTCTGGCAATGGGAAAGTCCGGACGACCTGGCGATCGCGCGCCAGGCGCTGCTCGAGGTGGATCTCGCCGGCTTCGAGCTACGTTCGCTCGACACGCTGTCCGGCGGCGAGCGCCGCCGGCTGGCGATCGCCACCCTGCTGGTGCAGGACCCGGCGGTCTGGCTGGTGGACGAGCCGACCAATCACCTCGATCCGCAGCACCGGCTGGGCGTGATGAATCTGCTCTCAGCCCGGGCCCGGGCCGGGCGCGCCGTGGTGGTGACCCTGCACGATGTCAACCTCGCCGCGGGCTGGTGCGAACGCTGCCTGTTGCTTTTCGGTGACGGCAGCTGGCAACTCGGACCCGCCGACGAGGTGTTGAGCGACGCCGCCGTCTCGCGGCTCTACGGCATGGAAGTCACCGGCGTGGAATTCGCCGGCCGCCGCCTGTTCCTCCCCATGTAGGAGCGGCCGTAGGAGCGGCCGTAGGAGCGGCTTCAGCCGCGACTGGCCAGATGGTCGCGGCTGAAGCCGCTCCTACGGCCGCTCCTACGTCGCCAGCCCCATCTCCTCCGCGACCGCAGCATAGATCCGCGGGCTGCCGGCCAGCACGCTGCGGGTCTCAAGTCCGAGCAGGCGGCCATCGAGATCCGTGATGCGCCCGCCGGCTTCCTCGACGATCAGCGACAGCGCGGCGATGTCGAGGATGTTGACGTCCGACTCGACCACCGCGTCGATCCGCCCGGCGGCCAGCAGGTGATAGTGATAGAAATCGCCGTAGCCGCGGATCCGCGCTGCCCGACTCACCACCCGGCCCCAGTCAGCCCAGCGCGCCCCGGACGCCAGCGTGCGCAGATTGCCGGACGAGACGGTCGCATCCTCGAGCTTGGCGATGCCGCTGACCTTGCAGAGCTTGCCGTCCAGCCAGGCGCCCTGGCCGCGCTCGGCCCAGGCGATCTGGTCGAAGGCCGGCGCGCTGGACACGCCGACGACCACCTCGCCCTTGTGCATCAGGGCGATCTGGGTCGAGAAGAAGGGATAGCCGCGCACGAAGCTGCGCGTGCCGTCGATCGGGTCCACCAGCCACAGGAACTCGGCCTCCAGCCCGTGACTGCCGGTTTCCTCGCCGTAAAAGCCGTGGTCGGGGAAGGCCCGGGTGATCGCGCGGTGGATCAGTTCCTCGGCCTCGAGGTCGGCCCGGGTCACCGGGCTTGCGTCGGCCTTGTAGCTCACCTCGGTGCCATCGCGGTAATGGTGGAGGATGACCTCGGCGGCGGTGTGCGCGACGTCGAGCGCGACTTGCAGGTGGCGCGAGCGTTCCATCGGCGCAATTTGACACTCCCGCGCGACGGAGACAACATCGCCGTCGTCAGGTGAGCCCGGCGAGATGTCGTCGGGCTGGAGGACCCCCAGGGTCTTCCCGGGAAGCCGGTGAGGCGCGCGGCCCAGGCCCGCGACGAATCCGGCGCTGCCCCCGCAACGGTGAGCGAGTCAAGCGACATCCCCCGTCCGCCCGGACGGGAGCCACTGCGCCAGGAGCGCGGGAAGGCGATGTCGCAGGGAAGCCTTTCCCGCTCGCAAGCCCGGAGACCGGCCTGGCGAGGTTCCGGGTGCTCGGCGGGAGCACTGACCGGCCTGCCGGCCGTTCAACTCCCCCGCATCCGGTGTGTTCCGCGTCAAGGCGCATGCGGGCGTGCATGCGCGGGGGACCGAGAAATGATTGTCTCGCACCGGGCCCGGGCCGCCATCGCGGCGGCCCTGCTGTTCGCTCCACCTGTGATGCAAGACGTGTCGGCCGAACCTGCGGCCCTCGAACCGGTGGTGGTCACCGCGACCCGCCGTGCGATCAGCCCGGAGCGGGCGCTGCCGGCGGTGGTGGTCATCGACCGCGAGGAAATCGAGCGCGGCCACGCAACCGACGTTGCCGAACTGTTGCGCTTCCACGCCGGCATCGAGGTGGCACGCAACGGCGGCCCCGGCCAGCTCAGCTCGGTGTTCATCCGCGGCGCCAACAGCAACCACACGCTGGTGCTGATCGACGGTGTCAAGGTCAACCCCGGCACCGCCGGCGGGGCCGCGCTGCAGAACATCCCGGCGGAGCTGGTGGAGCGCATCGAGATCGTCAAGGGTCCGCGTTCCTCGCTGTACGGCTCCGAGGCGATCGGCGGCGTGATCCACATCATCACCCGCCGCGGCCCGCGCGGCGGAAGTCTCGGCGCCAGCGCGCAGGCCGGCCGCTACGGCACGCGAGGCGGCG
>CAZOSZ010000164.1:0-5770 GCA_964582505.1 uncultured Ectothiorhodospiraceae bacterium | reverse complement strand
CGCAGCTCCTCGCGGATGCGCTCGAAGATCAGCACGTTGGCGTCCACCGCCATGCCGACCGTCAGCACGATTCCCGCAATGCCGGGCAGGGTCAGCGCCGCCTGCAGCATGGACAGCAAGGCGATCACCAGCACCAGGTTGGCAAGCAGAGCGAGGTTGGCGATCAGGCCGAACACCTTGTAGTACAGCGCCATGAACAGCACCACGAGGACGAAGCCGATCGCCACCGCCTCCATGCCGCGCACGATGTTCTCCTGCCCGAGACTCGGACCGATGGTGCGTTCCTCGACCTTGTAGATCGGCGCGGCCAGCGAGCCCGCGCGCAGCAACAGCGCCAGGTCGCGGGCCTCGAGCGGCTCCAGCCCGGTGATCATGAAGCGACTGGAAAACACGCCGCGGATGGTCGCGACGCTGATCACGCGCTCCTCGACGCGCGTGACCTCGCGCCGCTCGCCGTCGCGCTCGATGATGTCGCGCTTCTGCTCGATGAATACCACCGCCATCCGCTTGTTGAGGTTGGCGCGGGTGGTCTCGCCCATCTTGCGGGCGCCGCGGGCGTCGAGATTGACGTACACCGCGGGCTGGCCCTCGTCGAAGCCGGCCGAGGCGCCGGTCAGCTGGTCACCGGTGACGATCAGCTCGCGCCGCAGCAGCACCGGCTGGCCGTAGCGGTCGTGGTAGAGCGCCGAACCCAGCGGCGCGCGGCCGCGCTGCTCCGCCTCGAAGGGATTGTTGACCTCGTCCACCAGCCGGAACTCGAGGGTCGCGGTCGCGCCGAGCACGCGCTCGGCCTGCGCGGGATCCTGGACGCCGGGCAGCTGCACCACGATGCGGTCGGCACCCTGGCGCTGCACCACCGGCTCCGACACGCCGAGCTCGTTGACCCGGTTGCGCAGCGTCGTGGTGTTCTGCTCGATCGCGAAGTCCTGCCGTGCACGCATCTGGTCCTCGGTCATCCGGACCACCAGCTCGAAGTCCTCGCCCACCTGACGCTCGCTGAACGCCAGGTCGCGGTCGAGGTCGCGGATAACCCGCTCGGCCGCGCGGCGGTCTTCGGCACTGCCGAGCACGACCCGGACCACGCCGCCGTCGCGCCGCACCGACTTGTAGCGGATGCGCGCGTCCCGCAGCAGGGTCCGGAAGTCGGCTTCGTAGCGATCGAGCGCCTGGCCGATGGCCGCTTCCATGTCGACCTCGTACATGAAATGCACGCCGCCGCGCAGGTCCAGGCCCAGGCTCACCGGTTTGAGGCCGATCGCGCGCAGCAAAGGGGGCGTGCGCGGCGTCAGCGTCAGCGCGGCGACGAAGCCCCGGCCGAGCTGCTCGCGCACCACGTCAAGCGCCCGAAGCTGCTCCTCGACGTCCGGGAAACGGACCGTGACCCGCCCGTCCTCGAGGTAGGCAGGGCCGTAACTGATCTGCCCGGCGTCGAGGATGCCGGTCACCCGGCCGAAGGTGGCCTCGTCCAGCGGCTGGCCGGTCTCGGCACTGACCTGCACGGCCGGCGCGTCGCCGTAGATGTTCGGCAGGGCGAACACCAGTCCGATCAGCAGGATGCCGATGACCAGCAGGTTCTTCCACAGGGGGAAACGGTTGAGGACCACGACTGCTTCCTGGCTGCCGGGAGATCAGACGGATTTGAAGGTGCCCTTGGGCAGGACCTGGCCGATGGTCTGGCGCTGGATCTTCAGCACCACGCCGTCGGCCACTTCCACTTTCAGGAATTGCTCGCTGGCTTCGGTGATGCGCCCGAGCACGCCGCCACTGGTGATCACCTCGTCCCCGGCCTTCAGCTCGGAGACCATCTTGCGATGCTCCTTGGCGCGCTTGGATTGCGGCCGGATCAGCAGGAAATAGAAGATCACGAAGATCAGGACCAGGGGCAGGAACGTCATGAAGGGATCGGGCTGACTGCCCGCCTGGGCCCACGCGCTTGAAATGAAGAAATCCATCGGCATGCTTCCTAGGAGGTTACGCCGCCCTGCTCGGGGCCGCGGTAAAACAGCTGGCTATTATGCCACGAAGCGCGGAGCGCGCCTCAGTCCACAGGCTCGCGGAGCGCGTAGAACTGCCGCCGCCAGGCGGCAAAGCCCCCGGCGGCGATCGCCTCGCGCATCTGCGCCATCAGTTCCAGGTAGTAGTGCAGGTTGTGCAGCGTGTTCAGTCTCGCGCCGAGCATCTCGTTGCAGCTGTCGAGGTGCCTGAGGTAGGCGAGCGAAAAATGACTGCAGGTGTAGCAGGCGCAATCCGGATCGGCCGGCCCGGTCTCGTCGCGGTAGCGGGCATTGCGGATTCTGATCGTGCCGCGGCGGGTGAACAGGTAGCCGTTGCGCGCGTGCCGGGTCGGCATCACGCAGTCGAACATGTCCAGGCCGCGCGCCACGCACTCCACCAGGTCCTGCGGGGTTCCCACGCCCATCAGGTATCGCGGCCGGTCGGCCGGCATCGCCGGCTCGAGGGCCTCGATCACCGCCTCGCGCTCCCCGGGCGGCTCGCCCACCGACAGTCCGCCCAGCGCGTAGCCGTCGAAGCCGAGCTCCCGCAGGCCGTCCAGCGATGCCTGGCGCAGCGGGGCGTGCATGCCGCCCTGGACGATGCCGAACAGCGCCGCCGGGTGGTCGCCGTGCGCCGCCCTGCTGCGTGCCGCCCAGCGCAGCGACAGCTCCATCGAGGTGCGGGCGACGGCTTCGGTGGCCGGATACGGAGTGCACTCGTCGAAGGCCATGACGATGTCGGCGCCGAGGGCCCGCTGGACCTCCATCGAGCGTTCCGGCCCGAGGAAAACCGGCGAGCCGTCCACCGGCGAGGCGAAGTGCACTCCCTCCTCGGATACCTTCCTCAGCTCGGCAAGGCTCCATACCTGGAAGCCGCCGGAATCGGTGAGGATCGGCCTCTCCCAGTGCATGAAGCCGTGCAGGCCGCCGTGGGCGCGGATGATCGCCTCGCCGGGCCGCAGCATCAGGTGGAAGGTGTTGCCCAGCACGATCTGCGCGCCGAGCCCGATCAGCTCCTCGGGCGTCATCGCCTTGACCGTGCCGCAGGTTCCGACCGGCATGAAGGCCGGCGTGTCTACCGTGCCGCGGGCAAACACCAGGCGCCCGCGACGGGCCCGGCCGTCTCTTTCAAGCAACTCGAACTTCACCGCGCGGCCTCTCGCACGCCCTCGGCGGGCGTGAGGAACATGGCATCGCCGTAGCTGTAGAAGCGGTAGCGGGCCGCGACCGCGTGCCGGTAGGCGCCGAGCACCGTGGCGCGCCCGGCGAAGGCGCAGACCAGCATCAGCAGCGAAGACTCCGGCAGGTGGAAGTTGGTCAGCAGCGCATCCACCACGCGGAAGCCAAAGCCCGGCAGGATGAACAGTCCGGTCTCGCCGGTGAACGATGTAAGCACGCCGCCGGCTGCCGCGGTCTCCAGACTGCGGACCACGGTGGTGCCGACCGCGACCACCCGGGCGCCGCGCGCGCGGGCCGCCGAGACGGCCGCGCAGGCGGCTTCGTCGACACTGACCCGTTCGGCGTGCAACTGGTGGGCGCGCGGATCCTCGGTGCGCACCGGCTGGAAGGTGCCCGCGCCGACATGCAGCGTCACGGTGGTGGTTTCCACGCCACGTTGCGCCAGACGGGCAAACATGCCGGCGTCGAAGTGCAGGCCCGCGGTGGGGGCGGCCACGGCGCCCGGCTGGCGGCCATAGACGGTCTGGTAGCGCTCCCGATCCGTTGCGGCGTCCGGGCGCCGGATGTACGGTGGCAGCGGCACGTGGCCGAAGGCCTCGAGCCAGGGCAGCACCGGGCAATCGAACAGCAACTCGTAGAAGTCGCCAGCCGGGCCGGCCCGGCCCTGCACCAGGGCGCTCGCCTCGCCGTCGAAGCACAGCGTGGCGCCGATCGCGGGCGCTTTGCCGGCGCGCAACTGTCCCAGCACACCGCGTTCCCCGATCAGCCGCTCCACCAGCAACTCGACGCGCCCGCCGCTGGGCTTTCGGCCCCAGGCCCGGGCGGGGATCACCCGGGTATCGTTCAGCACCAGAAGGTCGCCGGGCGACAACAGCTCGGGCAGGTCCCGGAACGCCGCGTCGCGCCAGGCGCCCAGCCGGCCGTCGACGACCAACAGCCGGCTCGCCGGGCGCTCCGCCAGCGGCTGCTGGGCGATCAGCTCATCGGGGAGTTCGTAATGAAAGTCGGCGCGCCGCATGGGGCGCGAATGGTAGCAAATACAGGGGCTGTCCCCGGAAACCGGGATCGCAGCTATTTCAACCGCGATCCGCGCGCTCGGGAATGTCGGCCTCCAGCTGCTGCCGCCTGCCCTTGCGGATGACGGTCATCACCAGGCGCTCACCGGGCGCGTAGGAACGCAGGATTCTGACGACATGGCCCGGGTCGGCCGGCTTGCGGCCGGCGATGTCCACGATCACGTCGCCGTCCTTGAGGCCGAGCGCCGCGTCGCCGGGTGCGCGCACCACCAGCACGCCCTCGCTGGCCTTGAAGTAGTCGCCCAGCCCGGGTGTCAACGCCACCAGCTCCATGTCGCCCCAGCGGTCCAGCATGAAGCGGCGCATGAGCGCCTCCGCCCGAGGCGCGTCCGGCGGGAACGGCGGATGCATGTGCTCGCCGTCGAAGGGCCACGCCATCATCCGCGACCAGGGCCGCGTCTCCACCTTGGCGGTGGCCGTCCGCCCGTCGCGACGGTATGCCACCGTGACTTCGGCGCCTGGCTCGACTCCGCGCAGGCCTTCCAGCAGCTTGCTGGCCGGTGAGCTGTCATTGCTCCAGTCCAGCGGGGCGTCGTCCAGCGAGACCAGCACGTCGCCGCTGCGGATGCCGGCCTGTTCGGCCGGCCCGCCCGGCGTCACTCCGAGCACCTGTACGCCGTCGGCGCGCGCCTCCGGGCCGTCCACCGGGCCGATGTTGATGCCGAGCATCGCGCGGCGCGAACGCGCGGCGAGTTCCTCGGCGAAGGCGAAACCGGCATCACCGACGACCCGCGCCGTCAGTTCCGCGATTTCACGGGCCGCCTCCTGGAGGCGCGCCTCGGCATCCTTCAGCCGGGCCTGGGCATCGGCTTGCGTTGCTTCCGGCGGACTGGTGCGCGTTTCCTGCGCACTTGCGCTCGCCACCGCCAGCGAGAGACTCGCCGCGATCGCCAGCATGCGTACGATATTTCTGCCATTCATGGATGCGGTTTCCTCGGAAGTGATGGGGTTCAGCGCGCGTCGGAGAGCTGCGCGTACCTGACCTGCATGAGCGAATCCATCAGCCTGACGCGCTGCTGCCACAATTCCCGTTCCCGGTCAGGGGCCAGGCGCTGATCGCTCAGCAGCGTGTCGATCTCGAAAATCCGGTCCTGCAACTCGGCGATGGTCAGCGCGGTGCTGGCCCGGGTCACCCGAGGCGCGGCGGGAAGCGCACGCAGCGCCGCCTCGAGTCGCCTCGATGTCTGAAGCAGCTCGGCTGTGGTCGCGCCGTTGACCGAGCTGGCCGGCGCCGGCGTCGCCGCGATCAGGTCGGTGGTGGTGCCCGGCGCCGGGCCCTCGTCGGGCCCGGCGCCCATCCGGAGGATCAGCGCAAGACCCAACGCGAAGCTCGCCGCAAAGCCGGTGATTCTATGTCGCCGGCGCTGTCAACCGACTGACGATGCGGTGCGTTTCGGGAGTGCCTCAACAGGTTGAGGCTTTTCTAGAAACTCCCAAAAAGGTAACACCACATGAAGAAGATCCTGGCCGCCCTGATCGCCGCCGCCTTTGCCACCACCGGCGCCTTCGCCGCTACCGATG
>CAZOSZ010000163.1:0-5782 GCA_964582505.1 uncultured Ectothiorhodospiraceae bacterium | reverse complement strand
AAGGTCAACGCCGCGGCCGAACCAGCGGCGCACCTGGGCTGCGGTGCGCGCCGGCGGGCGGCCGCTGCGATTCGCGCTGGTCGAGACGATCGCCATGTCGGCTGCGCGGCACAGCGCCGCGGACTGGGCGTGCGCAGTGACGCGCACTGCGAGCGTGCCGCGGCCGCCGTGCAACCATTCCGGCACCCAGGGCTGCGCAGGCACCACCCATGAGACCGGCCCTGGCCAGCTTGCCACGAGCCGCGCCTCGACCTCGGGTTCCAGCGGCTCGATCCATGGCTCGAGCTGCGAGGCGTCGGCGGCGATCAGCACCAGGCCCATGGACATCGGCCGGTCCTTCAGCTCGAGGATGCGCAGCACGGCCGCCGCCGCGAGCGGATCGCAGCCGAGGCCCCAGACGGCCTCGGTCGGATACGCCACCACGCCGCCCTCGCGGATCAGGACCCCGGCCCGGCGGATCGCGAGGCTGCCGGCCACTTTCAGTCCCCGGAGGAAGCTCTCTGCACGGGGCCGGCGGCCTTCTTGCGAGCCGGCATCTTTTTCTTTGTTGCGGCTTTCTTGCGGGGGCCGCCTTTGGCCGTCGACGACTTGCGCTTGGTGGTCTTCTTCTTGGCCGCGCCGGCCTTTTTCCTCGCGGGCGTCTTGCCGGCCGGCCTCTTCTTTCCGGCCTTCTTCGCCGGTGCCTGCTCGAGCAGGCGGCGCGCCTCGTCGAGGCCGACGGAGCCAGGGTCGACGTCCTTCGGAATGCTGGCGCGCCGACCGTCGCCGGTGACGTAGGGTCCGAAGCGCCCCCTCATGATGCGGATGCCCTCCTCGGCAAACTCGCGAATCGTGCGGCTCGCGTCCAGGGCCTGTTTTTCGCGGATCACCTCCAGCGCGCGCTCGAGCCCGATGGTGTAGGGGTCGTCGTGCTTTTTCAGCGAGGCGTACCTGCTGCCGAACTTCACGAATGGCCCGTAGCGGCCGATATTGGCCGATACGGGCAAACCTTCCGGAGTCTCGCCGAGCTCGCGTGGCAGCTTGAACAGCTCCAGCGCCTCCTCCAGCGTGATGGTCTGCATGCTCTTGCTCCGCGGCACGCCCGCGAAGCGCGGCTTGTCCTGGTCCTCGGCAGTGCCGATCTGCACATAGGGCCCGAAGCGACCGATTTTGACCAGCACCGGCTTGCCGGACGCCGGGTCGGTGCCGAGTTCGCGATTGGGGACCACGTCGCGCTTGCTGACCGAGGCTTCCTTCTCCTTGAGCAGCTCCCGGAACGGTTCCCAGAAGCGTCCCAGCAGTTCCTGCCAGTTCTGCTCGCCACGGGAAATCGCATCCAGCCGGTCTTCCATCCGCGCGGTGAAGTCGTAGTCCACGTAACGGGTGAAATGCTCGCTCAGAAAGGTGCTGACGATCCTGCCCACGTCCGTCGGGATGAAGCGCTTGCGATCGAGTTCGACGTACTCCCGATCCAGCAGGGTCGAGATGATGGCGGCGTAGGTCGACGGCCGGCCGATGCCATACTCCTCCAGTGTCTTGACCAGGCTGGCCTCGGAGAATCGCGGCGGCGGTTTGGTGAAATGCTGCTCGGCCTCCAGCCGGTTGAGCGGGATCAGCTCGCCTGCTTCGACCTGCGGCAGACGACGGTCCTGCTCGTCCTCGGTGTCGTCACGACCTTCCTGGTAGACGGCGATATAGCCGGGCTCCAGCAGGATCGATCCGGTGGCGCGAAAGCGGTGTCCGTCCCGCGGTGCATGCGAAGGCACCAGGTCGAGCGACACGGTGTCGAACACCGCGCTGGCCATCTGGCTGGCGACGGCGCGCTTCCAGATCAACTCGTAGAGTTGTTGCTGGTCGCGGTCCAGGCGTCCGGCGAGGTCGTCGGGATGGCGGGCCGCGGAGGTCGGACGGATAGCCTCGTGGGCTTCCTGGGCGTTCTTCGACTTGGTGCGGTAATGGCGCGGCTTGTCCGGCAGCGCCGCGGGGCCGAAACGCCGGCCGATGACGTTGCGGATCCCGTGCAGCGCCTCGCTGGCGAGTGAAACGGAGTCGGTGCGCATGTAGGTAATCAGCCCGGTGGCGCCCTCGCCGAAATCCACGCCCTCGTATAGCCGCTGCGCGGTGCGCATGGTTTTCTGCGCGGTGAAACCCAGCTTGCGGGCGGCCTCCTGCTGCAGCGTGGAGGTGGTGAACGGCGGCGCCGGATTCTGGCGCCGCTGCTTGCGCTCCACGGCAGACACCTGAAGCCGTCCGGCCGCCGCTTCGCGCAGCGTGCGCTCCGCCTGGCGCGCCGCGCCTTCATCGCCGATGTAGAACTTCTCGAGCTTGTCGTCGATGCGCTGGCCGCCGTACTCGACCAGTCTCGCGGAAAATGCCTGGCCGGCTTTCTGCAGTTCGGCCTCGAGCGTCCAGTACTCGACCGGCCGGAATGCCTCGATCTCGCGTTCCCGCTCGACGATCAGGCGCAGCGCAGGCGTCTGCACACGCCCCGCCGACAGGCCCGGCCGCACTTTCTTCCACAGCAGGGGAGAGAGATTGAATCCCACCAGGTGATCGAGTGCGCGCCGTGCCTGCTGGGCATTGACCAGGTCGCCGGAGATCTCGCGAGGATGTTGCAGCGCCTCCTGGACCGCGCGACGGGTGATCTCGTGGAACACGATGCGGTAGATCGGGCGCCCGTCGAGCAGGCCGCGTTCGCGCAGCGACTCGCAGACGTGCCAGCTGATGGCCTCTCCCTCGCGGTCAGGGTCGGTGGCCAGGTAGAGCGCGTCGGCACGTCGCATCGCCTTGGCAATCGCCTCGATATGGCGTCGATTGCGCTCGATTTCCTCGTACTTCATCGCGAAGCCGGCCTGTGGGTCGACGGCGCCCTCCTTGGCCACCAGGTCGCGGACATGACCATAGGACGCGAGCACCTTGAAGTCTCCGCCGAGATACTTCTCGATGGTCCTGGCCTTGGCGGGCGATTCGACGATGACGAGGTTGTTGCTCATTCCAAACTGCTTTCTGCTCGAAAAAACGGGCCGTGGCTCGCGCCACGACCCCCCTGTGTATTCACTTGCGGGTCGCGGGACCGGCGGCGACGCCTAGTGCGCGATCCAGGCCCGATCCTCGAACACCAGGTCCTCCATCCTGGCGTAGGCGTTCTCCTCTCCCGGCTGGCTGAACAGCACCATCAGCACCACCCACTTGATGTCATCGACGTCGATTTCCTCGGCGTCGAGCGCCATCAGCCGGTCGATAACCAGTTCGCGCTGATGTGGCGAGAGGATACCGATCTGCTCGAGGTACATCAGGTATCCGCGACCGTCCGGGTCGATCCGCACGCATTCGTCGCGGCCGAACACCCGAATTGCGCGATCGGTCGGCGGATCTCCGCTCTCGCCGTCGTCGCGCACGGCGAGGCCGTCGAGCCAGTCCAGCGCGCGATTGATCTCGCGGTCATGGAAGCCGGCTCGCTCGAGTTCCTCGCGCAGTCCATCCCGGTCGGGCTCCGGTGGTACCCCTTCATCGCCCGCGGTTTCGAACAGGTACATCAGAACGTCGAGCACACTCTCCGCCATTTCACGACCTCGTGGTTTTCCGTGCGAATCGTCCGCCCGGCAAGGACTCCACGGCCCCTTGGAGTTCAAGGATCAGCATCATCGAGGAAACCTCCGCAGCCGTCAAACCGGTGCGCACGGCCAGGGCATCGACCCCTGCGGGGTCGTGGGCGAGCGCGTCGAGCAGTTTCCGGTAATCGCCGTCGAGTTGTTGCGCGGCTTGCGTCGTCGTTTCGGCAGCGGCTTGCGGGGGCGGAGACACGCCCGCTAACGGGCCGAGCTCCGCGAGGATGTCGGCGGCCGTCTCGACCAGGGTTGCGCCCTGGCGGATCAGCGCATGGCAGCCACGGGCGAGTGGATTGTGAACGCTGCCGGGGATCGCAAATACTTCCCTCCCCTGCTCGCCGGCCAGCCGGGCGGTAATCAGCGAGCCACTGCGCCGGGCTGCTTCGACCACCAGCACACCGAGCGACAGGCCGCTGATGATCCGGTTGCGCTGCGGGAAGTTCTCCTTGAGCGGTGGCGTGCCGGGCAGGAATTCCGAGATGATCAGTCCCTGACCGGCAATGCGTCTCGCGAGTTCCTCATTTGAGGCCGGGTAGACGCGGTCGGGGCCGCAGCCGAGGACCGCCGTGGTCGGCGCACCGCCGGCCAGTGCGCCGCGGTGCGCGGCGGCGTCGATGCCGGCTGCGAGTCCGCTGCAGATCACCAGCCCGCATCCCGACAGGTACTTGGCAAACTCCCTGGCACTGTCCGCGCCTTGCGGCGTCGGATTGCGGCTGCCGACGATCGCGAAATGCGGCACGCCGAGCAAGCTGCGATCGCCGCTAAGGAACAGCGCCAGCGGCGCGCCGCTTGCCTCCCGGAGCAGCGGCGGATAGTCCGGGTCGGCGAGCGTCAGCAGTCCGTGACCGGGCTCGGCCAGCCAGTCGAGCGCCGCCGGCAGCCAGTCCGGCGGTGGCCCGGCAAGGGCGTCTGCCGGTTCCTCGGCGAAACCGGCCGCGCGCAGGGCGCGCGCGCCTCCCTCGAGCAGGCCTTCGAGTCCTCCGGGTTGCGCAGCGGCGTTCAGCGCGACCTCGCGCCCGACTCCGGGAGCAAGCGCGAGGCGCAGCCAGGCTGAGGCAGCCGCGCTCATCGGCGGTCGCTCAAAAGACGACGCCGGCGTGGGCCGGCGTCGAGGTTCTGGGGCTTGCAATGACTCACGCCGTCAGGGGTTGCGTACCTTGTCGAGTACGCGGATTTCGTTGGTAGCCTGCATGATCAGGCCATAACTGATTTCTTCGAAGCTGCGGAAAACCATCAGATGACCCGCATATTCGTCCGGCAACTGCACGCTGCCGCCGCCGAAGCGGTCGGCGACTTTCTCGCCGGCCTGCCAGACGGCCAGCACATGGCCGGGCTCGAGACCATGCTTGGCGCCGCGATTGAGCGTCACGATCTGGTAGGAACTGACCAGCGAGACGCCGTCCAGCACGCTGATGATGCGGCCGTCCACAGTCCGGTCGGGTGCTCTCGGGATGAATCGCAGCGGAAAGTCCGTCTCCACCGGCAGCAGCCGGTCGCCATTCAGCGCTTCACGCGCTGTTGCATTGAGATAGAAGGTGGCCGGATCGCCGGATCGGATCAGGCGCCCTTCGCCGACATACGTGCCCTCATAGCCGAGCAGCCGGCCGTCATCGGGATCCCGCAACGGCTCGCCCACGTGCACCACGCTGTAAGCGTCGCTCTCCTCCAGCGAGGCGCCGCGCACATACACTTCGGTCTGCGAGCCGTGCACCAGGTGGCCGCGGCGGCTGCTGAGGATGTAGGGGGCCTTGTCGGCAGTGTCACGGTCGAGCACCGACGGTCGGCTCAAGAAAGCAGCGATGCGATCGTAGGGAATCGTGAAGATCGCGTCCTCGAGCGGCTCGGCGCGCACTCTTGGCTCCAGTCGCTCGGCGCCGGCCGGACGGGCCACCTCACCGCGTTCCAGCATGATCCGCGGGCGTCCGTCGAGGTAGACCAGCGTCAGCACGTCCCCCGGGTAAATCAGGTGTGGGTTTCGGACCTGCGGATTGACGTACCAGATTTCCGGCCAGTACCACGGGTCGCGCAGGAACATCGCGGAGATGTCCCACAAGGTGTCGCCCTTCTTGACCACGTAGCGGTCCGGGTGTCGCGGATTGAGCGCGACCGGCGCCGAAACGACGGCGGTCGTCTCTGCCGCAGTGCCGGCCCGCGCCGGGGCTGCTGCTGGAGGCGCACTCGCAGTCGGCGGCTGG
>CAZOSZ010000162.1:0-5828 GCA_964582505.1 uncultured Ectothiorhodospiraceae bacterium | reverse complement strand
GTGCCGGGGCGCGAACGGGAATCGCTGGAGATCACGCGCAAGTACGAGGCGATCGCGCCGCGCAATCCCCATGCGCTCCACATGCCAACTCATATCTATACCCGCCTCGGCGATTGGGACGGCGTGATACGCGGTAACCTGAAAGCCGCGGAGGCGGCCCTGGAGCATCCGGTGGGCGACCGCGGAGAGCTTGTCTGGGACGAGTTCCCGCACGCGATCGAGTATCTTGTCTATTCGTATCTCCAGACAGGCTCGGACGATCAAGCAGCCGCGCAGTTGCAGCGCTTGCTTGAAACGGCCGATCTGGAACCCAGCTTCAAGACGGCTTTTCACCTGGCGTCTACACAAGCCCGGTACGCACTGGAGCGACGCGCCTGGCGCGAGGCCGCGTCGCTCGTGGCCCGCGAGCCCGCGACCCTCGACTGGGACCGTTTCACCTGGCCGGAGGCCATCGCGCGGTTCGCGCGTGGACTGGGCGCAGTGCAACTGGGCGAAGTCAACGAGGCAATAGCGGCCGGCGAGCGCTTGGAACTGCTCGAGACGGGGACCAGAAAGGCGGGGGAGGCGTTGTTTGCCCGGAACATCAGGGTGCTTCGGCTCGAGTTGAGCGCCTGGATTGCCCATGCGGAAGGACAACGGGAAGCCAGCGTCGCACTGATGCGAGAGGCCGCCGAGCTCGAGGCTTCGACGCCGAAGCACGCCGTGACTCCGGGACCGACGCTTCCTGCCCTCGAGCTCCTGGGAGACCTCCTGATGGAGCAGGAGCAGCCGGCGGAAGCGCTTGCGGCGTACCAGCGCGAGCTGGAACTCTATCCGCGGCGGTTCAACGGCCTGCTGGGTGCCGCTCGGGCGGCGCTGTTGCTCGGCGAGGCCTCCGTCGCGCGCACCTTCTATCAAGAGCTGCTGGAAGTGGCCGATGGCGGGACGCGACAACCGGCCCTGGAGGAGGCACGGGACTATGGGGCCCAGCGGCGATGATCCAGAGATTGACACTCCTGCGTCATGGGCTGAGATTGACTTGTACCGCCTCAGGCACCGTCGGCGCGATTGGACTGGTGTGCCGATGTTTCCCTGCACCGACGAGTTCGGCCTCGCTGAAGTGCGTTTCCGGGTTGCGGGTCGGCAGTTCAAGTCGGTTTTGTCGAGCATCAGCGGCCATGTGTTCGACTTCGCGACCACTCCGGGCCCGAGAGACATTGCGTTCAGGCAGTGGGACGCGCGGCCTGATGTCGTGTCGAGCCACCAGGCGGAGGACTCCACTACCTGGCACACCATGACGACACTCCGACGCCACTTGATGGGGGGTTCGAAGCCGTTATGTGATGGCAACCAATGAGGCGTTGCGATCCGTTCACGCAGGGCGGCACCGAGTCCCCTGCGATCATCGAATCAGACATCCCGCGTGGTCGCCTGCGACACACGAGGCGCTGAAGAAGGAAACCATCGAATCTGAGTACGCGATATGGATCATGTGCCTGAAGTGAAACGTTCGTCGCGTGTCACTGACGCCATCTGGGAGGACCTTCCTCTTTCGGAGTCGGGTCGCCAACGCTTGCGAGACCTGGCCCGTCGCATGCGGCACAGGACGACGATCGCGACATCATCCGGAGATTCCGCCAGGGCCGCTCGCTGCGGTCGGAATCCACCATGCTGATCAGGTTCAGCGAGCGCTTTGCTCTTCCCGTCGAAGAAGTCTTCCGCTACTTTGCCAGTCCGGCGGAGTGGCCCCGGCTCTATGGGTTTGCCGGGGCTCGTGACCTGGGCTCAGGCTGGTTCGCTGTCGGAATCAAGAAGTTTCCATTTCCCCTTGTGGCGAAGGCCACGCTCGTTGAGCCCAACCAGCGCGTCCGCTGGGACTTCCGGGGTTTCTGGCGCGGCAGCGGCGAGGTGCGTTTCACGGCATCATCAGGGTCATTACTGGTTGAGGGTTACGAGGACATCAGTGTGCGCTGGCTGTTCTTCCTCTCCCCTGTCGCCGAGCGTTTTTTCCTGGAATCCAGATTCCGCGCCATCTGGCAGCTCGGCTGGCGACGCCTGCGCAAGCTCGAGGATGCAGCGCGCGCAGGGTTCCAGGAGCCGGATCCTGACGCCGTGCCACGACATGACCGGTAGGCCGCCGAACAGGCGGTTCCAGCCGGGCGAGCGGTGATCCAGGGATTGACCGTCCTCGCGTCATGACTGCCTTCATGGAAAACCCAGAATGCATGTAACCCGGCAGTCGATCGAGCCGCGTGCCCTGGCCCTCCTGGCCATAACCGCCATCGCGATCATCGCGCTCGGCATTTACGGCCCGATCCCGCAGCCTGCCGGATACCACGAGTTTGCGGACCAGCGGAGCCTGGTCGGCATTCCCCACTTCGCCAACACACTCTCAAACCTGCCCTTCCTGCTGGTCGGCATTGCGGGCATCTTCCTGTTTCGTCACGGCATCCCTGCGGGCACCCTGGCGCCGCTGAAGCCCGCGTACCTGGTCCTGTTCGCCTCCGTCGCGCTGCTGTTTTTCGGGTCCGCCTGGTACCACCTCGCGCCTTCCGACGCCACGCTGGCCTGGGACCGGCTGCCGATGACCCTGGCGTTCATGGCCTTCTTCGCAGCCATCATCGGCGAGCACATCTCGCCGCGACTCGGCAGGCGGCTGCTGCTTCCATTGCTGATACTCGGTGTCCTGTCTGTCGTGTATTGGCGCCTGTCCGATTCCGGGGACGGTGGCGACCTGCGGCTGTATGTCCTCGTCCAGTTCCTTCCCATGTTGCTCATCCCGGCGATCATCCTGCTGTATCCGCCGGCGCTCAGGCCGACGCGCCATGTGTGGGCCCTGCTCGGCCTGTACGGCATGGCCAAGGTGTTCGAGTGCCTGGACGAGCCCGTGCTGCGCGCCACGGGCCTGGTCAGCGGGCATACGGTGAAGCACCTGGTCGCGGCCATTGCCGTCTATGCCTTCTTGCTCGGGCTCAGCCGGAGGAGGCCAGTGCCATCAACCTCGTCCGGCCAATGAGCGGCGGATTCAATCATCTGCCCACCGCTGCCTGAGCCGCCGTGGCAGCAGGACGCCTCAGGCCAGCGACAAGCCGAGGCTTGCGAGGACGTCCACTGCATTGCTCGCAACGGCCTCACCGGAGGCCGCTTTCCCCGTGTGGATTGCGACAACCGAAAGGGAAGGCCACGTCAGCCAGGCGGCTCCACTGTCTCCGGCTTCCGCGAGGGAGTATTGGTCTGGATACTCGAGCAGTCGTCCGATTCGTATCTCACTGCCATTCACTGCAGTGACGCGACCCCGCACGAAACCGGAACCAACGCCAACCTTGACGACGTCCATGCCCACCACCGCGATGGTCGGAGCGGACCAGGGACCCAAGCCCACAATTGCAGGTCGGATCTGCAGCAGGTCGGGTACAGGCACCGCGGCGATATCCAGCCCACTGTTGCGCAGGATCTCCTGATCCGTGGCCAGCGCGATGTCCTGCCCAGGCTGACCCCAGGGACCCTGGCTGATGGAGAGGTGCGCCCCCGGATCAAGCGACCCGATTGCATGTCCCGCAGTGACGAGCCAGCGCCTGCCATGGCCCTGCGCGAATACGCCTGCCGTGGCCCAGCGACGCGTTGTGGACGGCACAATGCCTGCGCCGCCCATCAGGGGGCGGTAGGTAATCTTCAGAATGTTCATCGCAAAGGGTGGCCTATTTCGACCTCCAGGTCATCGGCATCGGCGGGCTCCAGATCCGGCATGAAATCGACCGCGAGTCGTGCCTCAAGCCAGCGAACTGAGCGGAGGTTCGCGGCATCCCGAAAGCTCTCCCCGGCATCGTACGGCCGGTTCTCCATCACCACTGCAAAAGCCCGGAATTCCTCGGCCTCCTGCCAGATCACGATCTTGTAGAAGTGAGTGGGCACGAAGACGCTTCCGGTGCCAATGGTCTCGACCTGGATGAAGCCCGTCGCGGTTTCCGGGTCTTCCTCCTTCTGGTCATAGAACAGCACACCGGTAATCGTCCAGAAATCGTTCAAGGCCTCGGTCCATGTGGTCAGCTCCCTCTCCAGCGCCTGCCACGCGGACTGGTTGAACGTGCGTCCAACCTGAGGTGCGGCGTTCGAGAAATAGAAGGTGTCGCGTTTCCGCTCCAGGTCCTGGCGCTGGTTCCAGTTCGGTGCCAGATGGCCGCGATCGTAGCCTGATCCCTTGTAGTCCGAATCAACCGCTCCGCGCACGCATCGCGTCTTGGAGTCGCACAGTTCGGGATCCGGAGCCCAGGAATCCCGGCCAGTCAGCGGACCGTGAACATCGTCGTGCCGGACGCGCTCGCAGACCCAGATCGGGGTCTTGGTCCGGTCGTTGTGCATGATGGCGTAACCACTCCGAACCAGCAGTGTCAGGGGTTCGCGCTCGTAGTAGGGGCCCACTGTTGGGGCTCCAAACGGACACAACTCCGCCAGCCAGGCTTCCTGGTCAACCGTAAGCTCGCTCGATTGGGGCTCGACCCTGGAGGTGAACGGGGCGGGCAGCGTGTGATACGAGCGAACACCCGTACAGCCGGAAACCACAAGCACGATCGTGCAGCTAAGCGCCTGGAAGGCAAGTCTGTTTCGCATCGCGGGGTTCTCCGCAGCCTGCGGCCATAGCTTATTCACCAGTGGTCGCGACAGCCGATTCGTTGCATGTGCGGCCGGACTTGCCGCGATCCGGGCTCCGGAGAGGCACTTGCCTGTCATAAAACGTCGCCAACGGTCACTGAAGAATATGGGGAACCCGTGAGTGTTGGAAGTCAATGGTCTGGGCAGGAGATCGACTATGCGTAGGCAGAAGCAGTCCGACGCTGATATCAAGGTGACGGTCAAGCCGTTCGGCCCGAGCCGCGAGCAATTGGCAGCCATCGGCGACCGCGTGCTGAGGCTGGCCAACGTGCGCAAGAGCATCGGCCGCGGCAAGGCGCGGCTGCTGTACGTCGAGGCGCTCGACGAAGACGAAGTCAAGCGAGCGAGACCGCGACCGCCGGGCCGATTTCGCGCCACCTTGTACGATGAAACAAACCAGCGCGCCGTACTGGTCGACGGCAACCTGCGCGATCCGAGGCGCGCAACGGTCACGGAATCGGCGCTGCCGCCGCATCCATCGGACCAGGAGTACGCGGCGGCGGTGAAGATCGTCTGCCGCGACCGCGCATTCGCCGCCGCGATCGAGGCACGGCAGCTCTTGCCGTACCAGCCGATCCCCGCGCTGGTATTGAACGAATTGCCGGACGGCCGAGTTGAGCGCCGCATTGCGGTCGGCCTGCTGCCGCGCGGTGGCAAGGCGCAGCACGAGATCGTCGGCGTCGATCTCGCGCGGCGGCTCGTGACCCGCTTCGAGGGCCGCCTGCCAGCCAACATCCGCCCGCCCAACACCGGGCTGTGCGGCGTGCCGCGCGACGCCAATCAGGCCACGGCCGGCAAGGGCACCGCGGGACAGGTGTGGGTCACCGTCAAGCAAGGCGGGCTGACGCTGTGGCGCTTCCTCGCCGTGCGGCCGGCAGCATCGAGCGGGACCAACGGTTCCGGGATCGAGTTGCGCTATGTCGACTACAGGGGCAAGCGCGTGCTTTATCGCGGGCACGTGCCGATCCTGAACGTCAAGTACGAGGGCAATGCCTGCGGGCCCTATCGCGACTGGCAGTACCAGGAAGGCGTGATCCAGGCGACGGGCACGGACGTCGCACCGGGCTTCCGCCTGTGCCCGACGCCCGCGAAGACCATCATCGACACCGGGTCGGACACCGGCAATTTCCTTGGCGTCGGCATTTATGTGCGCGGCAGCGAGGTGGTGTTCGTCAGCGAGATGGAGGCCGGCTGGTACC
>CAZOSZ010000161.1:0-5843 GCA_964582505.1 uncultured Ectothiorhodospiraceae bacterium | reverse complement strand
GACCGGCACACGTGAACGGATCTTCGGGTCCGCGCACCGAAGGGGCCCCCGCAAGGGGGCCTTTTTCGTTTCCACTGGCTGGCCGATCTTGCTAAGGTTTGCAGCCAGCAGACCCCATTGCAGGACCCACTCATGGCTGACCAGCAACAGGATGCCGGCATGAACGCCGGCGACCTCTACAGCGAAGAAATCTTCACCGACCGGCGCGTGGGCACGATCCAGCGGCTGCGCCCGGTGACCGTCGATGGAACGCCCGATCCCTCCCGCCCCGTGCTGTTCATGGGCCAGGCGCAGGTCCTGACACCGGCTGGGGCCCTGCCGCTGTCGTTCGACATTCCGGCCGAATCGCTCGCCCAGGCGGTGGAAGGCTTCGGCGCAGCGGCCGAGAAGGCCGTTGCGGAAACCATGCGGCGCTTGCAGGAGATGCGCCGTGAGGCGGCGGGTTCGATTATCGTTCCGGAATCCGGCGCAGCGCTCGGGCCCGGCCTCGGCGCGCCACCAGGCGGTGGCAAGATCCGTATTCCCTGATCTCCATGACCTACTGCGTCGCGATTTCGGTCGAGCAGGGACTGGTGTTCGCCTCGGACTCGCGCACCAACGCGGGCCCCGACCAGGTCAGCGTCTACGGCAAGATGCACGTGCTGCTCGAGGCGCCGGACCGCTACTTCGTGCTGCTCTCGGCGGGCAACCTGGCCACCACCCAGGCGGTGCGCACCCGCATCCGCCATGACTTCGAGTTCGACCGGCAGCCAAACCTGAAGACCGTGAAGAGCATGGCCGAAGCGGCCGAGTATCTCGGCACGATCAACGCGGCGCAGCGCCGCAAGCACGCCGAGGGCGGCGAGACCGATTTCTCGCTGACGGCCACCTTCGTCCTCGGCGGCCAGATCACCGGGCGGGCGCCCGCCATTTTCCTGGTCTATCCGGAAGGCAACTACATCCGCGCCTCGAGCCAGACGCGTTACCTGCAAGTCGGCGAGCTGAAGTACGGCAAACCGATCCTCGACCGGCTGATCCGGCCGGAGCTGTCGCTCGAGGACGCGGCGCGGGTCGCGCTGTTGTCCATGGACGCCACCATGCGCAGCAACGTCACGGTCGGGCCGCCGATCGAGGTGCTGATCTTCGACTCGCGCAGGCCCGGCCTGAGCCGCCACATGATGTTCGGCCAGGACGACGACTACCTGCGGGAACTCGGCCGCAGCTGGCAGGGCTATGTCGAGAAGGCCTTCAACGCCCTGCCGCCGCTGCCGCCGCGGCCGGAGAAACTGCTTCGAGCCGTCGATGAATGAAGCCGAGCTTGGCCCTCACCGGACCGTTCAGCACGAAGGGATAGGGATCGTCCACGCCCAGGCTGCGCGCCATCTCATTGAGCTGCACGGCGGCCGGAATCCATAGCGCCACCTCGCCCTTCCAGTCCGCCACCGGCGGCATGCTCAGCAGTTCGTTCGCCCTTGCGGTCTCCAGGCCGTCGCGGATGTGCAGGTAATGCGACCAGCATTCCGCCCAGTCCTCCACGGAATGGCTCGAGGCGTAGGGACTGATGCAGCGCTCCTGCCAGTCGGGCGCCGGGCCGTTGGCGTGGTAATCCGCAAGGGCGGCGGCGTAGTCCCGGCGTTCGTCGCCGAACAGCTCGCGAAACTCCTCGCGCGCCGGTCCGGGCGGCACCAGCAGGTCCTGGTAGTAATGGCCGCTCTCGTGCCGGAAGTGGCCGAGCAGAGTCCGGTACAGCTCGAACATCTGCTCGCGGACCGCGTGACGCGCGACGTCGTCCGCTTCCAGCAGGTTGATGGTGATGATGCCTGCGCGGTGCCCGGTCATCACCAGCGATTCGGCCACCTGCGGATTACTGCGCTGGTCCTCGAGAAACTCGAAACGCAGCGGCGGGCGGCCGGCGGAAGCCTCCATGGGCAGCCCGAGTTTGAGCAGGCTGTACACCAGTCGCCGCTTGGCCCGTTCGATCCGGCGCCACAGCCGCAGGTTCTGTCCGGCCGAGAGGTTCGGGATAAGCCGGTTCAGCCGACAGGCGACACAGAAAGCCTGCGGATCCTCCTCGGGCAGCAGCCAGTTGCAGGCCTGGTGGTCGCTGCGGTTCCGGCAGGCTTTCCAGCGCCGGCCGTCGGCGTCGACAAAGGCCGGGGCGCCCGCCGGCCTGGCCAGGAAGCCGTCCCATCCGGGCGCATAGCCGAGTTCCGCCGTGCAGACGAGGCAGCGGTAATCGTCGAAAAACACCCGGATGCCGCAGCCGCAGTTGAATCGCTTCATGTGGGCTGCACCGGGAGGAACCAGTTTGCGGCGAGCTGCTGGTGGACGCCTCCCAGCTCGAGCTGCAATTCGTCCATCAGCCCGTGCAGCGCGGCCTCTTCCACTTTCCGCGGCGTGCGCTCGTCGACGATCCGCTGCAGGCGCAGCACCTGGCGCAGCGGGCCTTCGTGGTTCGGCAGCCGCAGGATGCTCGTCTCGAGTTCGGCCAGGCAGTGGAACACGGCGCGCGGGAACAGCGGATCGCTCAGCAGGAAGTGGATGACATCCTCGGCGCGGATGCGGCGGCGCACGTACTGGCGATACATCTGGTAGCCGGACAACGATTTCAGCACGGCCATCCACAGCGTGTTGTCCAGCCGCGTCTCGGGCTCGCTGGCACGCAACAGCGCGGCGGCCGCGACGTCGATGATGCGCGTCGTCATATCGGCCCGCTCGAGGCCCCGGCCGATGCGAATGAAGTGATAGGCGTCGCCATGACTCATCGTGCCGGACAGCAGGCCCGCGATCTGCTGTACGCATCGCACGATCTCCGAGAGCGCCTCGTGGCGGCCGCGCGGCGAGACCGCCCGCGGCAGTGTCTTCCTGCCATACAGGTAGAGCTCGTTGACGCTGCGCCAGGCTTCCGTCGGACACAGGTCGCGCGTGGTGCGGAAGTTCTCCCGTGCCTGCCCGAGGGAGGCGATGATCGAGCTGGGGCTCTCGCCGTCGGAGATCAGGAATTTCAGTGTCTCGCGGTCGCCGCCTTTGGCGTAACGCGCCGCAAAAGCCTCGCGTGCGGCACAGATCTCCACCAGCAGTCCCCAGCCGATTCCGGCCTCGCCGGGCAGGTCCAGCAGCGCCGCATCGTAGACCCGGACCAGCCGCGCGGTGTTCTCGGCACGCTCCAGGTAGCGGGCGCCCCAGTACATCCGCTCGGCGACGCGCGACAACATGCTCAGGCTTCCCCTGCCTCGACGATCCAGGTGTCCTTGCTGCCGCCGCCCTGGCTGGAATTGACCACCAGCGAGCCCTTGACCAGCGCCACCCGCGTCAGCCCGCCTGCGGTCACAGCCGAGCGGTCGCCCTGCAGGCTGAAGGGGCGCAAATCGAGATGCCGCGGTTCCAGCCGGCCGCGTACCAGCGTCGGCGCGGTGGACAGGTTCAGCACCGGCTGCGCGACATAGTTGCGCGGCTGGCGCTTCACCAGCCGTGCGAACTTCTCCAGCTCCTCGCGGCTCGCCGCCGGGCCGATCAGCATGCCGTAGCCGCCCGACTCGTTGACCGGCTTGACCACCAGCTCGTCGAGATGCTCGAGCACGAAGCGCCGGTCTGACTCGTTGGCGCAGGCGTGCGTCGGCACGTTCGGCAGGATCGGCTCCTCGTCCAGGTAGTAACGGATGATGTCCGGCACGTAGGCATACACCAGCTTGTCGTCGGCCACGCCGGCGCCGGGCGCATTTGCGATCGAGACATTGCCGGCCCGCCAGGCCCGCATCAGACCCGGCACGCCGAGCAGCGAGTCGGACCGGAACACCTCGGGGTCGAGGAAGGTGTCATTGACGCGGCGGTAGATCACGTCCACCCGTTCCAGCCCCGCGATGGTGCGCATATAGACGCAGTCGTCGTCCGCGACCACGAGGTCGCCGCCCTCGACCAGCTCCGCGCCCATGGCCTGGGCGAGGTAGGCATGCTCGAAATACGCCGAGTTGTAGATGCCCGGCGTGAGCACCACCACTTCCGGGTGGTCGAGCGGCCGCGGCGAAAGCGAGGCAAGCGTGTCGAACAGCAGCGAGGGGTAATCGTCGACCGGCAGGATGCGACTGTGAGCGAACAGTTCCGGGAACACCTGCTTGGTGACGATGCGGTTCTCGAGCATGTAGGACACGCCGGAGGGCACCCGCAGGTTGTCCTCCAGCACGTACACCGTACCATCCGCGTCGCGCACCAGGTCGCTGCCGCAGATGTGTGCCCAGACGCCGTGCGCCGGCCGCATGCCGGCGCATTCCGGCAGGAAATTCCCCGAGGTCGCGATCACATCCCGCGGAAAGCGGCCGTCGGCCAGGATCCGTTGTGCGTTGTAGACGTCGTCGATGAACAGGTTGAGCGCCGTGAGGCGCTGCTTCAGGCCCGCCTCGATGCGGTGCCACTCCGTGGCGCCGATGACCCGCGGGATGATGTCGAAGGGCCAGGCGCGGTCGATGTTCTGGCCCTCGCTGTAGACCGTAAAGGTGATGCCCATCTCGACTATGGCGCGTTCCGCGGCCTGCTGGCGGCGGCCGAGCTGGGTGGGACTCAGGGAAGCCAGGTAACGCGCCAGGGTGCGTGCGTGCGGGCGCGGGCGACCCTGGACGCTCATCAGTTCGTCCCACGCGGAACCCGGGTCGTAGTCGCTCCAGCTGATCTTCATTTGGCGCGGCGGCATGGCCTCGTATGGCCACAAGCATACCAATCCGGCCGTCATTCGCCCTGCGGGCGCTACTCCTCGATGGAGAAGCGGACATCGGCCCGCCTGGACAGACCCTCGATCAGCACGGCCCCGAGCGCCGCAGCGGGCGTCAAGGATCCGCCGGCCGCCGGAAGGCGATCGGCATCGAGAGCCAGGCAGGTGGCGGCCTCGGCGAGCATCCGCGAGGTGGCGCCGTAGCCCGGATCGCCGCGACCGACGACCCGCGCCCGGAGCCGCCGCTGGGTGGCCGAAGGATGCCGCCCGATCAGCAGCATCTCGAAGCCGCCCGCCTCGCGAGCCGCCTCGTCCGGCCCTTCGCCCGGTTTCGGCAGCAGGAAACGGCTCATCAAGGCGCGCGAAGGCGCGACCGATGCGGCGGCCATGAAGCCTCCCAGCACACCACTCAACGCGACGGCGCGGGCGAGGCCCGCGGCCCCAGGCCCGGTGATGACCGATTCCGAGTAGCGGAATCGGTGTCCCCACGGCCAGCCCAGCAGCGCATGGCTGCGACGCACGATCCGGGTGTTGACCGGGGCCATGACGAAGGGTGCCGTCCAGCTCTCCGCGTCCGGATCGCGCAGCGGCCTGGCCTGGTCGCGGCGATCCGGGCCGTCGCGCTCACCCACCGGATTCAGCGCGTAGGGATCCGCGAGCACCCGGCGGTCCTCGGGGCTGCGTCGCGCGGCGTCCATGGCATTCAGGATGCTGGCGATCGTTCCTCCGCTGAAGCCGCCCTTCATGCGCCGCACGAACAGCTTCACCGCGCTGCAGGGTTTTCCATACCGCGCGATCGCCTTTTGCTGGAGGAACAGGCAGCCCAGGTCCGAGGGGATCGAGTCAAAGCCGCAGGAATGCACGATGCGCGCGCCGGTCTCACGGGCGCGCTCATGGTGGGCGTCGATCATCCGCCGCATCCAGTGGACCTCGCCGCTCAGGTCGCAGTAATGCGTGCCCGTGTCGGCGCAGGCGGCGACCAGCTCCGTGCCGTGCAGCGCATAGGGCCCGACGGTCGAACAGATCACGCCTGCGCTGCGCGCGAGATCCGCCATCGAGCGCGGGTCGTGCCCGTCGCCAAGCATCACCGGGATGCCGGGCGCGCCGATCTCGTGCAGCACGGCGGCAAGCTTCTCCGGATCGCGCCCGCCCACGGCCCAGC
>CAZOSZ010000160.1:0-5871 GCA_964582505.1 uncultured Ectothiorhodospiraceae bacterium | reverse complement strand
ATGACCCGCGGTGGGTGGACCTGATGAACACGGACCATTGACGCGGCCAGCGCCCTTGCAGATCGGATGGAGTGGATTCGGGTGTTGTGGCACTACTCCAAGGCGACTGGCGCCTCGGAGCGACCGCCGAGCGCAGGTGTCGATAGCGGCGAGCAGTGACTGCCGGCCACCGCCAGCGTCAGGGCACGAGCGTCGGGCAGATCCCGCAGCAGGCGAGCCATGTCGTCACTCGAGGCGATTCCCGTCACCTCGTTGGTCCAGACGCAAAACAGTCTGAGTTCGAAGTCGCCGGGACCGGAGGGCGCACGCCGAGGCAGCCGCTCGCGTAGCGGGCCAGGATGTTCACTGCGCGGCAGAGGGCGATGGCGAGGCACGCGAAATCGCAGCAGACGCCCGTGCCCTCGCGCAGCGGCGAATGCGGACGCGTCTCCCCCGAATGAGCGCCGGTTTCTCCTGTCCATCAAGCAAGGCGAACCGGATTGGTCACTCTTGACGTTCGCGGGTCTCGACCAGCGGCCCGGCATCCAATGGAAGCTGTACAACGGGACTTCCATTCCGAAGTTTCGATGATTGATCGCGATGAACTGGCAATGCTGCTGGCCGACAACAATCATCTAATCGCGCTGCTCGAATGGCATGACATCGACTGGCGCCCGCTGACGGAGAGCGAAATTGACAAGGCGCAGCAAGGGCGAAATCCTGCAGTCATTGCGGTATATTCGGCCGCGTCAGGGGTGACGGGGGGGCTCGCCATGCAGACGGTGTTTCAAACCGTCCTTCTTTTCGTTGCCATCCTGGCGCTCGCGGCCTGTCACGAAGTGCCCGTGGATTCTGGACCGGAGCGCGCGCGCCCAGCCAAGCTCTTCACGGTGGCCGATCCCGGCGGCGCCGGCCTGCGCACCTTTCCGGGCACGGTCCAGGCCTCGAACCACGCTGAACTGGCTTACCGGGTTGCGGGCGAGTTGATCGAACTGCCCGCCCATCGCGGCAAGCGGGTGCGCCAGGGTGACTTGCTGGCCCGGCTCGACCCGTCCGACTACGAAGCCGTCCTGGAGGACCGTGCTGCCCAGTATGAGCTGGCGCTGGCGCAGCACGAGCGTGGCAGGCAGCTGGTGGACCAGGGGGTGATTTCGCAGGCGGATTTCGAGCAGCTCCAGGCGCGTATGCGGGTCACCAGGTCGGATCTGACCCGCGCCGAGAACAATCTCGCCTACACGCGCCTCTACGCACCCTTTGACGGCGTGATCGCCCGCCAGCTGGTGGAGAATCACGAAAACGTGGCGGCGGGCCAGGTGGTGCTGGTCCTGCAGACGGGTGACCGGGTCAATGTGATCGTGGACGTCCCGGAGTCGGTGATCGCGCGCGTGCAACGGCGCCCGGATTCCGCAAGCGCCGTGCCCGTGAAAGTGCGCTTCAGCCCAGCCGAGGACCGGCTGTATGACGCCGAGTACAAGGAGCACGAGGCCTCGGCGGACCCCGCCACACTCAGCTACAAGGTCACCTTCTCGTTGCCAGCCCCGGAGGACATCAACGTCCTGCCCGGCATGACCGCCTCCGTGCTGGTCGATCTTGCGGCTGTCACCGGATACGGGGCCGCAGGCTATCTGCTGCCCGTGGAAGCGGTATTCAGCGCCGAGGACGAGCCGGTGGAATCCCCCAGCCGGTTCATCTGGAAGCTGGACCCGCAGACCATGCGTGCCAACCGCCAGCCGGTCACCGTGGGCGATCTGACCGGCGACGGGATCGTCGTCCTCGATGGCATCCAGGCCGGGGAGATGGTGGTCGCTGCCGGCGTCCACACCGTGACCGAAGGGATGTTGCTGCGCCCGATGACACGCGAAGCAGGCCTCTGAGCGCCGCCCGGTCCCGGCTGCGCACGCGCCCCGACTCTGCGATGTTGCCCTCCCAGTTCGCCATCGAACGCAAGGTGATCAGCTGGATGCTGATCCTGATTCTGACCGTCGGCGGCGGTTTCGCCTTCCTCACGCTCGGCATGCTCGAAGACCCGCCCTTTACGATCAAGGAGGCGCAGGTGCTGGTGGCCTACCCGGGTGCATCCGCCCCGCAGGTCGAGCAGGAAGTCACCAGCCAGGTGGAAGACGCCGTGCAGCAACTGGCCGCGCTGGACAAAGTGACGTCAGTCTCCAGCCCCGGTCGTGCGCAGATCCAGGTGAGCATCCAGAAGCACTTCGCCGGTCTGGAACTGCAGCAGATGTGGGACGAACTGCGCCGCAAGATCGGGGACATGGCATCCAGCCTGCCGCCGGGCGCCTCGCAGCCGCTCGTCTACGACGATTTCGGGGACGTCTACGGCATCCTCTTCGCCGTCACGGGGGACGGATTCAGTTACCGCGACCTCAGGGATTACGTCGACCATATCCGTCGTGAACTGGTGCTGGTCGAAGGCGTGGCCAAGGTGGAGATCACCGGCGCCCGGGAAGAGCAGGTCTTCGTGGAGATTTTACAGACCCGCATGGCCAACCTGGGGATCAGCATCCAGCGCATCTATGATCTGCTCCAGACCCAGAACGTGGTGTCGAACGCGGGCCGGATTCTCGCCGGCACGGAATCCGTCCGCATTCATCCCACGGGCGAATTCTCCGACGTGAGCGAACTCGAGCGCCTGCTGATTTCCGAGCCCGGCGCCCCGCAGCTCGTCTACCTCGGCGACGTGGCCACGATCAGTCGCGGCTACGCCGAAGTGCCGCAACGGATCATGCGCTTCAATAGCGACGAGGCGTTGGTGGTCGGAATTTCCTTCGCCGCCGGAGTCAATGTGGTCGATGTCGGGGGGCGGGTGTTGCGGCAGCTCATCGACCTCAAGTACGCCCTGCCCGTCGGCATCGAACTGCACGAGATCTACAACCAGCCGGCGGAAGTCGCCAAGTCCGTCACGTCTTTCATGCTCAACCTCGGCGCGGCCGTGGCCATCGTGATCGGGGTGCTGCTGCTGTTCATGGGCCTCAAGAGCGGCGTCCTGATCGGCCTGATCCTGCTCATGACCTGCACCGGCACTTTCATCTTCATGGCCTGGATGGGCATCGAACTGCAGCGCATATCGCTGGGCGCCCTGATCATCGCGCTCGGCATGCTGGTCGACAACGCCATCGTGGTGACCGATGGCGTGCTGATCGGCCTCAAGCGCGGCCTGACCCGACTGCAGGCGGCCAACGCCATCGTCAGGCAGACCATGTGGCCGCTGCTGGGCGCCACCGTGATCGCGGTGATCGCCTTCGCGCCGATCGGGCTTTCGCAGGACGCCACCGGAGAATTTGCGGGATCGCTGTTCTACGTACTGCTGATCTCACTGATGCTGAGCTGGCTGACGGCAATCACGATCACACCGTTTCTGTGCCACCTGCTCTTCCGCGAGGAAGTGGCCTCCGGCGAGGCCAGTAAGGACGAGGACCGGGACCCATACCGGGGCGTCGTATTCACCGTCTACCGTAGCCTGCTCGATGTCTGCATGCGTTACCGGACCCTGACGATGCTGGTACTGATGGTCGGGCTCGTCGTATCCGTTTACGCCTTCGGACAGGTCAAGAGGGTGTTCTTTCCGCCTTCCACCACGCCGATCTTCCTGGTCGATTACTGGCTACCCCAGGGCACGGACATCCGCGCCACCGACGCCAACGTGGCGGCCATCCAGCGGTGGCTCAGGGAGCAGGAGCACGTGCAATTCGTCACGGCCACGGTGGGCGCGGGGATGCCGAGGTTCATGCTGACCTACACCCCGGAAAAAGCGTATGAAAGCTACGCGCAACTGATGGTGCGCGTCGAGGACTTCAAACACGTCTTGCCCACCATGAAGAATGTCCAGGACCACCTGGCCGAGTACCACCCGCAGGCGTCGATCAAGTTCAGGCGGCTGGAGATCGGGCCCTCGCCCGCGGCCAGGATCGAGGCGCGGTTTATGGGCCCGGACCCCAATGTCCTGCGCCGGCTGGCGGCGGAAGCCAAGGCGGTCATCGCCAGCGACCCAGGCACAACCAATATCCGCGATGACTGGCGCGAGCGATCGAAGATGATCCGGCCGCAGTTCAGCGAGGCCGCCGCCCGGCGGCTCGGGATCAGCAAGCAGGACATGGACCAGGCCCTGATGATGAGTTTCAGCGGCATGGCGGTCGGCCTCTATCGCGACGGCACTCAGCTCCTGCCGATCCTCGTGCGACTGCCGGAGGCGGAGCGGCTTTCCGTCGATACCATCCGCGACGTGCAGCTCTGGAGCGCGACCCACACACGCTACGTGCCGATCGGGGAGGTGGTGCCGGAGTTTCGCACCGAATGGGAGGATGCCATCATCCAGCGGCGCGACCGCAAGCGCACGCTCACTGTGCTGACTGACCAGGACATTTTCGGCGACGAAACGGCCGACGACCTGTTGCGGCGCATTCGGCCGATGGTGGAGGCCATCCGCTTGCCAGACGGCTACGCACTGGAATGGGGCGGGGAATACGAAAGCTCTCGCAATGCGCAGGCGGCGCTGTTCTCTTCGCTACCGCTGGGCTATCTCGCCATGTTCCTGATCACTGTGTTGCTGTTCAACGCCGTGCGCGCACCCCTCGTGATCTGGGCCTGCGTGCCGCTGGCCATCATTGGTATCTCGATCGGACTTCTGGTGACGCAGAAGCCGTTCGGGTTCATGGCCCTGCTCGGAATGTTGAGCCTCACCGGTATGCTGATCAAGAACGGCATCGTGCTGGTCGACCAGATCAACAGTGAGCTGGCCGCGGGCGCCGAGCCTTACCGGGCCGTCTTCGAGTCGGGCGTGAGTCGCGTGCGGCCGGTGGCCATGGCGGCCATCACCACCATCCTCGGCATGTTGCCGCTGCTGCGCGATGCTTTTTTCGAGAGCATGGCGGTGACTATCATGTTCGGCCTCGGCTTCGCGACGCTGCTGACCCTGCTGGCGGTGCCCGTCCTCTACACCCTGTTCTACGGCATCGCCTACCGGCCACTGCAGGAAATCGCGCGCGCTGGATAGTCCGACGCTCGCCGGCCTGAGCAGCAGCTGGCCGCCTGACTGGGCGAACGGCAGGAAACCGAGCTCATCGAGGACCACCCCATCGACCCGGGCGAGCGCGTCTGCGAACACGAAGTCGCCCAGCTCCTTGGCCAGCGGCAGCTTGGCAACACCGAGCTGGTAGCGGATCGAGCGGGCCTGCTTCTCGGCGATCTCGGCTTTGAGCCGCACGCCCGGGACCAGCTCGGTGCTGTAGCCGCGCTTGCGACTGCGGGCGAGGATTGCAGCGTCGCCGGCATGTCCATCAGCTCAGCGCGTTCCATGATCGACCAGGTAATGGCTGCACATCTGCAGGAAGCGCCGGTTGAAGCGCCGGTCCTTGCCGATGAACACCGCATGCACCGCGGTCTTCATGTTGTCGTAAATCACCCGCGTGCAGGTGCCGCAGTAAAACGCGAACGTCAGCGGCACGAACGCCGGCGCATGACCCGAACCGCACTCTCGACGCTAGCGGCCAGCGAACCGCCGCACCGCGTCGTAGCTGCCGGCAAAGCTATCCGCCTGCAGCCCGTCGAACAGCTGCATCAGCGTCAGCCACTCGCGCCGGACCTTCGCATCGTTTCCACCACCATCATCCTTGCCAAGCCTCGAAGCCATAAAACCCAAAGCCTGTGCCGCATTCGTGATGGGGGGTCAATCTTCGACGCCGATCACCCCCGAAAGGGGGTGAATATTCCATGCCGATTCACAGAAATCAGGTTTGGCGCACAAAAAATCCGATTCGGATCAGGATCGGTGGCTGGCCCTTGGCTAGGTTTTCACTCAGGTGAAGAGAACTTGTTTCCGGTTTCGAGTAGGCACTTGAGTCCCGCGCCCTGCAATCGGGTGCATCAATGGCAGGAGTACCT
>CAZOSZ010000159.1:0-5889 GCA_964582505.1 uncultured Ectothiorhodospiraceae bacterium | reverse complement strand
CTGACGGTGAGCAGTGTCACGAAGAGCCGCTTCTCGCCGCGCGAGAGGCGATCGCGCCGGCTGAAGCCGCGCCGCGCGAACGTCCTGCTGCGCTCTTGCGAAGGCTCGCGACTGGCTGGCGGGCACCACCCCTATTGCCCGCGGTGAGCTGGGCCAGGGGCGCGGCCGAGCCGTCGGTGCCCGACGCGGCGGTGGAGTACGACTGGGTCGGGCGGGAAGCGCGTGCCATCGGTATTGCGGTGCATCGCTTGTTGCAGGTCATGGCGCGTGAGGGGCCCGAGGCCTGGCAGGGTTCGGGCATGCAACGCGCCGCGCCGCGGATTTCGGCGTTGCTCAGCGAGGCGGGCCTCGAAGCGCGCGCTCACGCCGCTGCGGTGGATAACTGCCTGGCAGCGCTGGCGCGCACGCTGGACGATGCGCGCGGCCGCTGGCTGCTCGATCCTCGCCACGCCGAGGCCACGAGCGAGCGCCGCGTGACGGGCTGGATCGACGGCCGGCTTATCGAGGCGGTCGTGGATCGCAGTTTCATCGACCCCGAGGGTACGCTGTGGATCGTCGACTTCAAGTCGGGTCGCCATGAAGGCGGTGACCTCGAAGCCTTCCTGGACCGCGAGCAGGAACGCTATCGGCCGCAACTCGAGCGCTATGCGCATTTGCTCGGCGCGCGACACCGGGGGCCGGTCCGGCTGGGGCTGTATTTCCCGCAGCACGCGGCCTGGCGGGCGTGGCAGCTGCCGTCGCGCTGAGCGCCGCGGCTACAGGCCGCCCGAAAGTGTCAGGCGCCGCTTCCCGCCGCCGATGTCCTCACCGATGTAGGCGAGGCCTTCCACCAGCTCGGGCGGGGGGTTCTCCCCGGGCGCGAGTTCCGCGCTGAACTGCCACTCGCCGCGTGCCGGCAGCTCCAGAAGGCCGTCGACCGCCAGCGGTCCGCCGAGCGAGCGCACCACCGCGACTGGTGCGCCGGACTGCTCGGCGAAGCTGAACTCGAAGGGTCCGAGTGTCAGGATCACGCCGGGCAGCCGCAGCTGCGCGACTGCGGCACGTCCCACGATTCGCACTGGCCAGCCGCGCTCGAATTCGAGACTCTGGAACGCCGCGCTCACCTGCCCGGCCACCCCGTCCGGTACCAGCTGCGGCGGCAGCGACTCCAGCGGCAGCGCGGCCTCCAGTCCGGTCAATGCGATCCGCGCGCCCGACAGCGACACGCTCAGCCGCGCGTGCGCGAAGCCATCGCTGTGGCGGATGGCAAGGTTCCAGGTCGGCCGCAGGCTCAACAGACGCAGCGCGTGCGCGTCCCAGGAAACGCTGCCGAGTGCCATGCCCGCCAGTGAGAATTCCGCGGCGCGCCCCCGCCAGACCGTGCCGTCGACGCCCCAGGCGCGGACTTCCGGCGGTGCAAACCAGTCCAGCGCCAGCCGCGCCGGGAAGCTCGCCGCCAGACCGATGACAAGGGCCAGAACGCCCGCCACGGCGAGCAGGGTGGAGCGCCTGCCAAAACTCATTGCAGGCTCTGGCGGAAAACCAGGCTCGCGTTGACGCGGCCGTCGTCGGGGGTGCGATCGAAACTGGCGGACTCAATGGCCAGGCCCGTACCGGAGTTCAATGCCGCGAGCCAGTGGGCCAGCGCGTCGAACGAGGCATTCTCGAGCCGCACGCGAATGCCGTCCTCGCCGACCGGCTGATTGCGCACCAGCGCTGCTCCCAAGCCGGCCTCGCGCGCGCTGCGGTCGACGATCACCACCAGCGACTGGTCGGCCAGGTCGGGCCGTGCGGCCGAGGCGCGCGGTGCGGCCTTGAGCTCGGCTGCCGCGCTGTACAGGAAGCCGAGCAGATCGCGCTTTGTCTCGACGCGACTGGCTGCTGCGGAGGTGGCGCCGAAGAGCGGCGCCAGCAGCAGTCCCCAGACCAGCATCACCACGACCAGCGCCGCGCCGATCGATACCAGCAGGCGCTCGCGGGGCGCCAGCGCCAGGAACCAGTCCTTCATGCGCCGCCCTCCGTGAGCTGGATCCTGCCGTCCACGCCCTCGGCGCGCTGGTTGGCCTGCTGGATGGTGGCGGTGAATCGCCCGCCGCGGGCCACCGCCTGGCGGATCTGCTCCAGCGAGTCGACGCTCGGCGCCTGCAGGCGCAGATCGAGCACTCCGGTGCGATAGCTGATGGCCTCGAGGCGGATTCCCGGTGCATTGCCAATCGCTGCCCCGAGCGTATCGAGGGCGGACAGCAGGCTCTCGTTGGAAGCACTGCCAGTGCCGCGCAGGGCCGCGAGGGCACGCTCGACCTGAAATCGCGGGTCCTCCATTCGTGCGCCCGGAAGCGCCTGCTGGAAGGCCTCGGCGATGGCCGCATCGAGGCGCGCCTCCTGCTGCTTGAGATGCGCGAGGCGCAGCGCTTGCTGGCTCACCAGCACGACGGCCAGCACCGCCAGCAGGGCGGCGGCCGTGCGCCAGGGCTTCCACAGGCGCTCCGCACTGGTGCGCGGCGCGAACTCGCCCTGCAACAGGTTGATCGGCTCGCGGGTGACGACTCCGGCCGCGAGGTGCGGCAATGCGCCGTCGGGAAGCAGCCGCAGCTCCAGGCTGGCCATGCCGCCCCTGATTGCCTCCAGTTGCTCGCCGAACCGCGAACGTGCCTCGGCCGTGAGATAGATGGAAACATGCCTGGGCTGGTCGGCCTCTCCGGGGAAGCCGGGCCCGTAGCGGAGGGCCTCGTCGATGCTGCGGATCTCCAGCGCCACCGGCAGGCCGTCGCCGCTGCGTGCCAGGCATCGATCCGCCTCGAGCAGCCAGCTCAGGTGATTCGGCACGACCGGCACGCCTTCGGCCTCGGAACAGATCAGCTGCGGCTCGAGGCCTGCTTCCGAAAGCGCAGCCAGCCAGCTTTCCAGGCGGCCCCGGTCGACGGCGGCGGCGGCGATGGAGCCGTCGGCCTCGCGCCGCCCCGGCGCGAAATGCAGGGCGTCGACGTCCTCGGCAATCTGTTCCTCGAGGGCAAACGGCAGCGCCTTCTGAATCCTGGCGGCGCCTCGCACCGGCAGGTTGACTCGCGCCAGCAACACGTCGACCGCGGGCGCCAGCACGAAGATGCGGCGACCGGCGGCTGCCTGTGAAGCATTGGCGATCGGCCCTTTCCCCGGCAGTCCGAGACGGCGGCCGTGCTCGTCGGTCACGATCCAGGTGCCCGTGCCGGGATCGGCGGGATCCAGTTTCAGGACAAGGGTTTCAGGCATCGGCGTCTTGGGTCTACTCGTCTGCGAAACTGCGGATCACGGTGGAGACGGACCCTGCCGCATCACGATGGAGCAGACTGTACATGGTGAATCGCTGAGTGCCAATATCAACCCGCACCGACAGGCGGAACCAGTCGCTTGCCACGCCCAGCGTCCCGCGGGCCTCCTGGGGAATGAGGTCGCCGAGCTGTTCCAGCGAGTCCCAACCGTCGGTCGGGCGATCCAGCACGATCCGCTCGGCTTCGCGATAACCCAGCGCCTCGGCAGCGCTGAACAGCACTTCAGGCAGCGCCGTGTTGATATTGATGCGCGTGCCCCTGGGCAGGGCGCTCACGTAGGGACGAAGCGTCGCGTAACCCTCCCGGCCGAGTTCCGGGTAGACCAGCAGGAGTTCGGACACGCTGGTGATCGGCCGGTTGGCGGCCCGAAACGGCGGACTGCGTGACAGGTATTCGCCGTCCTCCGCGCCGTCGGGAAAGTTCGGCTCCATGTCGCGGTCAATCCAGTCAGCCATCCGGTCGGCGAGCCTGATGTCGAGTTCCAGCGCCGCCAGCAGCCGGCGAAATCCCTCCACCGCCACCGCGTCGGTCGCTCCGGCACTGTCGATCAGGTTGTTGAGATTGAAGCGGCCCTGCAGATCCTCGATTCGTCCCTGGATCTGTCCGCCCTCGATCGGCAACGGCGAAATCTGTGTGGCCCAGGGCTCTCCCGGGTGATCCACCTGGTTGTCCTGCGCATCGTCGCGCAGCACCTTCGCGGCCCAGGCTTCCGCGCCAAGTGCGTACATCAGCCCCTGGTCCACGGTGACCCGTCCGAAAGCGCGGCGCTGGTCGAGGAACAGGTCCCAGGTGAGTGCAGCCGCGATTGAAGTGGCGATCGCCACCACCAGGATCGCGGTGATCAGCGCGGTGCCACGCTGGTGTCGAACTGTTCGCATCTCAGCGGCCGATCTCGATGAGGCGCCGGATCTCGCCCCAGTCCTCCAGCTCGAGGATCACCTCCACCGCCGTCGGCAGCCACGCCGGATCATCACCGCCCGGCCCGGGCGGCCAGTCATCGCTCCAGCTGTCGCCGGTGGCGTGATAGCGAAGCCGAAACTCGCGCACTCCGGTCAAGAGCTCGCGCTCGATCGGCGCCTCCGAGAGCGTGTGGTCGGGCACCAGCCAGTGCAGCCGCAACAGCGTGTCGTCCTCCAGCCGATAGGCGACCCTTTGCACGGCAGCACGTGCCTGGCCCAGCGGATTGCTCCAGCCGCCGCGAGTAAACTCGACGATGTGCTGATGGCGGGCGTCGGCGAACACGGCATTGCGGGCGCCCTCGCCGAGCTCGTCGCGAACCGGGCGCGGCTGAATCTGGTGCAGGTCCTGGCTGAGCTGCTGGATCGCAAACTGCACTGCCCGGAACCGGCTCGCATTGTCCCTGGCGATCTCCTGCTGCACCAGCACGGCCTGCAGGCCGCCGTAAGCCATCACCCCCATCACCGCGAATATCGCGACCGCGACCAGCACCTCCAGCAGCGTGAATCCACGCACGCGCAGCATCAGTCGTCGTCCTCGGAGTCTTCACCGGGAGGCGGCGGCGCCTCGGGCTCGCCGTCGGGATCGGGCGTCTGTCCGGGCATACCGGAGCCCCACCAGTCGATGCGGGTCACGGCGCCGCTGCCGGGCCGCGCGACGAAGCCGGTAATGATACTGACGGTTTCGTCCGGCAGGTCTTCCAGCGCCACGCGCATGTCGATGCGGCGCAGGTCGGTCACGCCGGTCTCTGCGACCTGTGCCTCCCAGCGCCACTCGCGGCCGGCGAACTCGGTGCTGCCGTCGAAGCTGCCAACGTCGGGAAAGTCGCCCGATATCCGGATCGAGCTGATCACGTTCATGGCGATCCAGTCGGCAAACGCGCGGTCCCGCAGCATCACCGTCGAGTGCGCCATCTGCACGATGCCGTTGAAGGCCGCGATCAGGCCGATCGAGACGATGGCAACCGCAACCGCGACTTCCAGCAGCGTGAATCCCCTTGATCGCGAGCGCCTCATCGCCGTTCCTCTGGCGCCAGCAACTCGAGCTGGCCGCGCACCCGGCCGCGCAGCATCCACGCATCACTGATGAGATCGCGCAGCAGGAAGATCTCGAACGGCGTCAGCTCGCCGCTCGAGAACAGCGCCACCTGCGGGACCAGCTGGTCCGGGCGGCGTTCGCCGCGCCGCTCCTCGGCATCCACGACCACCTCGCGGCCCTCCACCGCCAGCGCAAGCCGCATTCCCCCGGGCAATGTCCGGCGCCGCAGCACCGCCTCGTCAGCCACCACCGACCACAGTCGCGTATCGGGATCCCAGGAAAGGAAGCGGTAGCCGTCGGTGAAGAACTCGACGCCGAAGTCGCGACCCTGCACCAGCGCCTCCTCCGCGACCAACTCTACCAGCGCGGTGAGGCGGCGGGCCTCGGTTTCCAACGGATCGTCGGAACGCAGCGCGCCGACCGAGAATACCGCCATCGCGGCGATGATCCCGATGATGACCACCACCACCAGTATCTCGAGCAGCGAGAAGCCTGCGGCCGGGCGGCGCGCGGCCCGGCCGGCGTCAGTCGAGCGACCAGTTGCCGATGTCAGCATTGATGCCTTCGCCGCCCGGCTGGCCGTCGGCCCCGTAGGTGAAGACATCGA
>CAZOSZ010000158.1:0-5951 GCA_964582505.1 uncultured Ectothiorhodospiraceae bacterium | reverse complement strand
CGTGGCGCGGCGCAGCCGATTCGGGTCCTCGAGCGCAAGCCTGCACACCAAGGCGGTGGTGATCGACGGCTCGATGACCTTCGTCGGCAGCAAGAACCTCGACCCGCGCTCGGCCTCGCTGAACAGCGAGCTCGGGGTGTTCGTCGAGCACGCCGGCCTGGCGCGCCGACTCGAGGCGCTGTTCGAGGCGAATGTTTCGGGTGAGCGCGCCTGGGCCGTGACACTGGACGACAGCACGCTGCAGTGGCGCGACGGCACCGGAACCCGCGGCAGCGAGCCGCAGGCCTCCCTCGGCCGGCGTTTCATCGCATGGCTGGCGCGCTGGTTGCCGGTGCGCTCGCAACTCTGAGGCGGGTCGGCGCGCGCCTCAGCGGAAGATGCCCTTCTCCAGGATGGTGCCGTGGCCAACCGGCCGGCCGACGGCAAGCCACATGCTCCACGAGCTGGTGCTGGTCGCGCCCACGCCCACGGTAAGCGGGCCCACCGGGGTCCGGCCGGTGAGATAGAGCGACGCGCCGTACAATTCGTCGTCGTCCTGCAGGCCAAAATCCGAGTAGGCCCGACCGGCCTGCAGGCGCAGGCCCGCGTACAGCGCCTGGCCGCTGATCGGCAGGATGTCAAACACCTTGCGGTTGTAACCGGCGCTCGCAGTCCAGTAGGCCTCGCTGCGCAGCTCGCCCAGCTCGTAGCCGGGGAAGCTGCCCGGACCACCGATCGAGAACGCCCGATCCAGCGGCAGGGTGCTGCCCAGCTCCGAACCGCCCGCGAGGGTCAGCCACATGACGTCGTTGCGCAGCGGTACGGCCATGCCCAGGCCGAGTTCGATGCGTTTCCAGTCGCGGTCCGCGCCGAGCGCACCATCGCTGTGCCGGTACTCCAGTGCCGCCGCCACGCCACGCGTCGGACCGAAGGCGGTGTCGCGGCTGTCGTAGGTGGCGCCGAACACCAGGCCCGCATCATCGGCGTCGACTTCGGGCACCAGCTGCACACCGGTGTCCACGCGGGTGTCGCGGCGCGTGTACAGGTAACCGAGCCGGGCCTGCGCGTGTGTGCCCAGGTTGACACCGAGATCGAGCCCCCCGCCGTACTCGGCAAAGTGGTACTTCGCCCGCCGGCGATCGTTGACGAACAGGTCCTCGGTGGTCCGCTCCGCGAACAGACGCGGCTCGATGAAGCTGCGCTGCGCAATGTCCAGCGGCTGGTAGTAGCTGGTGGCCAGCAGGTTCTCGTAGCCGAGCTGCAGTTCGTTGCGCCATTCGCCACCGCGTGAATTCAGCCAGGTGCGCGTGTGCTTGCCGTAGACCACGAAAGCCAGGTCACCGCCCTCGGAGGTGTACATGCCGAGATCGAACTTCAGGTAATGGGGGCCCCAGGGCTTTTCATGCGGCCGCCACACCAGGGTCGGATGCTGCGGATCGCCGTCCAGCCGGTACTCGACGGACTCGAACTCGTGCAGTGCCGACATCTGTTGCGCCTCGCGGCCGATCCTGGCGGTGTCCGCCAGGTCGCCGGGACGCAGCTGCGCGCGTTGCTCGAGAAAGCGCGGATCTACCCGCTCGAGTCCCTCGTAACGCACTTCGGCAATCCGCGTTTCGATCTGCTGCGGCCGGGTCACGCCTTCACGCCAGGCGCGGTACTGCTCGGGCGACAGCGACAGCGCCGCCAGCCGCACGGCGGCGGCGCGCGTCGCCTGCTCGCCGAGCTCGACGGTTTCCTGCACCCGGTCGAAGTCCGCCACGCCGATGTCACCCATCGGCACCTCGATCAGCACGTCCTGCTCGGTCAGGCTGCGAAGCTGGACCTGCTCATTGGCCTGGATCATCACGTCCATGCCCCGGTGCAGCATCTTCACCGCCGACTGCAGCTGCTCGCGGCTGAACTCGGTGCGCAACAGATTGACGACAATCACGATCTCGGCGCACAGCTCGCGCACCACGTCCACCGGGATGTTGCGCACCATGCCACCGTCCGCGAGCACGTGTTCGTCGGTGTGCACCGGGGCAAAGATCCCTGGAAATGCCATGCTGGCGCGCATCGCCATGGCGAGGTCGCCGCGATCCAGCACCACCATCTCGCCGCTGATCATGTCGGTGGCCACCGCCCTGAAAGGAATCGGCAGCTGGTCGAACTCGGTCTGCATCCGCGAGCGGGCGACGTAGCCGCGCAGCAGGTTGTCGATGTCCGAGGTGTTCACCACGCCGCCCGGTGCGGTGATGCGGCCGCGCCGCAGGCCGAACTCGAGTTCGTTGCTGTAGGTGACGCCGGCGCGCTTTTGCTCGATCGGCTGCAGGTCACGGCGACCCAGCCCGCCCACCACCGACTGCCAGTCGATCCCCAGCACGAATTCCCGCAATTGCTTCGCGGGAATGCCTGAGGCATAGCCGCCGCCGATCACCGCGCCCACGCTGGTGCCGGCGATACAGTCCACCGGCACGCGCAGTTCCTCCAGCACCTCGAGCGCGCCGGCGTGCGCGCCGCCCTGCGCACCACCGCCCGACAGCACCAGCCCGATGCGCGGCCTTGGCATATCCGGGGTCAGAGACGAATTCGTCTTTGTGTCCGCGGCCGGAGGCGGATCCGTGGCGAGCGCGGGCTGTGCTGCGAGCAGGCAGGCCGCAGCCGCGCAGGCGAGCCGCCTGAGTGTTTCGAGGTGCCGCGCGGTCATGATGCCGAGTTTGGGCCAAGGCCCCCCGGCAGTCACGTCTCCGCCTGAACGTCCCGCCCTGCCGGGTTTGCAGGGTCGCTGCTATGCTTGGCACGAGGGATGTGTCAGGGGGTCAGCGGGCGAGCGTGACATGAACGACCTGCTGGGTGGCTTTCAGCTGGGGGAATTCCACGTGTTCCCCATCCAGGGCCGGATCCGGGGCCCGACCGGCGAGACTCTCGTGCACCCGAGGGCCATGGAGGTGCTGCTGTGCCTGGCCGAATCGCCCGGCGAGCTGCTGGAGCGCGACCTCATCCAACAGCGGGTCTGGGGCAAGCTGCCGGTCAGCGACACCACCCTGACGCGCTGCATCGGCGAGCTGCGACACGCCTTCGAGGATCACCACGAGCATCCGCGCTACATCCAGACCGTGCAGAAACGCGGCTACCGGCTGGTCGCGCCGCTTACGCGTGACGGCGCTTCCGCCGCCAGTGGCGAGCCGACGGCCGACGCGCCGCCCGAGACGCCCTCCTTCTGGCATGAGCTGAGTCGCCGCCGGGTGATCCGCGTCGCGATCGCCTACGCCGTCGTGGCCTGGGTGGTGACCGAGGTCGCCTCGACGGTGTTCCCCGGGCTCCGTCTGCCGGAATGGACGGTGACGCTGGTGATCATCCTGGCGGTGCTCGGCTTCCCGGTGGCGGTGATGATGGCGTGGGCGCTGCAGCTGTCGGAAAGCGGCATCGAAGTCGACCGGGCGGGGCTGTTCGGCTCGCCCCGACAGCGCAAGTACATGCTGCTCGGCATCGCCGGCGTGGCGCTGGTGACCGTCGGTGTGGTGGGGATCTTCGCCAGGCTCTGGCCGTCGCTGGATCCGGGCGGTGCGCCACTGCAACCGCCGCCCATCCACGCCTCCATCGCGGTGCTGCCGTTCGTCAATATCGGTGAGGATCCGGGGCTGGACTATTTCGGCGACGGACTGGCCGAGGAGCTCACCACGATGCTGGCGCGGCTCGACGACCTGGCCGTCGCCTCGCGGACCGCGGCCTTCTATTTCGGCCACCAGAAGACCGAGTTTCCGCGGATCGCCGAGAGCCTGCGCGTGCGGCACATCCTCGAGGGCAGCGTGCGCCGCGACACCGACCGGCTGCGGGTCAACGCCCAGCTGATCGACACGGCCACCGGCTACCATCTCTGGTCGGAGGTCTACGATCGCGAGCTCGACCAGGTGTTCGGCATCCTCGACGACATCGCGCGACAGGTGGTGGAGCGCATGGGCGTGGAGCTGTCGACCCGGTCGATCGAACTGCTGGCCGAGACGCCGACGACCGATCCGCAGGCCTACGATCTCTACATGCTGGCACGTGGACTGGTGCGTCAGCCTCACGACGATGCGCTGCTGGCCCGGGTGCAGGGCTACTACGAGCAGGCGCTGGCCAGGGACCCGGGTTTTGCGAGTGCGTACGCCGGGCTGTGCGAGACGCACCTGTTCCAGTACATCCGTGACACCGATCCGGCCACGTTCCGGGAGGCCGAGAAGCAATGCAACCGCGCACTCGCGCTGGACGCCAGGCGTCCCGAGGTGCGCATGGCGGTCGGCGACCTGTACCGGCGGTCGGGGCGCTTCGAGGATGCAGCGCGCGAATACCAGGCAGTCCTCGCGCTGGACGCCAGGGACTACGACGCGACGATCCGCCTCGCCGAGGCCTACAGGGAAATGGACCGGCCCGACGAGGCCGAGCCCTTGTACCGGCAGGCCATTGCGCTCGAGCCGAGTTTCTGGCTCGGCTACAACTACCTGGCGAACTTTTATTTCCACTCTCTCCGGGACTCGGAAGCCGCGGAGAATTTCCGGCGGGTCACCGAGCTTCGCCCGGACGACCCGCTCGGCTACGTCAACCTGGGCGCGGCGCTGCTCTCGAAAGGTCCTGACGGCGCGCTGGAGGCCTGGTCCCGTGCGCTGGAGAGGTCCGAGACGCCTTCGGCCCTGTTGCTGTCGAATCTCGGACTGGCGCATTTCTATCGCGGCGAGTTTCCGCAGGCGGTGGAGTTCCAGCGCAAGGCGATCGAGGTGCAAGCGAGGGACGCCCGCGCCTGGGCCCGGCTCGGCGCCGCGCTCCGCAGGATTCCGGATCAGCAGGATGCGTCCCGCGACGCCTTCGAACGATCGGTCCGGCTGAACCTGCAGCGACTCGCACTCAATCCAAACAGCACCAGCGACTTGTCGTTCCTCGCCACCAGCCATGCGTGGCTGGGCGATCGTGCCGAAGCCGAACTGGCCCTGGAGCGACTGCAGCACATTGCGCCGGACCGGGCCGAATCCTGGTACACGGCCGCCAAGGTGGCGATCGCCCTGGGCGAACTCGAGATCGCGACAGAGCGCGTGCGGGAGGCTCTTAGCCGAGGTTATCCCGCCGCCATTGCAAGGGTGGATCCGGACCTCGAACCGATTCGCAGCGCTGGCGCGCCGGAGCTGCTACTCGCCAAGGAGCCGACACAGGGGGAGTGACCATGCCGACCGCATTTAACCGTCACGGGACCGGAGCCATCCCGGGCATCGCGATGCTGCTGGGGGCTTGCGTCGCACCGCCACCGCAGCCGCCGATCGAAGTCAACGTGACCGTCAGGGACGCCGGAACCTGCTGCCTGGCAGGCCAGCTCGTCAGCTGCCACGACCGCACGGCGGACATCAAGACGGCATACGCCGATCCCGAGAAGTTGCACCACACCTTGGCCGAACTGGGATTTTCGGACTTCGATCGGCCGGGGACCGGGGAGCACGACCGGGGCGAAACGATCGAGCACGACCGCGGCGGCACGATCGAGCGCGATCGCGCAGGCACCATCGAGCGTGACCGGGGCGATACGATCGAGCATGACCTGCTGCGTTGCGAATTCCGCAACAAGCAGCTGCGCAGCGCGCTCGCGACCTGCCACCAGGAGCGCAATCTCTGCCTGTCGAACAACGTCGCCCGCGCGAAGTGCAACGACGACTATAACGAGTGCTATATCAAGGCCGTGCTGGCGGGGCCTTTCGACGAGCCCTGAGCGGCTATTTCCAGTTCACCACCTTGCAGGCCGCCCGCTCGATGGACTGTGCATTGTCGAAGTCACCGGATTGAATCCCGCTGCCCAGGGTGGAGGCATCCGGATTCGAATAGACCGGCAGTCGTTTGCAGCCTTTGCACCGGTAGGCCATGACGCTGCTCAGGGCCACGTCGTATCCAACGTAGCCGTAAGAGAATGCGAACAATCCGGGCACGCCGGCGTAGGCGTGATCATGGGCGCTGCCGATCGAATGGCCCAGCTC
>CAZOSZ010000157.1:0-5964 GCA_964582505.1 uncultured Ectothiorhodospiraceae bacterium | reverse complement strand
CGGTTCGAGTGGTCGCAGGTCCTGCGTGTCGTACCAGTTGTAGAAGTGGCCGTGGAATCGTTCCATTCGCCCCATAGCCGCCAGCGTTCCCTCCAGCCGCTCGACCGCATCCAGCGTCCCGACCCAGCCGAAGTCCCGGGCAGTGACGATCGACAGCAGGTACAGGCCAATATTGGTCGGTGAGGTGCGGTGGGCGAGCACCGGCCGCGGGTCCTCCTGGAAGTTATCCGGTGGCAGGTCGTGGTCTGCGGCGGTCACGAAGGTGTCGAAATAGCGCCACGCGCGACGGGCGATGAGCCGCAGCGCCCGATCGTCGACGTCGGAAACGGGCGGGTCCTCGGCCACCCGCGAAGGCCGGCTCAACCGACGGGCCACGACGGGCGACAGGATCCACAGCAACGCGAACGGCACCGCCAGGGTGGCGCTGGCGTATCCGGCGACAACCAGGGCGATCACGGCGATGCCAATTGCCACCGCGCCTGCCATGTGTCGGTAGAAGCCAGCCAGGTCGAGGCGCTCGCTCACCTGCGCCTGCGCCGCCGTGACCCACTCGAGCAGATTGCGGTGGCTCACGAGCAACCGGAACAGCGTCCGCCCGATCGCATCGGACATCGACCACGCCTGGTGCGCCAGCAAGGCAAGCAGCAGGCTGGTCCGGGACAGGGCCAGCGCCGCATCCGCGACCAGGGCGCGGAAGTGGCTGCGCCAGGAGACTCCGGTGCGCCCGGGCAGCATCCCGGCCAGCACGGGCGGCAGGCTCGGGATCGCCAACGCCACGACGACAAATGCAGTCCAGGCCGCTGCGGACGGCAGCGGCAGGGTCCACCCGAACACCAGGGCCAGCACGCTCGCCGGCGCCAGGAGCGTCCTGCGCAGGTTGTCGACCATCTTCCACCGTCCCAGCAGTGGAATCCGGCTGCGGTGTCGATCGTCGCCGGCGGCACGCCGCCCGAGAAGCCACGGCAGCAGCTGCCAGTCGCCGCGTGCCCACCGGTGCGCGCGGGCCGCGGCCACGTCGTAGCGCGCCGGATACTCATCCACGAGCTCGATGTCCGAGACGAGGGCCGCGCGGGCGAAGATCCCCTCGAACAGGTCGTGGCTCAACAGCGTGTTATCAGGAACCCGGTCGGCGAGAGCCGCCTCGAATGCATCCACGTCGTAGATGCCCTTGCCGACGTAGGATCCCTCGCCGCACAGGTCCTGGTAGACATCGGACACCGCGGAGGCATACGGGTCGATGCCGCTGGCGCTCGAAGCGAGGCGCTGATAGGCCGAGCCCTCGCTCCCGACCGGCAGCGAGGGCGCGATTCGTGGCTGCAACACCGCGTAGCCGTCGAGAACGCGCCCGCTGCGGACGTCTAAGCGCGGCACGTTCAGGGGGTGCGCCATCTTGCCGACCAGGCGGCGCACGGCATCCCTCGGCAGTCGCGTATCGGCATCGAGCGTAATGACGTAACGCACACCGGCGGGAACAGCGGGCAACCGGCCGCCCGTCGCCATGAAGCTCGTGTCGGCCGCACCGCGCAACAGTCGATTCAGTTCGTGCAGCTTGCCGCGCTTGCGCTCCCACCCCATCCAGACGCGCTGTGCTGGATTCCACAAGCGCCGGCGATGCAGCAGCAGGAAGCGCTCGCCTGCAGGTGCCGGTCCGTACCGGCGGTTCAATCGGGCAATGCCCTCGACCGCATCATCGAGCAGCAGATCGTCGCCAGCGACCCGCTCCTCCGCCGCGTCGGCCCAGTCCGACAACAGGGCGAAGCACAGGTCGCCGTCGAGACTCGCGAGGTGGTGGATCTCGAGGTGCTCGAGGTGTGCGGCCAGTGTCTTGCGCGTCGTCAGGATCGTCGGCACGACCACCAGCGTGCGCAAGTGCGCCGGCACACCGTCCTTCAGCGCCAGGGCCGGCAGGATCCGGGCACCGAGGCGGCTCGTGATGCTGCCGTTCACCAGCGCCATCGCGGCGTCGACCGCCAGGACGATGCCACAGGCCGCGAGCACGCCAAGCATCCAGGCGCCGCTGCCCGCCCTGGACAGCGCAACCAGTGGCCACGCGAGAAAGATGGCGCTCAAAAGTGCAACGCCCGCGATGTAGCCGCGGATTCCCGCCGCGGCAATCACTCGTGCGGCCCAGGCCCGCATCCCGGCTCGATATCCGGCCGCTGCCTCGAGTGCGCGACGGCCGTCTCCAATGAGCGGATACCCGGGGTCGCGCTCGCGGGGTGTCTCACCGGCGCTCGCGGCCCGCATGACGCAATGCGCGATCTCGAGTTCCGTGAGCCTGGATCCCCGCGCGATCTCCTCGATCGCCCCGCGATAGCGGTCACGCGTCGGAAAATCCATCCGTCCGAAGTCCGACCCCTTGCCCAGCACGGAGTCGACAAGGCTGACGCCTTCGACCAGGTCCGCCCAATCGGCGGCGGAGATCGTCCGCATGCTCGTGATGATGTTGCGGACTGTCACGCTCGATGCGCCCTGGCGCAGATGTTCGTCGTGCACGACCGCATCAGCCGCCGTGCCGGCCGCCGCCAGGCGATCCTCAAGCCATGTCAGCGCCGGCATGGTGCCCGGATCCTGGTCGCGCAGCCGGTGCAGCAGCTGGACCGCGAAGGCCGGCGACAACGGCAGGCCGTTCAACTCCTGCAGGACGGCCGCGATCGGCTCCGCCGCGCGCGTGCCAACGCCGAGAAGCCGATCGGCCAGCCGGTCGGCCTGCTGGCGGGTCGCCCGCCGGCTCGCGATCAGGTCCGCCGCGCGCCGAAGATTCTCGACCAGCACGATCCGCAACGTGATGGCAATGGCCCACAGCTCGCCGATCGTGAGCGGCTGCACGTTCTGGTAGGCCGTGACGAAGCGGGACAACAGGTGCGCGTCGAAGCGGCTGTCCGTGTGGGCGACGAACGCCCACGCGACACCCAGCACGCGCGGATATCCGGCCAGCGGGCCCTCTGCCAGCTTGGGTAATTGCCTGTAATAGCCAGGCGGCAGGTCGTCGCCGATCTGCCGGACCTGCGCCTCGACGACGTGGTAGTTATCGACCAGCCACTCTGCGGCGGGCGTAATCGCGTCGCCTTGTGCAATTGCCCTTGCGATGCTGCGGTGGGCCTCGAGCAGCGCCCGGCGGTTGTCGCGCAGGCGCGTGATCAGCGGCGGGACGGCGACTGGCCTCGCGGTGACGCGTTGCGCGGCGGCCAGGCTCCCGGCATGCTGCTCGAGTCGCTCCGCGCTGAAGATCTCCGCGCGAATCACCTCGGGCGATTCGCCGGCGGAGACACGGCTCGAGCCGCCGATGCGGCGCAGGGTGGACAATATCAATGTGTCAGATCCTCCCACTTGCGAGTCGCCGTTGCCGAATCCCTTGCGCTTTTTCGACTCAGCCGTGCGCCGCCCTGGAATCGGGCCCGTCTCCAGATTCGTGATTCAGGCTAGGTGAGTCCGACTCGCTGGTCCGTGCGGCAGCGTACCGGACACAGCGCCGAAGCAGCCGGCCCAGGTGAACTCGGGACGGGTGTCGAGCCCAGACAATGGCCATTCTTTCGAGGTGCGTGTAGTGTGCCGACAAGGCTAGCCCCGCTCTTGCCGCGCCATGAATGCACCCAGAATCCCGCTCCGGAGAGCCGCCGTGAAGCAGCCCAGATCCACGCCAGCTGCCGACAAATCGAGTGATTGCAATTTCCCTATCGTCGGTATCGGCTGTTCGGCAGGCGGGCTCGAGGCGCTGGAGAAATTCCTCACTCATGTGCCCGCGGACAGCGGCATGGCCATCGTCATCGTTCAACACCTCTCGCCGGACCACGGCAGCGCGCTCCCCCAACTCCTGCAGCGCCTTACCCCGATGACGGTCGTCGAGGTCGCCGATGGCATGGCCGTTCAGTCCGGCCACGTTTATGTCATACCGCCCAATCACGATCTCTCACTACTTCACGGCAAGCTTCACCTGCTGGATCCCGCATCCCCGCGCGGCATGCGCCTGCCCATCGACTTTTTTCTCCGTTCCCTGGCGGAGGACCAGCGTGAAAAGGCTATCGCCGTCATCCTCTCCGGAATGGGCTCCGACGGTGTCTTCGGCCTGCGCGCCGTCAAGGAGAAGGGTGGGCTGACGCTGGTGCAGGAACCCGCCACCGCCGAGGCTGACAGCATGCCCCGAAGCGCGATCGAGGCCGGCGTCGCCGACATCGTTTCGCCCCCAGAGTCTTTGGCCGGGCGGATTGCCGACTACCTTCGGCACCCTTTGCACGAGAGGCAGCAGGAGCCGTCGCAAGCAGCCGAGATCCTCAGCGCCCTCGACAGGATTGTCATTCTGTTGCGCGATCGCAGCGGAAACGACTTTTCCCTCTACAAGACCAACACCCTTTATCGCCGCATCGAACGGCGCATGGCAGTCCACCAGATCGCCGACTTCGACGGTTACGTCCGATACCTGCGCGGCAATCCTCAGGAGATGGACCTGCTCTTCAAGGAGCTGCTGATCGGTGTGACGGGTTTTTTCAGAGATCCCGAGGTATGGGAAATCCTTCGCGCCGAGGCCATCCCGTCACTGTTGGCCCGGCACCCCTACGGTGGCGCCCTGCGCGCCTGGGTGCCCGCCTGCTCCACCGGTGAGGAGGCCTATTCGCTTGCAATCGTATTCCGCGAGGTCATGGAGCAGCTCAAGCCGGAGGCCCGCTTCACGCTTCAGATCTACGCCACCGACCTGGATCATGACGCCGTCATTCGGGCGCGCAGGGGCTGCTACCCGGACAATATCGCGGCAGACGTCTCGCCGGAGCGGCTGGCCCGCAACTTCCTCCCCGAGGAAGGCAGCGGCTATCGCATTGGGAAGGCGATCCGCGAAATGGTGGTGTTTGCGCCGCAGAACATCATCTCCGACCCACCCTTCACCAAGCTCGACCTCATTTCCTGCCGCAATCTCCTGATCTACTTCGGCGCCCAGGTCCAGAAACAACTCCTGCCCATGTTCCATTACGCCCTGAATCCGGGCGGACTGCTGCTGCTCGGCAGCGCCGAGACCATCGGCAATTTTGGCCACCTGTTTTCGCCGATCAACAACAAGGCACGTCTGTTCCGACGTCTCGACCGGCCGCTACCGGTCGCGGAACTCGCGTTTCCCGGCAAGGTGCCGCAGATGACCGCCCCGGCCTCCCCCCCTTCCCCTGGCAGTGGCGAGGAAGATCTGGGTCAGCTTACCGACCAGTTGATCCAGCAGAACTTTTCACCGGCGGCCGTGCTGGTGAACGCGGACGGCGACATCCTCTATATCAGCGGACGCACGGGAAAATATCTCGAACCGGCCGCCGGCAAGACCAACATGAATATTCACGCCATGGCGCGTGAGGGACTGCGCGAGGCGTTGATGGGCATGGTCCGAAAGGCCTTGAAGGAATCCCATCCCGTTCACCTCAACGGACTGCGGGTCGGCACCGACGGCGGCACGCAGATCGTCGACGTGACCGTGCAGGCTGTCGAGCGGCCCGCCCCCCTGCGTGGACGGGTGATCGTCGTGTTCAGGGATGTGCCGACGCCGCCCGCGCGACGCGGGACCGGCAAGCGTATCGCGGCCGAGACGCACCGCGAGCTGGAACAGGAGCTGACGCAGGCCCGCGAGGCACTGCAAGTCACCCAGGAGGAGATGCAGACCACGGTGGAGGAACTCAAGTCGAGCAACGAGGAGCTGCAATCCACCAATGAGGAATTGCAGTCCACCAACGAAGAGCTGACCACCTCCAAGGAAGAACTGCAATCTCTCAACGAGGAGCTTCAGACGGTGAACGCCGAGTTGCAATCCAAGGTGGACGATCTGACCTGGGTGCGCAACGACATGACGAACCTGCTGAACAGCACGGAGATCGCGACGGTCTTTCTCGACAACGAGATGAGGCTGCGCCGGTTCACCACCCATGCCACCCGGCTCTTCAAGCTGATTCCGGGCGACGTCGGGCGACTCCTGTCCGATATCGTCAGCGATCT
>CAZOSZ010000156.1:0-5973 GCA_964582505.1 uncultured Ectothiorhodospiraceae bacterium | reverse complement strand
TTTCCGGGCTGGCTGGCGCCGCGGCTCGGCGCGCGCGACGGTGTGCTGACCGCGGTCATCGAGCAGGGCGTGGAAATGGGCCGGCCGAGCACCCTGATGGTCGAGGTGGAGCTGAGCGGCGGCGTGATCAGGGTGGTCAGGGTCGGCGGGATGGCCGTTTCGATCGCCGAGGGCAGCCTTCGCATCCCCTGATTGCGCATCCCAGGGCACATGAACTATGTTGCGCGACCGCGAGGTCCGGAATCCTGTCGTATGAATTCAAGGCACCTGGTCGGTGCAGCACTGCTTGCGTTCGCCTGCACGGCGACTGCGTCGGATCTGCGCACTTTCGGCGATCTGCGCTTTGGCTGGTTCGCCAGCGAGCGCGAGGCCCGCGACGGCAGCGAATCCGAGGCGGACGACCTGCGCCTGCGCCTGCGCTTGGGCGCCGAGAGCGATTTTGCTCCGGCGTGGCGCTGGCGCGCGCGCCTCGCCGGCCGGTTCAGCACCGAGCAGGACCGCACGCGGCTGTGGCTGAAGGCCTGGGCGCCGACCCGCACCGGCCTCGAGCCGGGTGACATCACGCTCGACGAGCTGTATCTCAACTACGCGCCGGACGGCGCAGCCTGGTCACTGCGCGCCGGACGCTTCCAGAGCAAGTTCGAACTTCCCGGCGTCGCTGCGAAGAGCCTGGACCGCAACGACAGTCCCAGTACCGATATCAGCTGGACCGACGGGCTGTACTGGCGCTACCGGCTGTCGCCGGCATGGCAGTCGCACCTGGTCCTGCAGCGCAACGTCGCCAGCGGTACCGGGCCGACCGCGCGGGTCCCGCTGGACTTCGATGACAGCGGCAGCCGCGTGAGCCTGTTCACCGGGCTCGAGTCGAATGCGCCTTGGGGTCCGGTCAAGCTGCGCATGATCTCGCTCACCTGGATGCCGGACGCGCTCGCGCCGCAGGGCTCGGCTGCCGCGCACCGGGAGGACTACCTGGCCATCAGCGGCCGCGGCAGCGCCGAGTGGCCGCTCGGCGGCACCGGCATGCGGGCGCGATTCGGCGGCGAACTCGGCTGGGCGCCGAATACGCCGGACCGGGTCACCATCAACTCGGGCAGCTCTGGCAGCGCCGACGGCACGGCCTGGCAGTTCTCCATGGACATGCTCGATTTTTTCGCCGGCCACGGCATCGGTTTCGTCTACGGGCGCACCGGCGGCGGCTGGCTGTTGTCGCCTGATTTCCGCAACAACGACCGGCTGCACGAGGTACGCTACCAGTGGCGCTTTGCCGAGAAGTGGTCGATGGAAGCGCGCATCCGTCGTCGCGAAGAGGTCGAGGTCCCGGCAAGTGCGCAGCAGGAACGCGTGGACGACGACTTCTACATCCGCGTCACGGGCCGGTTCTGAGCCTCAGTACCCGATCTCGCCGAGCCGGTGCCAACAGCCGGTCAAAGGCGATAGGTTTCGCCGGACAACAAACGGGGCGCGAGTTGCGCGAGTGACACACAGCCGAGCTGCCCGAGCACCCGGTCGACCTCGCCCGACAGGATGCCGATCGCGTGGCTCGCGCCCTGTTCACCGCCGGCGGCCAGGCCGTACAGCGTGGCGGCGCCGACCATCACGGCCCTGGCACCCAGCGCGATCGCCTTGACGATATCGGAGCCACGCCGGAAGCCGCTGTCGACGATGATCGTGAGCCGGTCGCCGACCGCCGCGGCGATCTCCGGCAGCACCACCATCGGCGACACGCAGCCGTCGAGCTGCCGTCCGCCGTGATTGCTTAGCACGATGCCGTCGCAACCGGATTCCACCGCCCGCTGCGCGTCCGCGATGCTCAGTACGCCCTTGATGATCAGCTTGCGCGGCCAGTCCTGCCGCAGCCGGCGCACGTCGTCCCAGCTCACGTCCGGCACCAGCAGTTGCGGCAGATAGGCCACACCGGCCCGCGCGCTGCGCGCCTCGGGCGGAAGGAACTCGGCGACGTTGTCGAAACGCGGAATGCCCTGCCGGACCACCACGTCCATCAACCAGCGCGGATGGCGCGCGACATCCAGCAGGTTGCGCAAGGTCAGGCTGCCGGGCCTGCGATAGTTCCGCCGGTCCCATTCGCGGAAGCCGAAGACGTTCGCGTCGGTGGTCAGCACCAGTGCCTCGAAACCCGCCCGGTCGGCGCGGCGGACGATATCGCGCGCGATTTCGCGATTGCCAAGCAGGTACAGCTGCATCCACAGCCGGCCGTCGACTTCCGACGCCAGCTGTTCGAGCCGCACGTTGGAGAAGGTGCTCAGGCAGAACGGGATGCCGGCCGCGGTGGCCGCGCGCGCCAGTGCCACGTCGCCGCGCCGGCTCAGGATGCCGTTCATGGCGGTCGGCGCGATCACCAGCGGAGCGGACGCCTCGCGGCCGAACAGCTCGACGCGCTGCTGCCGGGCGGTGGTATCCACCAGCGTGGCCGGCACGAAGCGCAGCGCCTCGAAGACAGCGCGATTGTGGCGCAGGGTCAGCTCGTCCTCAGCGCCGCACTCCACATACTCGAAGGCGAAGTGCGGCACACGCCGGCGCGCGATGCCGCGCAACTCCTCGATCGAGAGCGCGCGGCGGAAATCGCCGCCGGAGTACAGTCTGCGTTGCAGGGCCATGTGCGCATTCTAACCGCCGGTCGCGGCCGGATTCCGCCAGGACCTGCGCCCGCTACAGGGACTCGTAGATGAATCCGACCAGTCTCTCGGGCGAAATGAAGCCATGGCCGAGCCGTTCGTCAAACTGTGCGGTCGGCTTCTCAGCCACCACTTCCAGAAGTGTCTTGCCCTCCGCCTTCAGCGCGGCGATCCGGTCGCGGACACCCGCAAGCATCGCTCCGTAGGCAGCCAGCTCGGCACGATCGCTGAGCGGTCCGTGCCCCGGTACCACGATGGTCTGGGCATCAGCCAGTTCCAGCCCGCGTTCGACGCCGGCAATCATCCCGTGAATCCCGCCGCCGGAATCGAGATCGATGAACGGGTACAGGCCGTTGAAATAGATATCGCCCATGTGCAGTACATTGGCGCGCTGAAAATGCACCAGCGCGTCGCCGTCGGTGTGGGCGTGCGCGACGTGGATCACGCGCACCTCATCGTCATTGAGGTGCAGACTGACCCCCTCGGCGAAGGTCACCACCGGCAGTGCCCCGGCGGGGGCTGCCGGAACGCTCCGGTTGAAGGCGGCCATGAACTGCTCGCTGCTCATCCTGCGCCGTACGTTCTCGTGCGCGACGATTACTGCGCCGGCCCGCGCGAAGTTCTCGTTGCCGCCCACGTGGTCGCCGTGCCAGTGGGTGTTGATGACGAAGCGCACCGGCTTGTCGGTCACTTCGTCGAGCGCCGCCTGGATGCGCCCGGTGAGCGGCGCATACTGGTCATCGACCAGGAATGTGCCGTCCCCCCCGGTGCTGGCAACGATGTTGCCACCGCGGCCGGTGACCAGGAAAAGGCCACCACGGATCGGAGTGGCCACGACTTCGACGTCGCTGAAGTCCTGCTGCGCCGCAAGGCTGGACGCCGCGATGAGAAGCGCCAGCCCGCAGATCGTCCTCAGTTCCATGCTCGCCCCCTTGGCCGCTTCTTCGCTTCAAAGCCTGAAGGCTACCGATGCAGGAAGCCGAGTCAAGCGGACCCTGGTGCGCCAACGGCTGCATGCTCGACCACGGGACGCTGTATGTCGCGAAGTTCAATGACGATGGCACCGGATCACCAAGGACGCCGGGTCCTCGATCAGGTCGACACCCGGGGACGTCCGGTGGCTAGAGCTGCTCGATTCGCTGCAGGCGCGTCAGGTCCCCCCAGCGGCCGACCGGCATCATGTGGTCCGGACGAATCGGCGCGGCACCGGCTTCCGGCGGCGGCAGGCCGGGAATGCTGGTGCTGAGGTGCAGTCGCAACGGCTGTGTAACGGAGGTCGTAAACTCCAGTTCGGCGCCATGCTCCGGCATGCCGAAGTAGTGAATCTGCGGGGCCTGCGCGCCGCGCACCGGGCCTGCGGGCGCCTCGCGGTCATCGATTCGCAGGCCGCTCATCTCGACACCGTCGTCAAAGCGAACCACAGTGCAGTAGGCGCCCTCCGGGGCGGTGATCCTCAAGCGCATGCGCCGCCCCGGATCGATCGTCTCATCTGCGAGCAGTTCCGCCTGCAGTGCGTCTGCGTGCACCATCGGCGCGGGCTGGCGCCACACGACGCCGCCGCGCCCGGTCAGTCGCGCGGGCGCCCAGGCGGGCAGCGTGCCGAGCTCGGCATCATCTCCCAGGTACTGGCGCGTCCATTCGTCGGGCGCCGGGTCCGCCGAATACCACCAGGCCTCGCCCGCGTCGAGATTGGCGATGTAGTGGACCCCGTTGGGCTTCTTCCGCTCGATGTCGAAGCCCGTGTTCAACAGCGCCGCTGCCAGCACCGCCGTGCCGGCCAGCGCCAGCAGGATCGGCAGCATGCCGCGCAGCGTCCGGTCGAGAAAATCGAGTTGCAGCACCAGCAGCCCCAGCGCCAGCACCACCAGCGCTATCGGCGCCGCGACGCTGCGCAGCGTGAGCGCCACCTCGGTCCCCTCCACCACCGGCATCACCAGGTAGACGACCGGCAAAGCGACGAGCAGCAGAACCAGTCCCTGCGCGGCCGGGTGCTGCGCAATTCTCGGGCCCGCAAGCACCAGTCCTGAGATCGCAAACAGCAAGGGCCACAGCAACAGGTAGCCGGCCCCTGGCAACCACAGTGCGCTCGCCAGCCCGGCAAGGGCCCAACCGACCAGGGCTGCGACCAGCAGTTCCGCCGCGCGCAGCCACCGGCGCAACCATGACACGGAAGCCGCATACAGAGCGGTCGCGAGCAGGCCGATGCCAAGCAGGTAGCGACCGCTGTCGTACGGCGAGCCGTGCTCGAACCAGGCGACCTCGGGAACCAGCAGCGCCAGCACATGCCAGGCACCCGTCGCAAGCAGCGGAAGCAGGACCAGCGCGCCGGCCAGGTGCAGCATGCCAAGCCCCACGCCGCCCATGCGGAGTTCTGCTTTCGTACGGGTCCAGGCAACCGCCAGTGCGACCAGGATCGCGGCCATCGCCGCCAGTGCCAGCGACCATGAGCTCGGGTAATGCACCAGTCCGATGGCGGGCACGCTGAAGTATGTCCGGTCAGCGGCCGCGAGCTCCGACAAGTCGGTGTCGCCGAAAGCCTGCGCCAGAGAATGCAGGTAACTGCCAAGATGCTGCAGTGTGCGGGGATCGGCGTTATCGAAGTTGTCCAGCAGGCTGTGGTAGTGCGTCAGGTCGTGAACATTGGCGAAATCCATGCCGGCATGGCCGGCCTCGTCAAACACCGACAGGTCGGTGTCGTTGGGCATCCGGCGGAAAATTTCATTGGCCAGCGACGCGGCCGCCGGATACGGTGCGGCCCGCGCGAGGATGCGGATCATGCGCCCGTTGCCAGCGGTGGTGCGGAACATCTGCACCGGGCCGGTGTGGCCACGTGCCTCGGCATTGAGGACGATGCCCGAATGCCGCGCCCAGGGATGCTCGTCCACATAGGCCTTTGCGCCCAGCAGCCCGGCCTCCTCGGCATCGGTGATCAGCACGATGAGGTCGTTGCGCAAGGGGGGCCCGGCGTGCAGTGCCCGCACGGTCTCGAGGATGGCCGCCACACCGTGTCCCGCGTCGGCCGCGCCGAAGGAATTCGGGACTGAGTCATAGTGGCTCACCAGCACGACCGCGGCGGACGAATCCGTGCCGGCCAGGCGCGCCACGATGTTCTCGACCCTGGCGACCCGCAGGACGTTGCCTGAGCGGCGCAAGCCGGTGGCCCGCTGCAGCTGCGGTTCGAGTCCGAGCTCTCCCAGGGCGTTCAGCAGGTACGCCCTGGCCCGGGCGTGGCCTGCAGAGCCGACCGGGCGCGGGATCCAGGTGAGTTCGCGCAGATGGATCCGCGCCCGCTCAGCGGAGAACTCCGTCGACGGCGCCGTGGCCGGGACCAGGGCCGGGG
>CAZOSZ010000155.1:4576-5987 GCA_964582505.1 uncultured Ectothiorhodospiraceae bacterium | reverse complement strand
CCACGACGACCGGAATCACAATCCGGGGCTCTACCAACTGAGCTACGCCCACCATATTCGCGGCCGGTCGATCCCGGCCATGATCATCAAGGCAACCCCGCGGGTCGCTCCACCTCGCCGGGCGACCCGCAAAGCTGGTGCGCCCGGCAGGACTCGAACCTGCAACCCTCGGCTTAGAAGGCCGATGCTCTGTCCGGTTGAGCTACGGGCGCTGATTATCCCCCAGGAGCCGATGGTCGGGGCAGAGGGATTCGAACCCCCGACCTTCTGCTCCCAAAGCAGACGCGCTACCAGACTGCGCTATGCCCCGGCGTGCACCGGTTCTCGCCAGGGCGTTAGTCGGGGTCAGAGACGCATTTCCGCGGAGATGCGTCTCTGACCCCGATTAACACCCCGCCGAGGGCAGCGAATAATACGCTCGGCACCCGGGGGCGTCAACGCGGAAAACCCGTGTTTTTCTTGTTAGCTCCGATGCTTGCGTGCGACAATCCCGGCCCCTTCGACAGCGGGGTGCGGGGCGCGTGGCAGCACAACTGATCGACGGGCGGCAGGTCGCCGCCGACGTCCAGCGGGAGCTCAGGGCGCGAATCGAGAACCGGGTCGCGGCCGGGCGCCGGCGGCCCGGACTGGCCGTGGTGATGGTCGGCGAGGATCCCGCGTCGGCAATCTACGTGCGCAACAAGCGCCGCGCCTGCGACGAGACCGGCATCCGCTCAGTGGCCTACGACCTGCCCACCGACACCAGCCAGGAGGCCCTCGACGCGCTGATTGCCGGGCTCAACGAGGACCCGTTGATCGACGGCATCCTGGTGCAGTTGCCGTTGCCGGGCCAGCTCGACGCACGCCGGATGATCGAGGCCATCGACCCCGCAAAGGACGTCGACGGCTTCCATCCCTACAACATCGGGCGGCTCGCGCAGCGCATCCCGCTGCTCAGACCGTGCACGCCGCTGGGCGTGATGAAACTGCTGCAGGCCTACGAGATTCCCGTGCGCGGCCGCAACGCCGCGGTGGTCGGCGCGTCAAACATCGTCGGCCGGCCGATGGCACTGGAATTGCTGCTGGCCGGCGCAACTACCACCGTCTGCCACCGCTTCACCGCCGATCTGGCTGCGGAACTGGCGCGGGCCGAGATCGTGGTGGTCGCGGTCGGCAAGCCCGCGCTGGTGCGGGGCGCGTGGCTCAAGCCGGGCGCCGTGGTCGTCGACGTCGGCATGAACCGGCTGGCAGATGGACGGTTGTGTGGCGACGTCGAGTTCGAGGCCGCTGTACAACGCGCCGACTGGATCACGCCGGTGCCTGGCGGTGTCGGCCCGATGACCGTCGCGATGCTGATGCAGAACACCGTCGACGCGGCCGAGCGCAGGGGGTTGTAGGAGGGGTGCCGTCGCGGCTGAAGCCGCTCCTACGA
>CAZOSZ010000155.1:0-4476 GCA_964582505.1 uncultured Ectothiorhodospiraceae bacterium | reverse complement strand
CCGTCGCGGCTGAAGCCGCTCCTACGATCAGATTCCAGGGGCCCGATCGAATCCGGTCAGGTCGGCGGCTGAAGCCACTCCTGCGGCGCTGGGGGGAGTGCGCCAGGGCGCGGCCGCAGGAGAGGCTCCAGCCCCGATTCCTTGTCAGCAGGGGTCGGCCTGTTCCTCGCCCGGCGGAATGTCGCAGACCTTGATTTCGCCGGACACCACCGTGACGTTGATCTGCTCGCTGAAGGACAGGTCAGGATGTGGGTAGGCCTCGACGTCGCCGTCGTCGGCGTTCGCGGAGCAGGTGAACGCCAGGGTGTACGGGCCAGGCAACAGGAACATCAGGTGATACTCGTGCTGGCCGTCGCCCTCGTTCAGGTCCACGATGTCCGTGACCAGCGGCGGTTCCGCAAGCGCATCGACATCGTGGCCCTCGAAGGCATACACCGCGTTGCCGCCAAAGCAGGTCGGCTCGTCGTTGTGCAGGTCGAGCAGGTCGTCAGCGACCACGCCCTCGACGCCCCCGGTCTCCTCGACATTCATGATCAGGACGACCGGCTTCAGCAGGAACACCCGACCCGAGCCGAACGGCCCGCCCTGGCCCTTCGGCTCGATCACTGAATGGCGCAGGTTGAAGTCGAGCATGTACTCCACCGAGTCGTTGGCCGGCACCGTAAAGCCGCTCTGCAGCTTGAACCCGGTCTGCGCGCCGCTCGGCACGAACAACCGGTATTGCTCGCCGCCTTCCTCAAGCTCGATGTACGATTGCTCCTCGTCGAAGAAAATCCGCAGCCATTCATAGTCACCCGCTGGGACCTCTTCGTCCTCAATGATCGTTGCGAAGGCGCCGTTGGTGAAATCCAGCAGATTCAGTTGCCGTCCTTCCGGATCGGCGGGCACCTTGAAGGGCTCGCCGCCCGAGGGTTTGAGCTCGAACTCGGTCATGGCGATGACCACCGCAGAGGCGTCATCCACGGGCGCGTCGGTGACCGAGAAACTCACCCTGCCCATGGTCGAAGATTGGCCGTCCTTGTCACCGCTGTCACCGCCGCAGGCCGCCAGGGCAAGTGAACCGGCCGCCAGCATGGCGATACTGAATGCGCTCTGCTTGCCAAGCATCTATGCTCTCCTGGATCTGGACTCAGTAGGACGTCGAGATGCTGATTCGCCGCCGGCTCGGCAGGCGCCGCTGCTGCGTCCCGTGGCAAACACGAGCGGAGGCGCGGGAAGGTTCCATGGTGTGAAAGCGCCTCCCACTCCCGAATGCCGCGGGTCGGAACCATTGGCTGGACACATGCGTGTAGGTTTCGGATGCGTCGGATGAATGCGACTGGGGGCAGCGCCGCTGGCAGCAATCACGCCGCGGCAGGCGAATTCGACCGCCTGTTGAGGCCGCTGATCCCGGTCCTGTTTCGCCATGCCTACCGCTGGACCGCGGCGCATGACCAGGCCGAGGACCTGGTCCAGGACCTGCTGTTACGTCTCTTCCCGCGGCTCGAGGAACTGCGGAAAGTCGACCGGCTGCTACCCTGGGCCCTGCGGGTGATGTACCGGATCTTCGTCGACCAGCACCGGCGCGCCGTCAACTCGCCGGTGCGATCGATGCACGAGCTGGGCGGCAACGATGACGATTCCTTCCCGCATCCGGGCGCGCAGCTTGCCGACGACATGCCCCAGCCCCCTGAGCTGGTTGACGGGGAACTGCTCGGAGAGCGCCTGGTTGCAGCCTGGTCGCAGCTCGGGGAGGACCAGCGCGTGGTGGTCGCGCTGCACGATATCGAGGGCTACCGGCTCGAAGAGGTCGCCGGAATGCTCGAGGTGCCGGTCGGGACGATCAAATCGCGGCTGCATCGCGCGCGGGCGCGCCTGCGCACATTACTGGTCATGGAACCACGCAGCAGCCCCGTTCGTGTATGCGGGCGAGGACATGAAAATGGCAATCGCTGATTGCAGGATGGTGCGGTACAACATCGAGCAGCTGCTCGACGGCTACCTTGATGTCTTTACTGCGGCCGCCGTGGAGCGCCACATCGCCTCCTGCCCGGACTGCTTTGCCGCCCGGGCTTCCATCGAGGCGCTGCGCAGCGAGCTGAGCCGCATGCCTGTTCCGGACATCCGTCCGCAGTTCGCGGACTACGCTCTTGCGGCCGCGGCAGGTCAAGCCCTGACGCCGGCGGAGCCTCCCCCAGCGCCCGCTCGGCTGAGCTCGCCGCCCACTGGATCGTGGCGGCGTTTTGAGCTCTGGCTGGGAACAGCAATCGGCGCTGCCGCGGCCGCAGCCCTGGTCCTCGTGCTCTGGAGTCCCACGCGGACGGTCGAGCCCGTGGAGGATCTGCCTGGAGTGCGGCTCGCGCTGCACGAGGCACGCGAGCTCAGCGTGCTCATCGAGGCCGAGCGGCCGATGCCGGCGGCCATGTTGACTGTGACGGTGGACGGAGGCATCGACCTGGTCGGCTTCGGCGAGCAGCGCGAGGTGCGCTGGCAGGCCGACCTGGAGGCGGGCGCCAACGTGCTGTCGCTGCCGATCATCGCCCATTCGCTCGAGGAAGGCACATTGACCGCACGGGTCGAGCACGGTTCCCGCACCCGGCGAATCGCAGTCAAGGTGCGCGTCGCGCCGGCCCCGAGCGGCTGAAATCGGAGGATAATGCCGCGCTGCCGACGCAGGTCGCACCGCCCGTAAAGACCATGAATACACTGTTGAAGAACTTGTCGATCATCGCCCTGTGCGCATTGACGTGGGCAGCCCAGCCGGCGCATGCACAGGGCGGCAAGCCTGGCGCACAGGCGAACTCGGAAGATGATCTCGACGTGACGATGCGGATCATCGCCGATCCCGAGGCCTTGCGGCCCGACGCCGTGACACGCTTCATCACATTGCCCGCGCCCCCCGAGCGCCCCGCCCCGGCAGCCGATCCGCAGCCCGCCCTCGGGCTTGGCGACGGCCAGCAGGTCAGCGAGGAAGCTCGCGCGAAGGGGCGCGAGTTCGGCCAGGAAGTGGCGGAAAGGGCGCGGGAGATGGCCGAGCAGGCCTCCGAGAAACGCGAGGACTTCGGCCGCTCGCGCGCCAAGGAAAAGCGACCCAAGCCGCCCACCGACGCCCTGCCCGGCCCGAAGTTCTGACCCACGGCCGCGGCCACCGCCTGATCCGGGCAACGCCAATGCCTGCTATCTTTAGGCATCTCCGGCTGACCAGGGATCGGGATCTTGAGGTGGTGGCTGGCGTACGTGTTGCTGGCGCTGACGTGGCTCACCACGGCGGTCCCGGCAGGGGCTGAGGCGCCCGACGAGGAGCGCGCGCAAGCGCAGTTCTCCGCGGGCGCGAGCGCATTCGCTGGGGGCGACTACGCCACCGCGCTGGACGCCTTTGTGGCCGCACGCGACGCCGGCATGCCCGGCCCGGCGGTGCACTACAACATCGGCGTTTGTGCCTGGCGGCTGGCGCTGCTGGACGAAGCCGAAAGCGCCTTCCTGATCGTCGCGGAAAGCCCGGAGATGGCCGCGCTGGCGCATTACAACCTCGGCCTGATCAGCCTGCGGCGCGGGGACGAGGACGCGGCGCGCGAGTGGTTCATCCTGGCCAGGGACGGCAGCCGCGAAGAGTCGCTGCGACGGCTCGCGACCGCCAGGCTGGGACCGGAGGACGCGGTACCACCGCCACCACCCGCGGCGTCCTGGCAGCAGGTGACGCTGTTCGGCGCCCAGGCCGGTTACGACGACAACGTGACACTCATCCAGGACGGCGAGTTGCTCGGCATTCCCGGCGACGAGAGCGCGTTTTCCGAATTCCAGCTGGCGATGCTCGGCTCGTTCGGCGAGCAGCTGCGGATCGAGGCGAGCGGCTACGTGCTGCAATACGCAACTCTCGACGAGTTCGACCAGGCGGGTGCCCAGCTGGGCGCCCGCCTGGGCAGGCGATTCGGCGAGTGGGTCGGTGATGCGGGCATCCACCTCGGTCACAGCCGCCTCGATCACCAGGGTCTGGAGGACAGGTATGGCCTGACCTTCACCGCGGCCCGGCCGCTTCCGCAGGAATGGAGCCTGCGCCTTCGCTACCGATACGAGGAGATCGACGGCAAGGCGCCGTTCCAGGCGCTGACCGGATCACGGCACCTGGCGGGTGTGCGCGCCGTGCGCAAGGTCGCGGCTCACTCCGTGCAACTCGAACTCCAGATTGAGACGAATGACCGCCGGGCTGACAGCGTATCGCCGACGCGCAGCCAGCTTGAGACCGAGTGGACCACGGAGTTGCGTCGCAATCTGCAATCACAGCTTGGCGCCACCTGGCGGCACAGCCGGTTCGACCGGACCGGGGACGGAGGCTACAGCGAGCGCTGGAGCATGCTCTTTGCCGGGCTGGCCGGAGATCTGCCGCGGAACTGGGAATGGATGATCCGCTACGACTGGACGCACAATAGCTCCGCGATCGAGGAGTTCCGCTACACGCGCAACCGCCTGTTTGCCGGCGTGCAGTGGGTGTTCTGAGCC
>CAZOSZ010000154.1:0-6013 GCA_964582505.1 uncultured Ectothiorhodospiraceae bacterium | reverse complement strand
TCCTCGAACAGGTCGAACAGCGCCTGGTCGAAGGTCTTCATGCCGAGCCGGTTGGAGCGCGCCATCACTTCCTTGAGCTGGTGCACCTCGCCCTTGAAGATCAAATCCGAGATCAGCGGCGAGGCCAGCAGGATCTCCATCGCCGCGATCCGCCCTGCGCCGCTGGCGCGCGGCAACAGGCGCTGGGCGATGATGCCCTTGATGTTCAGCGACATGTCCATCAGCAGCTGGTCGCGCTTCTCCTCCGGGAAGAAGTTGATGACGCGATCCAGCGCCTGGTTGGCGCTGTTGGCGTGCAGTGTCGCCAGGCAGAGGTGGCCGGTCTCGGCGAACTGGATGCCGTACTCCATGGTGTCGCGATCGCGGATCTCGCCGATCAGGATCACGTCCGGCGCCTGGCGCAGGGTGTTCTTCAGCGCCACCGCCCAGGAGTCGGTGTCCATGCCGATCTCGCGCTGCGTCACCACGCAGTTGCGGTGGGTGTGGACGTACTCGACCGGGTCCTCGATGGTGACGATGTGGCCCTTGGAGTTCTCGTTGCGGTAACCGAGCATCGCCGCCAGGGTGGTGGACTTGCCGCTGCCGGTGCCGCCGACGATCAGCACCAGGCCGCGCTTGGTCATCGCCACGTCCTTGAGGATCGGCGGCAGCTCGAGTTCCTCGACAGTGGGGATCTTGGTGTTGATGGTGCGCATCACCGCGCCGCTGTGGCCCTGCTGGATGAAGGCGCTGACGCGGAAGCGGCCGATGCGCGGCGGTGCGATCGCGAAGTTGCATTCCTTGGTCGCGTCGTATTCCTTGGTCTGGCGGTCGTTCATGATCGAGCGCACCAGCGCTGCGCTCTGCTGCGGCGTGAGCGGCTGGTCGTTGACGGCCTTGACGCGGCCGTCCACCTTGATGGCCGGCGGGAAGCCCGCGGTCAGAAACAGGTCCGAGCCCTTGACCTCGACCATCTTGTGCAGCAGTTCGTGGATGAACCTGATTGCCTGATCGCGTTCCATATGGTTAACCCCGCAGCGGGTGCTCAGACCGCGCTAGAATGCATCCTTGTGCTGGGCCCTGTAACGGGCCTCCTCGCGGCTGACCATGCCCTTGCGCAACAGTTCCTGCAGGCACTGGTCGAGCGTCTGCATGCCTAGCGACTGGCCGGTCTGGATCGCCGAATACATCTGCGCGATCTTGCCCTCGCGGATCAGGTTGCGGATCGCGGCAGTGCCGATCATGATCTCGTGCGCGGCGATCCGGCCGCCGCCGATCCTCTTCAGCAGCGTCTGGCTGATCACCGCGCGCAGCGACTCGGACAGCATCGAGCGTACCATCTCCTTCTCGCCGGCCGGGAACACGTCGACCACCCGGTCGATGGTCTTGGCGGCGGAACTGGTGTGCAGCGTGCCGAACACCAGGTGGCCGGTCTCGGCGGCGGTCAGCGCCAGGCGGATGGTCTCCAGGTCGCGCATCTCGCCGACCAGGATCACGTCCGGGTCCTCCCTGAGCGCCGAGCGCAGCGCCTCGGCGAAACCCAGCGTGTCGCGATGCACCTCGCGCTGATTGATCAGGCACTTCTTGCTTTCGTGCACGAACTCGATCGGGTCCTCGATGGTGAGGATGTGATCGGGCCGGTGGTTGTTGACGTGGTCGATCATCGCCGCCAGCGTGGTGGACTTGCCCGAGCCGGTCGGCCCGGTGACCAGCACGATGCCGCGCGGGTACATCGAGATGTCCTTGAAGATCTTTGGCGCGCTCAAGTCGTCCAGCGTCATGATCTTCGAGGGAATGGTGCGGAACACGGCGCCGGCGCCGCGGTGCTGGTTGAAGGCGTTGACGCGGAAGCGCGCAAGGTCGGGAATCTCGAACGAGAAGTCGGTCTCGAAGAATTCTTCGTAGTCCTTGCGCTGCTTGTCGTTCATGATGTCGTAGACCATGCTGTGCACTTCCTTGTGCGTCAGCGACGGCATGTTGATGCGCTTGACGTCGCCGTCGATGCGGATCATCGGCGGCACACCGGACGACAGGTGCAGGTCGGAGGCCCCGTTCTTGACGGAGAAACGAAGCAGTTGCTCGATGTCGACGGCCATCTGGGCTCCCTTGCCGGCTGCGCGGGTGATGCGTGTTCAGTCCCCGTGCCAGACTGGCAGGAAGTATACATAACACGGTCAGGGGGAATATGACCGGGTTCTCAGAAAGCAACAGCATCGGCATTGCCGCCAGGCTGGACGCCGTGCGCAGCCGCGTTGCGGCGGCGGAACGCGCCGCCGGGCGTGCCGCGGGCAGCGTGCGGATCGTCGGCGTCAGCAAGCTGCAGCCGGCCACGGCAGTGCGCGCGGCGCTGGAAGCCGGGCTTAAGGACGTCGGCGAGAACTTCGTCCAGGAGGCGCTGCAGAAAATGGACGCGGTGGACGCTTTGCAGGCGCGCTGGCATTTCATCGGCGTATTGCAGTCCAACAAGACCGCGCAGGTGGCCGCGCACTTCGACTGGGTCCAAAGCGTGGGCCGGGCCAGGCTCGCCACGCGCCTGTCGGCGCAGCGGCCCGCCGGGATGGTGCCGCTGAACGTCTGCGTGCAGGTGAGGATCGGCGATGAACCGGGCAAGTCCGGGGTGGCGCCGGCCGAAGCCGGCGAACTCGCCCGACAGGTCGCCTCGCTGCCCGGCCTGAAGCTGCGCGGCCTGATGGCGGTGCCGCCGCCGGAGAGCGACCCGGTGCGGCAGCGCGCCTGGTGCCGGCAGCTTCGCGAGCTTTACCAGCGGCTGCGCGGCGAGGGGCTGGACATGGACACGCTGTCGATGGGCATGTCGGACGACCTCGAGGCGGCGATCGCCGAGGGCGCCACGATGGTTCGGATCGGCACGGCCCTGTTTGGATCGCGGCTGAAGCCGCTCCCACGCAGGTAGCCTGACCGGTCGCGGCGCTTTCGATTATCCTTCGCGCATGAAACGCACCCCGATCGCGTTCATCGGCGGCGGCAACATGGCTCGCAGCCTGGTGGGCGGGCTGATCAAGGATGGCCTGCCGTCCGCCAGCCTGACCGTCGCCGAGCCCGAACCGGCGCGCCGCGAGGCGCTGGCCCGGGACTTCGGCATCGCCGTGACGCGCGACGGGGCACAAGCCGCCGCCGCCGCGGACATCGTGGTGCTGGCGGTCAAGCCGCAGGTCATTCCGGGCGTGGCCCGGGAACTGGCCCGAGCCGTCGCCGAACACCAGCCGCTGGTGATCTCGATCGCCGCCGGCATCCGCAGCACCGACCTGCTGCGCTGGCTGGGGGGCGATGCAGCGGTGGTCCGGGCGATGCCGAACACGCCGGCGCTGCTCGGCTGCGGCGCGACCGTGCTGTACGCGGGGCCGGGCGTGCCGGATGCGCAACGCGAACAGGCGGAAGCCATTCTGAGGGCGGTCGGTTCCGTGAGCTGGGTGGAGGACGAGGCGGCGATGGACATCGTCACCGCGCTCTCGGGCAGTGGCCCGGCGTACTTCTTCCTGCTGGCCGAGGCGATGGCCGACGGTGCCGCCGCGCTCGGCCTGGACCGCGGGCAGGCACTGCTGCTGGCCATCGAGACCGCCCTCGGCGCCGCGCGGATGGCGCTGGAAAGCGACCAGGACATAGCCGAGCTGCGCCGTCGCGTGACTTCGCCCGGGGGCACCACCGAGGCCGTGCTGGCCGCGCTCGAGGCGGGCGGCTTCCGCGAAATGGTGGCCACCGCGCTGGCCACCGGGCAACAGCGCTCGCGCGAGCTGGCCGAGCGCTTCGGCGCCGAATGAGCACCCGTCGCCTGCCCGCATTTACGCCAGGAGAACCCACGCGAGATGAATGCCGCGCTGTTTTTCGTCATCAAGACACTGCTCGATCTCTACCTGATCGCGTACATCCTGAGGTTCCTGCTGCAGTGGAGCCGCGCCGATTTCCATAACCCGCTGTCGCAGTTCATCCTGAGCATCACCGATCCGGTGGTGCGGCCGCTCAGGCGGGTGGTGCCGGGCTGGCGAGGACTCGACTTTTCGCCGCTGGTGGCACTGCTGCTGTTGCAGCTGGTGGTGACCACCGCGCTGTTTTTCATGGCCACCGGCACCGGCGTGGCTGCGGGCATGCTGCTCTATTACGCTTTGCTGCGGATCCTCGTCGGCGCCATCCGGCTGTATTTCTTCGCCATCCTCGTATACGTCGTACTCAGTTGGGTCAGCCCCGGGCAGTGGAGCCCGCTGACCAGCGTGCTCTACAGTCTGACCCAGCCGCTATTGCGCCCGGTGCGCCGCGTGTTGCCGCCGATCGGCGGGCTCGATCTGTCGCCGCTGTTCGTGCTCATAGGCTTGCAGGCGCTCTTGATCCTGATCCGGCTGCCCGGCTATCTCGCCTGATGGAATGCTGCCACTGGGAAGCGCCGGCCACTCTGGTGTGCCGCCTCAGGGTCCAGCCGCGCGCCCCGCGCAGCGCTTTCGCCGGTACCGTCGGCGATCGCATCAAGCTGAAGATCCAGTCGCCGCCGGTCGACGGCAAGGCGAACCGGGCGCTCAGGCGTTTTCTCGCCGAGGCCTTCGGCGTGGCTACCTCGAAAGTGGAACTTGCCGCAGGCGCATCCGCCAGGGACAAGATCGTCAGGATCATCTCACCCTGCAAAATACCTGACGAAATCGCTTCACTGGTAGCGCGCGATGGCGCGCCATGAGCTATAGTTAGCGCGTTCGACGCCGCGCGGCGAACGAGGAGCCTTCCCGATGTTCGACAAAAACGCCTGTGGAGCGTGCCTGGTGGCGTTGCTTGCCGCCGGCATCGCGGGCTGCGGCCAGGGCAAGCCGCCCGCCGACCGGCCCATACAACAGGCGCAGGAACTCACTCGCGAAAACTTCCGCGATTTCGGTGATCATGTCGTACACTTCAACGCCCAGCTGACCACCATGCTTCCGCCCGAGGTGGCGCGTGCGTTCGGCATCGCGCGCAGCGGCAGCCGCGCGATGCTCAACATCGTGGTGCTGCGCAAGTTGCCCGAGGGCGGCAGCGAGGCGGTGTCCGCCGCGGTGACGGTGAGTGCCGTCAACCTGACCGGCCAGCTCAAGGACGTGCGGATCCGCGAGCTGATCGAGGGTGATGCGATCTACTACATCGGCGAGGTGACGGTGGCCAACCAGGAATGGCTGACTTTCACCGTGCGGGCCCGGCCCGAGGGCGCCGAAACCGCCCATGAGATAAGGTTCCGCCAGCAGTTCTACACGGACTGAGGCAATTCTCGACCACACGACCACACAGGCAGGAGTACCAGATGGCCAGTAAGAAGAAAGTGAGCGCATTGTTCGGCAAGTCGAAGCCGCCGACCAAGGCCGAGATCATTTCCCAGATCGCCGATAAGACGTCGCTTGCGAAAAAAGACGTCGGCGCGGTGTTCGACCAGCTGACCGCGCAGATCAAGAAGTCGCTGAAAAACGCCAATGAATTCTCCATGCCGGGGCTGCTGAAGATCCGCGTGGTGCGCAAACCCGCCACCAAGGCGCGTCTCGGCAAGAACCCGTTCACCGGCGAAGAAATCAGGATCGCCGCCAAGCCCGCCCGCAAGGCCGTCAAGGTCTCCGCGCTCAAGGGTCTGAAGGATATGGTCTGAGGGCGTGGGCCCGGCGCCACGCGCCGGGCCCCGTCAGTCGGCGGCGTCCGCGCGAGCCTCGAGCACGGACGCCCGGATGGTTGCGTATTCCGCCCGCCGCAGGTGCAGCAGCTCCGCCAGCTTGGAGAGCAGGTGCTGTTCGTGCTTGTCGAAATGCCCGTCCGCGGCCGCAACCTCCGCCACGCCCTGCACCACCTGTCGCCGCTGCTCCGGCGTCAGCGTGTCGTTGAGCACGCGGGTGAACTCGTAAAGCGACACCGAGTGGGCCAGGCACTCGTCGGCCCGCTTCAGCAGCGTTTCCGCCGCCGCGCGCTCGATCGAGAAATAGCGCGCCAGCACCCGTCCGGCCGTACGCCGCTCCTCGGCTGATTCCTCGCGGTCGGCGCGCGCCATCTCCAGCAGCAGCGCGGCGGTCGCCAGCCGCAGGTC
>CAZOSZ010000153.1:0-6043 GCA_964582505.1 uncultured Ectothiorhodospiraceae bacterium | reverse complement strand
TCGGTGGGCATCGAGCACATCGAGGACATCAAGGAGGATCTTGCGCAGGCCTTCGCACGGTCGGCGGGCGCGCGCGAATGAGTGGCGGCGCGCTGCTGAGCTCGGCCCCGGTCTCGAAGGAGACGCGATTGTGGCGGCTCGAGGAACCCTTTGCGCTGGAGAGCGGCGATGAGCTGCTGGGCGTGCAGCTCGCTTACCGGACCTGGGGGAAACTCGCCTCCGACGGTGACAACGCCGTGCTGGTCTGCCATGCGCTGACCGGCTCTGCCGATGCCGATGTCTGGTGGGGCGGGCTGTTCGGACCCGGCAAGGCGCTCGACCCGGCGCGCGATTTCATCGTCTGCAGCAACGTGCTGGCCGGCTGCTATGGCAGCAGCGGTCCGATCCAGGCGCACCCCGAGGATGGCGAGCCGTGGGGCAGCCGCTTTCCGGTGGTGACCATCCGCGACATGGTGCGCATCCAGGCACGGCTGCTCGACGCGCTCGGCGTCGGCCGGCTGCGGCTGGTGCTCGGTCCGTCGCTTGGCGGCATGCAGGCGCTGGAGTGGGCAGCGTGTTTCCCTGGGCGGGTCGGCGCGATCGCGCCGGTGGGCGTGTCAGTCCGCCACTCCGCCTGGTGCATCGGCATCAGCGAGAGCCAGCGCCAGGCGATCTACACCGATCCCGACTGGCAGGACGGCCGCTACCCTCCGGATCGGCCGCCGCGCCGGGGACTCGCGGTGGCGCGGATGATCGCGATGTTCAGCTATCGCAGCTGGGACAATTTCGAGAGTCGCTTCGGCCGCCGCACCCAGGAGTGGGACGGGCGCTTCGCGGCGGCGTCCTATCTGCAGTACCAGGGTGAGAAGCTCTACCGGCGCTTCGACGCCAACACCTACGTGCGGCTCACCCAGGCGATGGACAGCCACGACCTGGCGCGCGGCCGCGGCGAGTGCCGCGAGGTGCTGGCCCGGCTGGCCATGCCGGCACTGGTGGTGTCGGTGGACTCCGACGTGCTCTATCCGCCGCACGAGCAGCGCGAGCTCGCCGAGCTGCTGCCGGCCGCCCGCTACGAGGTGCTGCACACCCCGGCCGGGCACGACGGTTTCCTGATCGAGACTGACGCGCTCGGCGACATGCTGCTGCGCTTTCAGGCCCCCGGCAGCGGCTCGAAGCGGGCGAGAAAGAAGCGCAGCAGCTCGGGCTCGTAGGTGAAGCGCAGGCCGCGAATCCGCTCGGCCTGGCCGGCCACTTCGATGACGCTTTCCGCGACCACGTCCATGTGCGCCTGGGTATAGACGCGGCGCGGGATGGTCAGCCTCACCAGTTCGAGCCTGGGCATGTGGTGTTCGCCGGTGTCGCGGTTGCGGCCGGCAGACACTGCACCGCGCTCCATCGATCGCACCCCGGAGTCGAGGTAGATCTCGGCCGCCAGCGCCTGTGCCGGGAACTGATCCTGCGGCAGGTGCGGCAGGATGCGGCGCGCGTCGAGGAACACCGCATGGCCGCCGACTGGCTTGACGATCGGCACGCCGGCCGCCTCGATCAGCTTGCCGAGGTACTCGACCTGGCCGACGCGTGCGCGGATATGGTGGTCGTCAACGCTCTCGCGAATGCCGATCGCCATCGCCTCCATGTCGCGGCCCGCGAGCCCTCCGTAGGTGTGCAGGCCCTCGTAGACCACCACCAGGTCGCAGGCCCGGCGGTAAAGATCGGGGTCGTTCATGGCGAGGAAACCGCCGATGTTCACCAGCGCGTCCTTCTTCGCGGACATGGTGGCAATGTCGGTCAGCGAGCAGATCTCACGGACGATGTCGCGCACGTGGCGATCCTGGCAGCCGGGTTCACGCTGCTGGATGAAGTAGGCGTTCTCGGCGACCCGGGTCATGTCGTGCACGATCGGGATGTCGTGCCGGTCGCACCAGGCGCGCAGCGCCTTGAGGTTGGCCAGGGAGACCGGCTGTCCGCCGGCCATGTTCACCGCCGTGGCCAGGCTCAGGTAGGGGATGCGCCCGGCGCCGACTCGCGCCACCAGCGCGTCGAGCTTGGCGAGGTCGACGTTGCCCTTGAACGGCGAGGCATCGGCGGGATCGTGGGCTTGGTCGACGATTACGTCCACGAAGCTGCCGCCGGCCAGCTCCTGGTGCAGCCGCGTGGTGGTGAAATACATGTTGCCCGGCACGAAGTCGCCAGGATTGATCAGCAGGCGGCTGATCAGGTGTTCGGCACCGCGGCCCTGGTGGGTCGGCACTGTGTAGCGGTAGCTGTAGACCTCCTCGACGGTGTCGCGCAGGTGATAGAAGTTGCGGCTGCCGGCGTAGGCCTCGTCGCCGAGCATCATCCCGGCCCACTGCCGGTCGCTCATGGCAGATACGCCGGAGTCGGTGAGCAGGTCGATGTAGACATCCTCGGAGCGCAGCAGGAAGGTATTCCAACCCGCCTCGACGATCGCGCGGCGGCGCTCGTCCGGCGTGGTGGTCTTCAGAAGCTCCACCATCTTGATCTTGAACGGCTCGGCCCACGAGCGGCGTCGGGTATTCATGACTTGTTCCTCGGCATATCGCTGCCGGCCGTCTCGGCGGCCGGGCCCGGAATCCGCCCATTCTGACGACTTCCGCGTCCGGGGCCGATTGGGGATTCAGCGTATTGCCTGCTGTTGTTATTACCTATGGCTGCCAACAAGAATCATTCGTATATTGTTGCCATGTGCCTCGCCGTGCCCGTCCGTGTCATCGAGGTCTGCGACGGCGATTGGGCCGTGGTGGACCTTGGCGGCGTCACCAGCCGCGTCTCGCTTGCCTTCGTCGAGGACGTCTCGGCGGGCGACTACGTGATCGTGCACGTCGGGCATGCCATTGCGCGACTGGACGTGGCGCAGGCCGAGGAGTCGCTGGCGTTGTTCAGGGAGATCGCCGACAGCATCGGGCTTCAGAGCGATGCGCTATATACGCGGGTTTCGTGATGGCGCGGCCGCCCGCGGCCTGTCGCGCCTGATCGCGGCGGAGGCCGATCCGGGGCGCGACTACCACCTGATGGAATTCTGCGGCGGTCACACCCATGCGGTATTCCGTCACGGCCTGCCCGACCTGTTGCCGGCCAACGTGCAGCTGATCCATGGACCTGGCTGCCCGGTCTGCGTGCTGGCCATGCCGCGGCTGGACCTCGCCATCGAGCTGGCCTTCGACGAGCGCGTGATCCTCGCCAGCTACGGCGACATGCTGCGCGTGCCGGGCTCGCGCAAGCGCAGCCTGCTGAAGGCACGGGCCGCCGGCCGCGACGTGCGCATCGTGCAGTCCTCCCTGGAGACGCTCGAGCTGGCAAAGCGACACCCGGACCGCGAGGTGGTGTTCTTCGGCATCGGCTTCGAGACCACCACGCCGCCGACCGCGTTGCTGATCCGCGAGGCCGAACGCCTCGGGCTGAACAACCTGAGCGTCTACTGCAACCACGTGCTGACGCCCTCGGCGATCCAGAGCATCCTCGACTCCCCCGAGGTGCGCGAGCTTGGCCAGGTGCGGGTGGACGGCTTCCTCGGGCCCTCGCACGTCAGCACCATCATCGGCGCGCGACCCTACGAATTCTTCGCCGAGGAGTACCAGCGGCCGGTGGTGATCGCCGGCTTCGAGCCACTCGACGTGCTGGCGGCGATCCGCATGTTGATCCGCCAGCTCAACGAGGGGCGGGCGGAGGTCGAGAACCAGTTCACCCGCGGCGTGACCCGCGAGGGCAACCTCAAGGCCCAGGCGATGGTCGCCGAGGTGTTCGAGCTGCGCCCGGAGTTCGAGTGGCGCGGGCTCGGCACGGTGCAGTACAGCGGCCTGCGCATCAAGCAGCGTTACGCGCGCTTCGATGCCGAGCGGCGCTTCGGGCTGGTGGAGAAGCCCGCGCGCGAGAACAAGGCCTGCCAGTGCGCGGCGATCATCCGCGGCCTGAAGAAGCCGGTCGACTGCCCGATCTTCGGCACGGTCTGCACGCCGCGCAATCCGATCGGATCCTGCATGGTGTCCTCCGAAGGCGCCTGCGCGGCCTGGTACCAGTATCGCAACGGCCTCGCCGCGAGCGCCTGAGCGGCCCTTCGTGCGCATCCTGTTCCTGACCCACAGCTTCAACAGCCTGGCGCAGCGGCTGTACACCGAGCTCGCCGCGCGCGGCCACGAGCTGTCGGTGGAACTCGACATCGGCGACGCCGTCACCGAGTCGGCTGTCGAGCTGTTTCGCCCCGACCTGCTGGTTGCACCGTTCCTGAAACGCGCCATTCCCGAGCCGGTCTGGCGCCGTTATCCTTGCCTGGTGGTGCACCCGGGCATTCGCGGCGACCGCGGCCCATCGGCGCTCGACTGGGCGATTCTCGAGGGGGAGAGCCGCTGGGGCGTGACGGTGCTGCAGGCGGAGGCGGAGATGGACGCCGGACCGGTGTGGGCCTGGCGCGAGTTCCCGATGCGCGCGGCGCCCAAGAGCAGCCTGTATCGCTTCGAGGTCACCGAGGCGGCGGTCGCGGCGTTACTCGAGGCGGTGGAACGCGTCGACGGCGGCCGTTTCTTGCCGGAGCATCCTGATCCAGCTCAAGTGGAAGGTTGCTGGCGTGATGCCGTGAAGTCGGCCGACCGGCGCATCGACTGGCAGCGCGACCCGACTGCCACGGTGCTGCGAAAGATCCGCTCGGCCGACGGCAACCCCGGGGTGCTCGACGAACTCGCCGGGCAGCGCGTGCGGCTCTACGACGGCCATCCGGAAGGGCGGCTGAGGGGCACGCCGGGCGCGCTGCTGGCGCGGCGCGACGGCGCCATCTGCCGGGCGACCGTGGACGGCGCGGTGTGGATCGGGCACCTGCGGCTGGCCGGCCGAGGCGGATTCAAGCTGCCGGCTGTTCAGCTGCTGGGCGAGGCGGCCGTGGCACTGCCCGAGTCGGGCCTGGCCTTCGATGTGCGGGCCGACTGGCCGACGCGCCAGGAAATCCGCTACGAGGAACGCGGCCCGGTCGGCCTGCTGCACTTCGACTTCTACAACGGCGCGATGGGCACCTCGCAATGCCGGCGGCTGCTTGAGGCCTGGCGGCATGCGGCGGCCCGGCCGACGCGGGTCATCGTGCTGGCCGGGGGTTGCGATTTCTGGTCGAACGGCCTGCACCTGAACCTGATCGAGGCCGCCGCCAGTCCTGCGGACGAGTCCTGGCAGAACATCAACGCCATGGACGACCTCGCCGAGGCGATCATCGGCGCCCCGCGTCAGCTGACGGTTTCCGCGCTCGGCGGCAATGCCGGCGCCGGCGGCGTGTTCCTCGCACTGGCCGCCGACCGGGTGCTGGCACGACGCGGCGTGGTGCTCAATCCGCACTACAAGAACATGGGCAACCTGTACGGCTCGGAGTACTGGACCTACCTGCTGCCGCGCCGGGTCGGGGAGGCGGGGATCGCCGCGGTGATGAGCCACCGGCTGCCATTGTCGGCCGAGGAAGCCGCGGAGATGGGGCTGGTGGACCAACTCGGTCCGGGCCATCCCGAGGCCTTCAGCAGGGCAGTCGAGGCGATGGCGCAGGGGCTGGCTGCAGACCCTGATTTCGCCGCGCGGCTGGAGGAGAAAGCCCGGCAGCACGCCGCCGATGAGGCCGCGCGACCGCTGGCTGACTATCGCACCGCGGAACTGGAGCGGATGCGACTCAACTTCTACGGCTTCGATCCCAGCTATCACGTCGCCCGTTACCGCTTCGTGCACCGCACGCCGCACGCCTGGACGCCGCTCTACCTGGCCGCGCACCGCCGACTGGGCTGGCAGGTACCCGCGGGCGCAGGAGCGGCTTCAGCCGCGATACCAGTCGCGGCTGAAGCCGCTCCTACCTGAAGCTCCTACCTGAAGCGGCGATTATCGCGTCCGCTGCCGCTGGATTCGCGCTGCTCCGCGCCGCGGCTCCTGGCGCGCGGCTGCGAGGCCGCCGGTGCAGCAGACTCGGCCGGGCGCGAGCGCGACTATCTCGCTCATGCGGTGGCGGAAATCGAGGCGCTCGACCCGCAACCGGGCGAGGAGACGAGCCTTGCCGACGAGCGCTCGGCGATCCAGTCGGGCGCCA
>CAZOSZ010000152.1:0-6104 GCA_964582505.1 uncultured Ectothiorhodospiraceae bacterium | reverse complement strand
CAGCCGGCGCGGTGCGCCAGCGCGCTCGCGGGCGCGAGTCTGGTCGACCAGCAGGATAGCGGCGTTCACCACCAGGCCGAGCAGCACGATGAAGCCGATCATGGTCAACAGATCGAGCGACTGGAAGCCGCGGGCGAGCGCCATCAGCCGCAGCGTGGCCACGCCGCCGGCCATCGCCACCGGGATCACCAGCATGACGATGAAGCTGTCCCACAGCGAGCGGAACAGGGCGGCCATCAGCGCGAACAGGATCAGCAGCGCCAGCAGGAAGTTGCCGCCCATGCTCCGCAGCGCCTCGGCCAGCTCGTTGGCCGAGCCCGCATAGCTGAGGCTGGCATCTTTCGGCAGCGCGGCGCGCAGTTGCGGCTCGACGCGCTCGCGCAGGATCTCCAGCGCCTCGTCGAGCGTCATGTTCTCCGGCGGCTCGAAGGCGACGCTCACGGTGCGCCGGCCGTTGATGCGCGCCAGCTGTGTGGGGCCGACCGTCTGGCTGATGCTGGCCAGCTCGCCGAGTGTCTGGATGCCGCTGCCCGGGGTCACCACCGGCAGCTCGCCGAGCGCCTCCGGGGTGCGCCAGCCGTTGCCCTTCAAGATCACGTTGAGCCGCTCGTTGCCGTCGAAGTACTCGCCGGCGAACAACCCGCCGGTGTAGGCGCGCACGATGCCGGCCAGTTCACTGCGGGTCAGGCCGGCGCGCGCGATGCGGTATTCGTCGGGCTGCAGGCGGATCTCCGGCTGGTTGATCTCCAGTGCCGGCCAGGGCCGGGGAAAGGTTTCCGCGATGACCTGGGGGATGGTCTCGACCGCGACCCGCGCGGCGTTCATCAGGCCGGCCATGTCGGCGCCCTGCAGATCGATGCGGATCTCGCGCGCGTTGTTGCCGTCGACGTTGAGCAGCGAGCCCCGGCTGACGAACGGCCGCACGTCCGGCAGATCCGCCCAGATCTCGTCGCGCAGCACCCCCATCAGTTGCGGCACTTCGCGCGGGTTCTCGGGGTAGGTCACCATCACCCCGAACTGGCCGTTCCAGCTCGACAGGTTGTAGCCGCGGATGCCCGGCTGTTTCTCGCCCTCCAGGTAGGGCCGGGCCCGCGCGATCACCGTCTGGGCGATCTCGTGCTCGACGGTCGGCAGGTTGCCGCCGGCGGGCATGGAGAAATTGGTCCAGATCAGGTCCGTCTGCACTCGCGGCAGGTAGTCGACCTTCGGCACCATCGCCCAGCAGAACGCCAGGCTGCCGGCCACCAGGCTTGCGATCCACCCCGCGCGCAGCGCCGGCGCGTCGGTCAGTTTCATGCCGGCGGCGGCCATGCCCGCCCACCAGCGCTGGTGCTGGTCCTCCGGCATGTGGCGCGCCAGCGCCCAGCGGTTGGCCGCCGGAATCAGCGTCATCGCCACCAGCAGCGAAGCAGCGTGCGACACCGACATGGTGATCGCCAGGTCGGCGAACAGCTGGCCCTCCAGGCCCTTCATGAACAGCACCGGCAGGAAGATGGCGACCGAGGTCAGCATCGAGGCGACCAGCGCCGGGATCACTTCCTGGGCGCCCTCGAGGGTGGCCTTCGCACCGCTCTTGCCCTGCTGGAAGTAGCGGATGACGTTGCCCTGCACGATCAGCGCCGCGTCGATGACGATGCCGGTCGAGAACGCCAGGCCGGCGAGCGAGATCACGTTCAGCGTGTGGCCCAGCAGCTGCAGGGTGATCACCGCGAAGAACAGCGACATCGGGATCGACAGGCCGATCACCAGCAGGGCGCGCGGCCCGCGCAGGAAATACCACAGGCCGAGCACCACCAGCCCGATGCCGATTGCCAGGCTCTCCTGGACGAAACGGATGGCGCGCTGGATGTAGACGCTGGCGTCCCAGGACAGCTCGGCGAACAGCCCGTGCTCCTTCAGCGGTCCGGCATTGAGTTCCTCGATGGCCTGCTTGACGCCTTCCAGCACGGTCACGGTGTTGGCGTCGTTGGCGCGAGCCACGCGCACGTAGTAGCCGGGATTGCCGCTGCGCATGCTGAACCAGTTGCGCTCGTCGTAGCCGACCTCGATGTCGGCGACGTCGCGCAGATACAGCGGGCGGTCGCCGCTCCAGGCGACGATCAAAGCCCCCAGCTCGTCGATCGGTTCCTGGCCGCTGAAGCGGACCGTGAACTGCCGCCGGCCGATGTTGACGAAGCCGGCCGAGGCGTCGCGCGCACCGGACACGGTCTGCGCGAGGCGCGCCGGCGTCAGTCCGTAGGCCGCCAGGCGATGCGGGTCGAAACGGACCTGGAGCTCGCGGGGGCGGCCCGACAGCTCGACCGAGGCGACGCCGGGCACCTGCGCGAGCCGCGGCTGCAGCACCTCCTCCATGATCCGCTGGTACATGATCATGTCGCCGACGTCGGTGTTGCCGGGCAGGCGCTGGATCAGCATCGAGGCGGCCGTCTCGCCCTGCCAGTTCTGCCCCGCGTTGACCCGCGGCTGGTTGGCGTCCACCGGCAAAGGCGGCAGGCCGTTCAGGCGGTTGACCACGTCGAGCATGGCGCGGGTCATGTCGGTGCCGAGCTCGAACACCAGCTCGACGCCGCCGCCGCCCCGGCCGCTGTTGCTGCGCATTTCGGCCAGCCCGGGCAGGCCGCGCAGCACGTTCTCCACCGGCTCGACCAGGGTCTCCTCCACCTCGGCCGGCGCCGCCTCGCGCCAGCCCACGCCGACGAACAGCCGCGGCTGGGCAGTGTCGGGCAGCAGCTGCACCGGCAGCCGGAGCAGGGCCAGGGTGCCGAACAACACCACGATTGCTGCGGCTGCAGCAATCGCAGCCGGGTTCTTCAGACTGAACTCCGTCAGGCGCATGGCCCGTCTCCCCGTACGCGACCAGCGCCCCCTGCCTCCGCCTGCGGCGGCGCACGGTGCGGCTCAGTCAAGCGGTCACCCGTCGTCCGAAAGTGACCCTTTGATGCGCGCGCCGGGGAAATAGTTGCAGGGTCCCTGCAAAAAAATTTCAGCCCCTGCCAGGGCCATTGCGTAGGAGCGGCTTCAGCCGCGACCTGGCGGGATCGCGGCTGAAGCCGCTCCTACAGCCGCTGCTACAGCCGCTCCTACGCCCCGGCCGATCCGGGCGGAGCGTCGATGATTGCTGCAAGCACCTCGGCGGCTGCCGCGCATTGCTCGGCTGTGACGTCGAGATGCGTGACCAGGCGCAGCGTGCGCGGGCCGAAGGCGAACAGCAGCACGCCGCGCTGCCGCGCCCGCTCGACCACTGTAGCCGCGTCCGGCGCACCGGGGCCGAGCCCGAACACCAGGATGTTGGTCTGCGCCGTGGCCAGGTCGAGTTCGACGCGCGGACACTGCGCAAGCCGCCCGGCGATGTGCCGCGCATTCGCATGGTCCTCGGCGAGCCTGTCGTAGTGATGCTCCAGGGCATGCAACCCGGCGGCGGCGAAGATCCCGGCCTGGCGCATCGCGCCGCCGAACATGCGACGGTAACGCACCGCTTTGTCGATCAGCGCGCGGTCGCCGGCCAAAAGCGAACCGCCCGGCGCGCCCAGCCCCTTGGACAGTGCCACCGACACCAGGTCGAAGGGCGCGGCCAGCTCCGCCAGCGGCCGCCCGAGGGCCACGGCGGCGTTCCACAGGCGCGCGCCATCCAGGTAGCTCGCGATCTCGCGTTCCCGCGCTGCGGCGCAGATCCGCTCCGCCTCCTGCTGCGGGAAGATCACGCCGCCGGCGCGGTTGTGGGTGTTCTCGATCTGCACCAGCGTGGTCGGCGGATAAATGATGTGGCCGCGCGGTTTGCAGGCCGCAAGAAATTCGTCGAGTCCGAACACGCCGCCGTTGCCGATATCGGTGAACTGCACGCCGGCATTGGCGGCCGCGGCACCGCTCTCGTGCCAGGCCACGTGGCTTTCGCGGCTGACGATCACGTCGTCGCCGGGCCGCGCCAGCACCCGCAGGCCGACCTGGTTGGCCATGGTGCCGCTCGGCAGCCAAAGCGCGGACTGCTTGCCGAGCAGCTCGGCGACGCGTCCTTGCAGCCGGTTGACCGTCGGGTCCTCGCCGTACTGGTCGTCGCCGACCGGCGCGTCCGCGATCGCCGCGCGCATCGCCGCGGTGGGGCGGGTGACCGTGTCGGAGCGCAGGTCGATCGGGGAGTGGCTTGCTTGCATGGTCGATGGCCCTGGTTTCAATGCGGTTCCCGGGGCGCCGCCGCCTGGGTCGTAGGAGCGGCTTCAGCCGCGACCGGTTTCGCGGCTGAAGCCGCTGTCGGTTTCGCGGCTGAAGCCGCTCCTACATCGGTCGCGGCTGAAGCCGCTCCCACAAGCTCGAAGTCGTCGAACTTCGGTCGCCGCGTGGCGAGACCGTACTGGAACGAGTAGCCGGTCCAGTTGTTGGTGTTGCGACCCTCCGCGGTCAGATACCAGCTGCGGCAGCCCGCTTCGAACGCCGTCTTGCGGCTGTCCGCCTGCAGGGCCTGGCTGTAGCGGCGCTGCGCCTCGGCGCGTACCGTCATGCTGCGCACGCCTTGCGCCGCCATGTGCGCGATGCAGCGGCTGACGTAGCGTTGCTGCCGCTCGAGGATATAGATGATCGAGCCGGCTCCGAGGTTGGTGTTCGGGCCATAGAGCATGAAAAAACTGGGAAAGCCGGCCACCGCCATGCCCAGGTAAGCTTCGGCGCCGTCGCGCCAAGTGGCGCCGAGTTCGACGCCGTCGGCGCCGCGCACGCGGACCGGCGCGAGAAACTCGGTGGCGGCGAATCCGGTGCCGTAGACGATGGCATCGACCGGCCACAAGCGGCCGTCGCTGGTCTGCACGCCGTCGGGCGTGAGCCGCTCGATCGGCTCGCTGACCAGCTCGACGTTGGAGCGCGCCAGCGCCGGCAGCCAGTCGTTCGACAGCAGGGTGCGTTTGCAGCCGATCGGGAAATCGGGCGTGAGCTGGGCGCGCAGCGCCGGGTCGCGCACCTGGCGGCGCAGGTGCCAGCCGCACAGCCCCTCGAGCAGCCGGCCCATCACCCGGTTGCCGAGCACGCCGATGTTGATCAGCTCGTAGAACCAGAAGATCCGCCAGCGGTCCAGGTCGTGGAGGATCGGGATGCCCGCCAGCAGCCGGCGCTCCCAGTCACGGTAGGCCCGGTCGAACTTCGGGATCACCCAGCCGGGCGAGCGCTGGAACACATGCAGGCGCTCGACCTGCCGGGCAATTTCCGGCACGAACTGCACGGCGCTCGCGCCGGTGCCGATCACCGCCACGCGACGGCCGCGAAAATCGTAGTCGTGGTCCCAGCGGGCCGAATGAAAAGCCGCGCCCTGGAACGCCTCGCGGCCAGGGATCTCCGGCAGTTTCGGCCGGTGCAGCTGGCCGACCGCCGAAACCAGGATCTCGGCCTCGGCATGCCGGCCGTCGGTGAACTCCAGCTGCCAGCACGCGGATGGCGCGTCCCAGTGGGCCGCGGCCAGCTCGCAGCCGAACCGGATCCTGTCGTCCAGGCCGTGCCGGCGCGCAGTGTGCTTGAGGTACTCGAGGATCTCGGCCTGCGGCCCGTAGCGGCGCGACCAGGGGTAATGCGGCTCGAAGGAAAACGAGTAGAGGTGCGAGGCAATGTCGCAGGCCGCGCCCGGATAGCTGTTCTCGCGCCACACGCCGCCCAGGTCCCCGGCCTTCTCGTGGATCGTGAACGTCTCGATGCCGGCGCGACGCAGGTAATAGCCCATTCCGATCCCGCCGAAGCCGCCGCCGATGATCGCCACGCGAGTCACGACCGTGCCGCTTCCGTCGCCTCGCCGAGCAGCCGCCAGATCCGCCCGATCCACTCGAGGTGCTCCGCCTTCATCAGCACCGAGCGCAGGCAGGTGACGGTGTCGCGGTCACGCTCGATGCCGGCGGTCTCGAGCTCGAAGAACGCCGCCGGCAGCTCGGCGAGCGCCAGATGCAACTGGCGTTCGGCCGCCGCGGCGAAAATCCGGCGTGCGGCACGCGACGCCTCGCTGGCGCTCGCCGCACGTGGCAGCCAGACGACGATGTCGAGCTCGGGAGCGAAGCCCGGCAGGAAGCGCTCGTCCGCGGCCAGTCGCGCATGCAGCTCGACGGCCGCGGCGCGCGAGGCGGCCAGCATGCGCGCAA
>CAZOSZ010000151.1:0-6121 GCA_964582505.1 uncultured Ectothiorhodospiraceae bacterium | reverse complement strand
GGCCGCTCGGCGGTTTCGCCGGCGAGCGCTGCGCCGCGGCGGCCCTGCCCGGGCCGCTCGATCACCTGCAGTGCCTCGGCCCCGACGCCTTCATCCGCGACGTGTTCCTCGATTCCGACACCTCGCTGGTGGTGCTGTCTTTCGTGCCGTCGCGGCGCGACGGCGAGCCGCTCACCATCGAGGAGGCCGCCGCGACCGCGGCGATCGTCGAACGCCTCGAAGGCAGCCACCGCCTCTACCTGCACGGCCGGGTCAATCCCAACCAGCCGGGCGATCTCGAGGACATGGAGCGCCTTGCCAGGGAGCACCGGGTCGCCGCCTGGAAGACGTACACGCAGTGGGGCCCGGAAGGCACCGGCTTCTGGATGGACGACGCCCCCGGCCTGGCGATGATCGAGCAGGCGCGCAAGCTCGAGGTGCCGACCATCGCCATCCACAAGGGCCTGCCGTTCGGCCGCCGCTCCTACGAGCACAGCACCTGTGCCGACATCGGCCGGGTCGCGAAGCGCTTCGGGGACGTCAACTTCCTCATCTACCACTCCGGCTTCGTCACCGACCAGGCCGAAGGCCCGTACGACCCGGACCGCGACGACGGCATCGATTCGCTGGTCCGCTCGGTGCTGGATGCCGGCCTCGGCCACGGCAGCAACGTGTACGCCGAGCTGGGCTCCACCTGGCGCTTCCTGATGCGTGATCCGGACGCCGCCGCGCACGCGCTTGGCAAGCTGTTGAAGTATCTCGGACCGGACAACGTGCTGTGGGGCACCGATTCCATCTGGTATGGCAGCCCGCAGGACCAGATCCAGGCCTTCCGCGCCTTCCAGATCGCTCCCGAGCTGCGCGAGCGGCACGGCTACCCGGAGATCACGCCCCAGATCCGCCGCAAGGTGTTCGGGCTGAACGCGCTGAGGATCTACCCGGTGCCGCGGGACGTGCTCGGCGAGCACCTCGGCCGCGATTTCGTGGCGCGGGCCCGCGAGAATTACCGCAATGACCCTGACCCCGGTTTCCTCACCTACGGTCCGAAGACGCGGCGCGAGTTTCTCAATCTGAAGGCCCGGGGGGGCTGAGCCGCCACCATGACGTCCCCGCGCGCGTTCCTTCTTGCCGGCCTGCTGGCCTGGCTGCCAGTCGCGGCCTGGTCCAGCGACACGCCGCCGGCGCGGCTGTTGTACTGGCACCTCGAGGACGACCGCGTGATCGTTGCCAACATCCGCTTCAGCCGCACCGACGAGCTGCGGCTGCGCGGCCGTGAAGTCATCGAGTCGACGGCCGCCTCCAACGCCATGCTGGTGGTGGTGACCAACCAGCGTTTCGTCGGCTACAGCGTGTACACAGCCTCGTGGCAGTCGGTCAGCCGGCGGCCGGCCGAGGCCCTGGAGACGGTCGCCGCCGAGGACTGGGCGGGTTACGTGCTGACCTCGCGCCGGGTGCTGAACTTCAACGGCCGCAGCGCGTCCTGGTCCGAGGGATCCCGTTGAGCCGACTGTTGACGCTGCTTTGCGTGCTGCTGCCCGCCATGCCGGCTGCTTTCGCCTGCAACCCCTCGCCGCCGCAGCCGCCGGTGCTGGAGGGCTATGCCTGGGACGCGACCGCCGCCGGGCAGCTGCAGCGCGACGCGCGCTCGATCGTCAAGGCACGATTCAGGCACCGCCTCGACCTCGAGCTCGGCGAGCCGACCAATCGGCCGCGCGCCGACTACGTCTTCGAGGTGACCGAAGGCTGGAAAGCAGCGACGCCGCGCAGCCTGACGCTGGCCGGCCATTGGGTGTCGTGCAGGCTCGAGCTCAAGGCCGGCGGCGTCCTGCTGTTGTATCTCGACGGCGACCGGCTGATGCATGCGGTGCCGCTGGAGCGCCTCGACTTCGAGCCCGGCATGCTCGGCGAGCCCGACTGGTTCTTCGACGCCGGCGGCCGGCTGGTCGTGCCCGCCGAAGCCGAAACAGACACCGGAGCCGAGCCGGAAGCGCCGCGCTGAACCCCTGCCCGCCGCGAGGAATCCCCGAGTGAACCGGATCGCCCGCCTGTTGCCGCTGAGCCTCAGCCTGGCCATTGCCGGCTGCGCGTCGCCGCCGCCTGCACCACCCGCAGCACAGCCGGAAGCCGTGGCCGCGCCGCCGCCGTCCGATTCGATCGAGCAGCGCCTGCAGATTTATGCGCCGGTCGACCTCGCGGTGGACTTGAGCGGCCTGAGCCTCAACCAGGTCGAGATCGTCCGGCTGCTGATTCGCGCCTCGCGGGTGATGGACGAGCTGTTCTGGGAGCAGACCTGGGGCGATCGCGAGGCGTTGCTGGCGACGCTGGACGACCCGGCCATGCGCCGCTTGGTCGAAATCAACTACGGGCCGTGGGACCGGCTGGATGGCGACAAGCCATTGGTCGCGGGCATCGGTCCGCGGCCGCCGGGCGCGCGTTTCTATCCCGAGGACATGAGTCGCGAGGAGTTCGAGGCCTGGACGGAGCCCGCCAAGACCGAGCTCTACACGCTGGTGCGCCGCGACCCTCTCGGCCGCCTGTACACCGTGCCTTACCACCAGGCCTGGCACGACCCGCTGGGCGTCGCTGCGCGGATGCTGGCGCGCGCCGCCGAGTTGACCGCCAACGAGGCCTTCCGCCGCTACCTGACGCTGCGCGCCCGCGCGCTGATCACCGACGACTACCACGCCTCCGACCTCGCCTGGATGGACATGCGGGACAATGACCTGGACATCGTCATCGGGCCGATCGGGACCTACGAGGACCGGCTGTTCGGCTACAAGGCGGCGTTCGAGGCCTACGTGCTGCTCAAGGACTGGGAATGGAGCGCACGGCTGGCACGCTTCTCGGTGTTTCTGCCGCAACTGCAGCAGGCCTTGCCGGTCTCCGAGGCCTTCAAGGCCGAAACCCCGGGCATGGATTCGGAGCTGAATGCCTACGACGTGCTGTATTACGCCGGCCACAGCAATGCCGGCCGCAAGACCATCGCGATCAACCTGCCGAACGATGAACGCGTGCAGCTTAAGAAGGGCAGCCGCCGGCTGCAGCTGAAGAACGCGATGCGCGCCAAGTTCGACGCCATCATGGTGCCGATCGCCGAGGAGCTGATCGTCGCCGAGCAGCTTCGCCACGTGCGCTTCGACGCCTTCTTCGGCAACACCATGTTCCACGAGGTGGCGCACGGGCTGGGAGTCCGCCAGACCATCAATGGCCGCGGCACGGTGCGCGAGGCGCTGCGCGAGTACGCGGCCAGCATGGAGGAAAACAAGGCCGACGTGCTCGGCCTGTGGATGATCGGCTGGCTGCACGATCGCGGCGAGCTGCCGGAAGTGCCGCTGATGGATTACTACGTGACCTTTCTCGCCGGCATCTTCCGCTCGGTGCGCTTCGGCGCGAGCAGCGCGCACGGCCGCGCCAACATGGTGCGCTTCAACTTTTTCCGCGACTGGGGCGCCTTCCATCGCGACCCCGAGAGCGGTCGCTATCGGGCCGACGCGGATGGCATGCGCGCCGCGATCGAGGCGCTCGCGGCGCAGATCCTGACGCTGCAGGGCAGCGGCGACTACCCGGGCGCGGTCGAGCTCACCGAGAGCCTCGGGGTGGTCGGACCCGGCCTGCAGGCTGATCTCGAGCGCCTGGCGAGGCTCGGCATCCCGGTGGACGTGGTGTTTCGCCAGGGCGAGGAGCAGCTCGGCCTGTGAGCCATTCTGAGACGCAGCGCATTCCACAGCACGCCGCGCGCCGCTAGAATGGCGCGCGTGATGGCACAACGGAGTTCGGTGACATGAACGGCACGGGCCACGCGCTGGCGGCGCTGGCCGCAGCCTGGCTGTGCGCCGTGCCCGGGATCGGCACGGCCGATATCGCTACCGCGCCGGCGGCGCGCGAGGAGTTTCCGCTGGCCGACCACGTGGTGGTGCGCAAAGCGGATCGCCGCCTCGACCTGATGCGCCAGGGCGAGGTGCTGCGCAGCTACCCGATTGCGCTCGGCGGCAGACCCGAGGGGCACAAGCAGAAAGAGGGCGACCAGCGCACTCCGGAGGGCACTTACCTGCTCGACATGCGCAACGCGAACAGCAACTTCTATCTGGCGATCCGCATTTCCTATCCGAATGCCGAGGACATCCGCCAGGCGCGGTCGCGTGGCGTCAACCCGGGCAACAACATCATGATCCACGGGCTGCCGAACGAGCCGCGCCATCGCAGCGATGAGTACCTGCGCGGCGACTGGACCGACGGCTGCATCGCGGTGAGCAACTCGGCGATGATCGACATCTGGCTATCGGTGCCGAACGACACCCCGATCACCATCCTGCCGTGATCGACAAGCTGACTGACACCGTCACGGTTTCGCCGGTCGGCAGCATGGATTTGCTGTCGCAGCTCGAAGTCGCCAAGCTGCGCGACACCGGACTGGGCGGCCTGCGGGAGCGCTTCCGCCGCTGCGCGCTGGCGGTGCTCAACACCGGCAGCCCGCTGGACGACGCGCGTGCCGTGTACGAGCGCTACGCGGATTTCGAGGTCGAGCTGCTGCAGGTGGAGCGCGGCATCCGCCTGCAGATGCGCAACGCGCCGGCGGAGGCCTTCGTCGACGGCGAGCTGGTTCGCGGCATCCGCGAGCACTTGTTCGCGGTGCTGCGCGATGTCATCTACGTCAGCAACGAGATCGAGGGCCGCAACGGCCTCGACACCCCGGCCGCCGTCACCGACGCGGTGTTCCAGATCCTGCGCAACGCCCGGGTGCTGCGCACCCGCATCCCGCCTGACCTGGTGGTGTGCTGGGGCGGGCACTCGATCAGCCGCGAGGAGTACGACTACTCGAAGAGCGTCGGCTACCACCTCGGGCTGAGAGGCCTGAACATCTGCACCGGCTGCGGGCCGGGCGCAATGAAGGCGCCGATGAAGGGCGCCGCGGTGGCACACGGCAAGCAGCGCATCCGCGACGGCCGCTATGTGGGCGTCACCGAGCCCGGCATCATCGCCGCCGAGCCGCCCAACCCGATGGTCAACGAGCTGGTGATCATGCCGGACATCGAGAAGCGGCTCGAGGCCTTCGTGCGCCTCGGCCATGGCATCGTGGTGTTTCCGGGTGGCGCCGGCACCGCCGAGGAGATCTTCTATGTGCTCGGCATCCTGCTCAATCCCGCCAACGAGCAACTGCCCTTCCCGCTGGTATTCACCGGCCCGGCCTCGGCCGCCGGATATTTCGAGCAGGTCGACCGTTTCCTGCGCGGCACCATCGGCGAGCAGGTGGCGCGCCGTTACCGGGTGATCCTCGACGACCCCGAAAAGGTAGCGTACGCACTGCGCGACGGCCTTGAAGAGGTCAAGGAGCACCGCCGGCAGTGCGGTGATGCCTGGTACTTCAACTGGCGCCTGCGGGTGGAACACGATTTCCAGCAGCCGTTCATCGCCAGCCACCAGGCGATGGCCGAGCTCGACCTGCGCAGGGCGCAGCCGCCGCACCTGCTGGCTGCCAACCTGCGGCGCGCCTTCTCCGGCATCGTGGCCGGCAACGTCAAGGACGAAGGTATCCGCCTGATCGAGCGGCAGGGTCCATTCGACCTGCGCGGCGATCGCGAGCTGATGATGATGATGGACCAGTTGCTCGAGTCCTTCGTGGAGCAACGGCGGATGCGGCTGCCGGGCGTCGAATACCGGCCGTGCTACCGACTGGTCGCCTGAACGCCCCGTCAGGGCATTCGCGTGACCCCCTTCACAGTCCTGCTGCAAGTTCCGAAAACCGCCAGCCAGCTGTGATACCGGTCACGGTGACCCCGGGCGACCGGCTCCTACCCTGCACGCCAGTCGATTCACAAGGACGCCTGTCATGGCCGGACCGGACCGCAAACGCAGTACGCGCAGGAGTCGCTTGCCGATCCTGCCGCCGCCCGTGTCCGGGCGGCTGGCCGCGAGCGGCCTGCGCGGCAGTGCGCGCGACGAGGAATCGATCTACACGCTACGCGGCTACAAGGCCTGGGCGGCGCGCGTCAAGGCTGCCTGGGATGCCGAGTCCTGAGCAATCGGGCAAAAAGCTTTCACGGGGGGTGAGACAGTGACCAAGCCATCAGTCGAGGACAAGCTCGCGGAGACCTTCGCCGGCCGCACGCTGGATGCCTGGTCGTGGATCGCGCGCGCGCGCGAG
>CAZOSZ010000150.1:0-6231 GCA_964582505.1 uncultured Ectothiorhodospiraceae bacterium | reverse complement strand
ATCGATGGCCACGGCGAGTCTCCGCTGCCTATTATGTCGGAGCGGCTTCAGCTGTGGGAGCGGCTTCAGCTGTGGGAGCGGCTTCAGCTGTGGGAGCGGCTTCAGCCGCGATTCCCTGGACAATCGCGGCTGAAGCCGCTCCTACGAGCCCTGTTCGGGCTGGTCGACGAGCTGCACCAGCGCCATCGGCGCAGCATCGCCGGGGCGGTGGCCGATCTTCAGGATCCGCAGATAGCCGCCGGGACGGGCGCGGTAGCGCGGGCCCAGCTCGTTGAACAGCTTGCCGACCACTTCCTTGTCACGCAGCCGGTCGAAGGCGCGGCGCCGTTGCGCCACGCCGTCTTCCTTGGCCAGCGTGATCAGCGGCTCCACCACCCGGCGCAGCTCCTTGGCTTTCGGCAGGGTGGTCTGAATGGTCTCGTGCCTGAGCAGCGAGGAGGCCATGTTTCTCAGCATCGCGCGGCGATGCGAGGCGTTGCGGCTGAGCTGCCGTCCGGCGTTGCGATGGCGCATGGGTCCTTATCCTGTCAGGCGGGGCGCGCTTCAGGCGACCCGCTCGTCGTCGTGCCTCAGGCTGGCCGGCGGCCAGGCCTCGAGACGCATGCCAAGCTGCAGGCCGTGGTTTTCCAGCACCTGCTTGATCTCGGTCAGCGACTTCTTGCCCAGGTTCGGCGTGCGCAGCAGCTCCACTTCCGTCTTCTGCACCAGATCGCCGATGTAGTTGATGTTCTCCGCCTTCAGGCAGTTGGCCGAGCGGACCGTCAGCTCCAGCTCGTCGACCGGCTTGAGCAGGATCGGGTCGATCACCTTGGCGCCCGGCTCCGGGCCGAGGCCCTCGCCCTGCAGGTCGACGAACACCCCCAGCTGGTCCTTGAGGATCGCGCCGGCGCGGCGGATCGCCTCTTCCGGGTCGATCGTGCCGTTGGTCTCGATGTCGATGATCAGCTTGTCGAGGTCGGTGCGCTGCTCCACGCGGGCGGCGTCCACGTTGTAGGCGACTCGCCGCACCGGGCTGAACGAGGCATCGAGCTGCAGCCGGCCAATCGGGCCGCTCTGCTCCTCGAAGCTGGGTCGCTGCGTGACGGGCTGGTAGCCGCGGCCGCGGCGGATCTTCAGCCGCATGGACAGTTGCCCGGCCTTGGTCAGGGTGGCGATCGGCAGCTCGGGATTGATCACCTCGACGTCGTGGCCGGTCTCGATGTCGGCGGCCGTGACCACCCCCGGGCCCTTCTTGGACAGCGTCAGGTCGATCTCGTCGCGGTGGTGCATCTTGACCGCCAGCTGCTTCAGGTTGAGCAGGATGTCGACCACATCCTCCTGCACGCCCTCGATGCTGGTGTACTCGTGCAATACCCCGTCGATCTCCGCCTCGACCACGGCGCAGCCGGGCATCGAGGACAGCAGAATGCGCCGCAGCGCATTGCCGAGCGTGTGGCCGAAGCCGCGCTCCAGCGGCTCGATGGTCACGCGCGCGCGGGTCCGGCCCTCAGGCTGGACCTTGACGACGCGGGGACGCAGAAATTCGTTGACCGATGCCTGCATGGGCTTCGTGCCTCTCGATTACTTGGAGTAGAGCTCGACGACCAGGTTCTCGTTGATGTCGGGCAGGATGTCGTTACGCTCGGGCAGCTGCTTCAGCACGCCGCTCATCTTGTTCTGGTCCACTTCCACCCACTCGGGGAAGCCGGCCTCGCCCGCGAGCTGCAGCGCGTTCTGCACCCGCAGCTGCTTGCGCGCCTTCTCCCGGACCACGATCTCGTCGCCCGGGTTGACCTGGTATGAGGGTATGTTGACCACCGCGCCGTTGACGTCGACGCCCTTGTGGCTGACCAGCTGGCGGGCCTCGGCGCGGGTGGACGCGAAGCCCATCCGGTAGGCCACGTTGTCCAGGCGCCCCTCGAGCAGTTTCAGCAGGTTCTCGCCGGTGGAGCCCTTCTGCTGCGCCGCGCGCTTGTAGTAATTGCGGAACTGCCGCTCCAGCACGCCGTACATGCGGCGCAGCTTCTGCTTTTCCCTGAGCTGCAGACCATAGTCGGAGATGCGCGGGCGGCGCTGCGGAGCGCCGCCGGGCGGCACCTCGAGCTTGCACTTGGACTCGAGTGGACGAACGCTGCTCTTCAGGAACAGGTCCGTGCCCTCCCGCCTGGAGAGCTTGCACTTCGGTCCGAGGTATCTAGCCATATTTCGAGCCTCTGCAGATCAGACGCGGCGCTTCTTGGGCGGCCGGCAGCCATTGTGCGGAATCGGTGTCACGTCCTCGATATTGGTGACGCGAAACCCCACGGCATTGAGCGAACGCACCGCGGATTCGCGCCCCGGGCCGGGACCCTTGACCCGCACTTCGAGGTTCTTCACGCCGTACTCCTGGGCCGCGGTGCCGGCCTTCTCGGCCGCCACCTGCGCGGCGAACGGCGTGCTCTTGCGTGAACCGCGGAAGCCGCATCCGCCCGAGGTCGCCCAGGACAGCGTGTTGCCCTGGCGATCGGTGATGGTCACGATGGTGTTGTTGAAAGACGCATGCACGTGGGCGATCGCGTCGACCACCTGCTTCCTGACTTTCTTTCGCACCTTGGGGGCTTGCTTGGCCATACCTTCGAAACCTTCAGCGTTGGCTTGCGGACCGCGTCAGCGGCGTGTTACTTCCTGACCGGGCGGCGCGGACCCTTGCGCGTCCGGGCGTTGGTGCGCGTCCGCTGGCCCCGCAGGGGCAGGCCGCGACGATGCCGGATGCCGCGGTAACAACCGAGGTCCATCAGGCGCTTGACGTTCATCGAGGTCTCGCGGCGCAGATCGCCCTCCACGACGATCCTGGCCACCTCGGCGCGCAGCTTCTCGATATCCGGCTCGGTCAGGTCGCGGACCTTGGTGTGCGGCAGCACGCCGGCGGTCTCGCAGATCTTCTTCGCGCGTGAGTTGCCGATCCCATAGATATGGGTCAGCGCGATCACTGTGTGCTTGTTGGCTGGGATGTTGATCCCGGCAATACGGGCCATTGACGCCGTCTCCTGTCACTCACGCGAAGCCGGTCATTTTGCCTGATCCGGCTGTCGCCTTCAATCTGTGTCAGCCCTGCCGCTGCTTGTGGCGGGGGTCCGAACAGATCACCCGGACCACGCCTCCGCGGCGGATGATCTTGCAATTCCTGCAGATCTTCTTCACCGATGCGCGCACTTTCATCGTCCTCTCCTTCCATCGGGCCTGAAGGCCCTCCTACACATCGGGCCTGAAGGCCCTCCTGCAGGCGGCCCGGTCAGCGGACCTGCCCGGCGCGGCCGTAGCCCTTCAGATTGGCCTTTTTCAGCAGGCCCTCGTACTGGTGGCTCATCATGTGGGCCTGCAGCTGAGACATGAAATCCATGCTGACCACCACGATGATCAGCAGCGAGGTGCCGCCGAAATAGAACGGCACGTTCCAGTACATGATCATGAATTCCGGCATCAGGCAGATCGAGGTCACGTAGATCGCGCCCCAGAAGGTCAGCCGGGTCAGCACGGCGTCGATGTACTCCGCGGTCTGCTGCCCCGGGCGGATGCCGGGGATGAAGGCCCCGGATCGCTTCAGGTTGTCGGCCGTCTCGCGCGAATTGAACACCAGTGCGGTGTAGAAAAAGCAGAAGAATATGATCAGGCCGGCATACAGCAGGGTGTAGACCGGCTGGCCGGGCGACAGACTCGAGGCGATGATCTGCAGCCAGCCCATGCTCTCCGCGGTGCCGAACCACTGGCCGACGGTGGCCGGGAACAGGATCAGGCTGGAGGCGAAGATCGGCGGGATCACGCCGGCCATGTTGAGCTTGAACGGCAGGTGCGTGGTCACGCCCTGGTACATCCGCCGGCCCTGCTGCCGCTTGGCGTAATTCACCGCGATGCGCCGCTGGCCGCGCTCCACGAAGGCCACGAAGCCGGTCACCGCCAGCACCAGGAAGAACAGGATCAGCGCCAGCGCCGCCGGCATCTCGCCGTTGCGCACCAGCTCGAGCGTGCCGCCGAGCGCCGACGGCAGCCCGGCGATGATGCCCGCCATGATGATCATCGAGATGCCGTTGCCGACGCCGCGCTCGGTGACCTGCTCGCCCAGCCACATCAGGAACATGGTGCCGGTGACCAGCGTCACCACGGCGATGAACACGAATTGCGGGCCGGGATTGACCACCACGCCCTGGTTCTGGAAGGCGATCGAGGCGCCGATCGCCTGGAAGGTGGCCAGCCCGACGGTGCCATAGCGGGTGTACTGGGTGATCTTGCGCCGCCCCGACTCGCCTTCCTTCTTCAGCGCGGCCAGGGTCGGCACGACCACCGCCATCATCTGCATGATGATCGAGGCCGAGATGTACGGCATGATGCCGAGCGCGAAGATCGACAGTCGCTCCAGCGCCCCGCCTGAGAACATGTTGAACACGCTCAGGATGGTGCCCTGCTGCTCCTGGAAGAAGCGCGCCAGCGCCTCCGGGTTGATGCCCGGCAACGGGATGAAGGTCCCGATGCGGTACACCACCAGGGCGCCCAGCAGGAACAGCAGGCGCTTGCGCAGGTCGCCCACGCGGGCGGCCTGGCCCAGGGTCGCAGCCGGATTCATGTTGGTCGGTGACTTCGCCACATCAGCTCCGCGTGCCTGCCCGCCTCTATTCCTCGATCCTGCCGCCGGCGGCCTCGATGGCCGCGCGCGCGCCCGGCGTCACCGCCAGGCCCTTGAGGGTTACGGCCTGGTCGAGCTTGCCCGAGGCGATGACCTTGACCCGCGTGACCTGCTGGCCGACCAGGCCGGCGGTTTTCAGCGCCAGCAGGTCCACCTCGCCGTCGAAGCGCGCCAGCTCGCCGAGCCGCAATTCGGCCGAATAGCGGCTCTTGCGGGAGGCGAAGCCGACCTTCGGCAGGCGGCGCTGCAAGGGCATCTGGCCGCCCTCGAAACCGACCTTGTGGTAGCCGCCGGAACGGGCGTGCTGGCCCTTGACGCCGCGGCCGCTGGTCTTGCCCTGGCCGGCGGCATGACCACGACCCAGGCGCTTGCCCGACTTGCGGCTGCCCCCGGCGGGCTTCAGGTCATTCAGGCGCATCTCAGACTTCCTCTACCTGCAACAGGTACGAGACCTTGTTGATCATGCCCCGGTTCTCCGGGGTGTCCGCGACCACCACGCAGTGATGCATGCGCCGCAGGCCCAGGCCGCTGACGCAGGCCTTGTGGCCCGCGAGGCGGCCGTTGGTGCTTTTCACCAGCTTGACGCGCAGCTGGACGGGTTTCGCCTTTCTCTTAGCCATGGTCCTGGCCCAGGATCTCTTCGACCGTCTTGCCGCGCTTGGCCGCGATCTGCTCGGGGGAGCGGATGCCGCTCAAGCCCTTGATGGTCGCCTGCACGACGTTGATCGGATTGCGCGAGCCGTAGCTTTTGGCCAGCACGTTGCGAACCCCGGCACACTCGAACACCGCGCGCATCGCGCCGCCGGCGATCACGCCGGTACCGCCCGAGGCCGGCTGCATGTACACCTTGGTCGCGCCGTGGTGGCCCTCGGTGGCGTACTGCAGGGTGTCGTCCTTGAGCTGAATGCGCCGCATGTTCTTGCGGGCTGACTGCATCGCCTTCTGGATCGCGACCGGCACCTCGCGGGCCTTGCCGTAGCCGTAGCCGACCCGGCCGGCGCCGTCGCCGACCACCGTCAGCGCGGTGAAGCCGAACTGCCGGCCGCCCTTGACGACCTTCGCGACCCGGTTGACGGTGACGAGCTTCTCGATCAGGTCGTCGCCGGCTGTGTTTCTGTCTGCTGCTGCCATGGTTCAACTGTCCCCGGGCGTGTGCCTAGAACTCGAGTCCGTGCTCGCGGGCCGCCTCGGCAAGGGCCTTGACCCTGCCGTGGTAGCGGAATCCCGAGCGATCGAACGCCACCTTGCTGATGCCTGCGGCCTTGGCGGCCTCGGCAATCGCACGGCCGACGGCCGCCGCTGCGGCGACGTTGCCGGTCTTCTCGAGGCTTTCGCGCAGGGCCGGCTGCAAAGTCGACGCGGCGGCGACCACCGTTCCGCCGTCCGGCGCGATGATCTGCGCGTAGATGTGCTGCGGCGTGCGATGGACGCTGAGACGGTTGTATCCCAGCTCCCGGATCTTGGACCGGGCGCGCCGCGCGCGGCGAATGCGTGCAATCTTCTTTTCCATGCCTCGCCCTGCCCTACTTCTTCTTTGCTTCCTTCAAGACCACGCGCTCGTCGGAGTACCGCACGCCCTTGCCCTTGTAGGGCTC
>CAZOSZ010000149.1:0-6261 GCA_964582505.1 uncultured Ectothiorhodospiraceae bacterium | reverse complement strand
GGCCATCGCGGCTGAAGCCGCTCCTACGGGCTAAGATGCTGACATGGCAAGCCGATCACCCGTCATCAGCCTGGTCGCCGCCGTGGCGGACAACGGCGTGATCGGCGCGGACGGTGGCATGCCCTGGCACCTGCCGGTCGACCTGGCGCATTTCAAGCGGCTGACCATGGGCAAGCCGATCCTGATGGGGCGGCTCACCTGGGAGGCCATCGGCAAGCCGCTGCCCGGGCGCCTCAACCTCGTGCTCTCGCGTGACGTGAACTGGCATGCCGCCGGCGCCAGCCGGGTGGGCTCGCTGGAGGAGGCGCTGCAGGCGGCCCGCAATGCGGGCGCGCCCGAGCTGATGGTCATCGGCGGCGCGCACGTCTATCGCCAGGCGCTGCCGCGAGCCTCGCGCATTTACCTGACACGGGTGCACGCCGAGCCGTGGGGCGACACGCTGTTTCCGGAGATCGATCCCGGCGACTGGAAGGAGGTGGAGCGTCACGAGCATCCCTCCAACGGGCGCAGCCGCTGGGATTTGACCTTCGTCACGCTGGAGCGCGTCGATTGACGCCGAAATACAGAGGGGTTGATTCCGCGCCATTTGAGCCACTGCTAGAGTGGCCACTGCGCCATGGTCAGCCAATCCCTCCACTTCGGCGTGATGGCGATGGGCCTGCTGGGCGGGCTTGCGGTGTTCCAGTTCGGTCTCGAGCAGATGACCGCCGGACTGAAAGCGGCCGCCGGTTCGCACCGAAACCGACCTGGTCGAAGCGGCCAGGCGCGTCTATGACGTCGCCCGCCGCATTGCGCGGCGCATGACCGACGTGGACATGCTGGAGGGCGTTGGTGCCAGATTGTGAAATGGCTGTTTTCGCCACTGCGCCAGCGCATGCCACGAATTCACGACACGGCACCAACTGTGCCAGCCTACGGGCTGCGCGGATCGTCCGCCGGATTGACGTAATTGATGCCCCAGGGCCCCGTTCCGTGCAGCTGAATTGTTGTCTCGGCCTCCCCGGTCCAGGCAAAGTGCCGCGTGCCGGGCTGGATGATCATGATCGAGGCCGGGTCGAGGCGCATTTCCGCGGTCTCATCGTACTGCTCGCCGAGACCCATGTAGAACGCCCCGGATAGCACAGTCACGCGCTCCACGGCTGGGTGCCAGTGAGGCGGAATGCGATAGTTTGGCGGCAGCTTGAGGCGCACGGTAAACGGTGCGGGCTCCGACATCGGGCCCTCAATGGTGGCCATCATTGCTCCCGGCGGCAGTGCCGCGACGTCCGTCCATTCCAGATCGGCAGGCGTGACCATGATGTGGTCGCCGGGGTCGGCCCAGGCGGGAACCGCTGCAAGGCCGCCGGCACCCAGAATTGCGAGCAGGCACGAAATCCTGGTGTTCATCGATTGATCCTCCGCAAGCCAGGTTACAGGTCCATCGGTCAGCAGCGGCCGGGACGGGCATCGCGCCCGTCCGCCACTGCCGGCGCTTCCGAAGCATAGATCCCCAATCGTGGCTGTCCAGATGCCCGCAGACAGGCGTCTTCGGAACAGTAACAAGCGACACGCCTTTGCATTTCGGGGCATGGTGTGGATGCCGCCTGGGGCGAAAACTGGAGGCGGTTGCAGGAGATCAAGTCGAAGTACGACCCCGGCGGATTGTTCGAATAGTGCCGGACGTCATTGCGTGACGTGACGCGCCAGGGCGAAGGCAGCCCCGCCGGGCAGCCACGCAAGGGTTTGACATTCACCGCCCATCCGCCATGCTTGCCTCCCCATCGGCGAGCTGAAACCTGTAAAGCATGCGACGGTTCCTGGCGGAATTGCGACAGCGCAACGTGTTCAAGGTCGCGGTGGTTTACCTTGCCGCGGCCTGGCTGCTCATGCAGGTCGTGAACATCATGTTCCCTACTTTCGGACTGCCCTCCTGGTCCATGACGCTGGTCGCCAGCCTGCTGATCATCGGCTTCCCGATCGCGCTGGTCATGGCCTGGGCCCTGGAACTCACCCCGGAAGGCATCCGCCGTGCCGCGACGACGATCGCTCCGGAGCCCGTGGTTGCGGATGCCGGGAAAGCCGGCGAGGACGCCGGCTCCGCCACGGCCGTGCCATTGTCCGGACCAACGGAGCGCGGACTCAAGTCCATTGCCGTGCTGCCGTTCGCGGACATGAGTCCCGATCATGACAACGAGTATTTTTCAGATGGCCTCACCGAAGAGCTGCTCAACGTGCTGACCCGTGTTCCGGGTCTGAGGGTCTCGTCCCGGACCTCCTGCTTTGCATTCAAGGGCAAAGACGCCGACATCCGGACCGTGGCCGCACGACTCCAGGTCAGTCACATCGTCGAAGGCAGCGTGCGCAAGGGGGGCGACCGCGTTCGGATCACGGCCCAGTTGATCGAGACCAGCAGCGACTCGCACCTGTGGTCGGAGACCTGGGATCGCAGCCTCGGAGACATCTTCGCCATCCAGGATGAGATTGCGCACAGCATCGTGGATTCGCTGGCGCTGAAGCTGCAGCCCGGGGATGAACCGGGCGCGACGACCCGCGATCCACGTGCCTACGACCTCTACCTGAAAGGCCTGAGTTTCTACCATCGCTTCGGGCCCAGAAGCCAGGGCTATGCCATCGACCTGTTCCAGCGCGCCACGGTGCTGGATCCGCGTTTCGCCAAGGCCTGGGCGGGCCTGGCCGGTGCCCATGCGGTGCTTGCGATGTACCACACGGGTGGGGAACCCGCGATCAAGGCGTCCGACGAGGCGAGTCGCAAGGCCGTTGAACTGGCACCCGAACTCGCCGAGGCACACACGGCTCGGGCGATTTCATATTCCGCGATGCAGCGTTTCGATGAGGCCGCGAAGGAGTTCGAGCATGCGATCAGGCTGAATCCCCGGCTGTTCGAGGCCTGGTATTACTACGCGCGTACGGCGCTCCACCAGAATCGGTTGCGCCGCGCCCTGGAATTGTTCGAACGCGCGGCCGAGGTGAACCCCGACGACTACCAGGCGCCGCTGCTGGCTGCCTCGATCTATCTCAGCCTCGACATGGCGGACCGGGCGCTCGACGCGGACCGACGGGGCGTCATGCTGGCCGAGCGCCACCTGGAGGACTATCCGGACAATGCCCGGGCCTACTTCTTTGCCGCGCCGGCACTGGCCAGGCTCGGGCGAGTGGAGCAGGCCCATGAATGGGCGGAGCGGGCGATCGCGATCGACCCTGACGATCCCAGCACCCGCTACAACGTCGCTTGTTTCTACGCCCAGACAGGCGAGATTGACAAGGCGCTGGATTACCTCCAGAACTCGATCACCTCCCGCTCCTGGGTGGAGAGCGATCCCGAACTCGAACCCCTGCGCTCCCATCCCCGGTACCGGGCCTACGTCGAGAGTCTCAAAGGCTGAGCCACCGAGCGCGCAGGCGATGAAATCCGGCGCTTGTCAAGCGACACCATGAGGAAAACCCGGTGATCCATCCAAGAGCCACCTTGATTGCGGCTGCCGTGGCACTCATGACCGCCAATACCGCTGATGCAGGCCCGTATGCCAATGACCTGGCGAAGTGCCTGGTCGAATCCACGACCGCAGGTGATCGTGCCGCGCTGGCGCAACAGGAATAGGGCGTAGGGCCGCGTGTTTGACACCCTCAGTCGCGCGGCGTGATGATGCCCCTGCGATCACCGGTCCATCATCCTGGAGATTCCCCGTTCATGATTCGCATCACATGCCTCTCACTCCTGCGTGCCCCGTTGAGGGTCGCAGTACCGGTATTCGCAGCCTGCATGCTGCTGTCGGCCGTCTCGGCGGCGACACCGGATGTCGAGTCCTATCGGCTGACGCCAGCTGCCTTCGACAAGTACCAGCGTGCCACCGACAGCATGTATGACTACATCAATCGCCATCCGGAGCTGCAGAGCGAGTTCGATGACGTGGAAGACGAAGAAACCGACGGCGTTGCCGAGATGGCCGCGGCCCTGGAGCGGCGGGCGCCGGGTCTGCGCAAGGCCATGGAATCCTCCGGCATGTCGCTCGAGGAGTACTTCACTTTCAGTCTGGCACTCGCCGGGTCGGCGTTCGCTGTCGCCATGGAGGATCACATGGGGAGCATCGATGAAGACACGCTCGACGCCGCGCAGCGCGAGAACATTGCCTTCCTGCGTGCCAACCGCGCCAGGCTCGACACCTTCTTCGCGGAAATGCAACGGAAGTATCCGACCCTGTTCGCCGATCCCGACGATGACGAGGGAGACTTCGAGTACGAAGAGGAGGACTGGGACGACGCCGAAGAAGAGTGAGTGGGCGCCTTACCCCGTTCGCCAGGCCTCGCTGTCGTGCTCCATGTAGCGGGCTGTCGCCTCGGCCACCGCTTCGCCGAAATAGCGCTCCACGATGTGCAATGCCATGTCGATCCCGGAGGTCAGGCCCCCCGCGGTGGCAATGCGGCCGCTGTCGACGAAGCGCAGTCCGCGCCTGAGTTCGATGTCCGGGAATTCCTCGGCAAAAGCATCCCAGAACTGGTGATGGGTGGTCGCGGCAAGGCCCTCCAGTAACCCCGCGCGCGCCAGCTGGAACGCGCCCGTACAGACCGATAGTGTCACGTCGGTGTTCGCGCTGGCTTTCCTGAGCCACGCCCGCGAGGCGTCGGTGGCGCGGTGCGCGGGCACCACGATGACGTGCGGTTGCGGGGCGTTGTCGATCGTGTGGTGCGGCTGCACCTTGAGTCCGCCGGTCATCGTGACGAGTTCGCGCGTCGGTGCGACCGTGTAGAGCCGGAAGGGGTGCTGGTGGTTGGCCAGCATCGTGTCCTGGAACACCTCCCACGGGCCCGCGGTGTCGATCACGTTGGCGTTCTCGCCGATCAGGAAGGCGACCCGGATGCGCCGCCGCCTCGGCAGCTGAACACTGCCGCCCTCGGCGCCGCCGAGGCGCGCCGCACTCGCGAGCGCCCGATTGCCGAACATGGCCAGTGCAGCACCGCCGACACTCATGGCGATGAACTCCCGTCGTTGCATCCCGATATACTCCAGTGCAGTTTCTGAGGCCGAGAGTTTCACGGCAGGCGGCGAAGAAGTGGAGGACGACCAGGCGTCAAATCCGGCCATGAGCGCACCGGCCAGGTCGCACCGGGTCGCGATGGTGGTTTACCCGGACGCGCAGATCCTCGACGTCACCGGGCCGCTCGAGGTGTTCTCGCGAGGCGCGCGCTGGCTCGCCGAGCGCCGCGGCTTTCGCGTGCCGGCCTACACGGTGGAGCTGGTCGCCTCGGCGACGGGTCCGGTGATGACGTCCTCCGGACTCGAGCTTGTCGCACGACGCCGCTGGCAGGACCTGCACGAAGTCGACACCCTGCTGGTGGCCGGCGGCATCGGCTGGCGCAAGGCCGCCAGGGATGCCGATCTGCTCGAGTGGCTGGCGGCGCAGGTCGAGGCGCGCGAGCGGATTGGTTCGATCTGCACCGGCGCGCTGGTGCTGGCGGCGGCCGGCGTGCTCGACGGGCATGCGGTCACCACCCACTGGGCCTATCTCGACGAGCTCGCGCGGCTTGCGCCGGGTTGTAAGGTGGACGGCGAAGCCATCTACGTCGAGAGCGGCAAGATCTACACCTCGGCAGGGGTGACCGCGGGCATCGACCTTGCACTGGGGCTGCTGGAGCGCGACTGGGGCACGGCCACCGCGGTCGCGGTGGCCGAGGCGCTGGTGGTCTACCGGCGCCGCTCGGCTAGGCAACCGCAGCGCAGCCGGTTTCTCGAGGCGGAGCGGCGCGCCGATCGTTTCGGCGCCTTGCAGCTGTGGATCCTCGACCACCTCGACGAGACTCTCTCCATCGAGCAGCTCGCCGAGCTTGCGGCCATGAGTCCACGCAATTTTTCGCGACAGTTCAAGGCGCACATCGGCATGACGCCAGGTGATTTCATCACGCGACTGCGCCTCGAGGAGGCCTGCCGGCGGATCGACAGCGGTGGGGCGCAGCTCAAGGACATCGCGCGGCAATGCGGCTTTGCCAGCGAGCAGAACCTGCGACGCGCGTTCCGGAAGCACCTCGGGATCCTGCCGGCCGAGTATCGACGTTGAGCGTACGTGTCCGGTCCCTCGGAGCCCTGGTGCGTCAAAGTCGCCGGCCGCGTTGACAAGCGGAATGACGGCGGCTACGGTCCGGCCTGTACGATGCATCGCTCGGCGGAGTTCCGATCATGTCCGGAAACCCCCGAACTTCAGCCCGATTACCTGCGCGGGGCCCGGTGCGCGCAGCGCGCCGGGCCTGGGGCGCCGTGGCCGGGCTGCT
>CAZOSZ010000148.1:0-6271 GCA_964582505.1 uncultured Ectothiorhodospiraceae bacterium | reverse complement strand
GCGCCGCAGGAGCATGCTGCGACGGCGGCCTGTCCCGGGACCTTCAGCGCGATGCCGCGTCGTGTCGCCGAGCGGCCGGGGCTCGGTCCGCACCAGCCAGATGACGAACACGCTGGTGGCCGCGGTCAGCAGCCAGAAGCCGAAAAAGCCGATGGCATGACCCGCCTGCCGGCTGATCTCCCAGCCGGGCGTGGTAGTTCCGGACAGCACTGCCGGGTCGACCATCGCGAAAAACACCGCCGAGGCGGCGCAGGCCATCAGAAACGACGCCCAGATCACGTAGCCGACGTCCCGCTGGCGTCGGCGCCACGGTCGCGGCGGATCATTGTCGGGCTGGCGAGGGCCAGCAAACTTCACCATCGCCTACCTCGACTCGCCGGCCTGGCCGGAGATTCTCAGGATGTAGGCCGCCATGAGGCGCGACTGCTGTTCGCCGAGAATCGGCAGCTGTGCCGGCATCTGGTTCTGCCGGCCCTGCAGGAGGGTATTGCGGAGTGTGCCCCGGTCGCCTCCATGAAGCCAGCGGTTGTCCGTCAGATCCGGCGCGCCCAGCGCGACGTTCCCCGTGCCCTCCATGCCGTGACAGGCACCGCACATCGCCCACATCGGCCCTGCCGCGGCAGCCAGCTGGGCGTCGTGGTCGAGCCCGGACAGGCCACGAACATACTCGATCATCTGCGCCACGCCGCGCTCGCCGAGCGCGTCGCCCATCGGCGGCATCACGCCCATGCGGCCGTTGCGGATGCTGGCGAGGATCTGCTCCGGACCGCCGCCCCATTGCCAGGCACCGTCGGTGAGGTTGGGGAAACCCGGGGCGCCGCGGCCGTCGGAGCCGTGGCACTGCGCGCAGCGATTGCCGAAGATATTCCCGGCTGCCGCCATCGCCTCGGAATGGCCCGCCAGCTCGTCGATCTCCATGTCGTCGAAGCGCGCGTAGAACTCTGCATGGCGCGCCTCCACCCGCTGCACTTCCGTGTCGTACTGCCCGGTCTGGGTCCAGCGAAGTACGCCCTGGAAGTTGCCGAGCCCCGGGTAAAGCACGAGGTAGACAATCGAAAACAACACTGTCAGGTAGAACAGCCACAGCCACCAGCGCGGCAGCGGGTTGTTGTACTCCTGCAGGTCGCCGTCCCAGACGTGGCCGGTGGTGTCCGAGGCAGACTCGCCGGGACGGGTCCTGGAAGTGACCCACAGCAGCCAGACGGCGCCTGCGATGTTGGCAAGGGTCAGCAGGATGATCCATCCGCTCCAGAAACTGCTCATCGCGATTCTCCGTTATCGGGAGTGCTTCCCGGGCCGCGCTTCTCCTCCTCGAGGGGCAGGTTTGCAGCCTCTTCAAAATCCCTGCGCCGCCGGCGGCTCCAGGCCCATGCACAGATCGCGACGAACACGATCATCAGGGCCAGCGTCCACAGCCCGCGCCAGGTGCCGATTTCCACGCCTAGCGCCCCCGGCCGAGGTTGGTGCCCAGCCACTGCAGGTAGGCGATCACCGCGTCCATCTCGGTCTTGCCGGCAACCGCCTCGCCGATGCCGGAGATGTCTGCGTCGCTGTAGGGATGACCGAGACGGCGCAACGCCCGCATACGCCGCTCGATGTCCTGCGGATCCAATTCGCGTTTCTCGAGCCACGGGTATCCCGGCATGTTGGATTCCGGTACCACGATGCGCGGATCGATCAGGTGCAGCCGGTGCCACTCGTCGCTGTACAGCCCGCCGACGCGCGCCAGGTCCGGTCCGGTGCGTTTCGAGCCGAACTGGAACGGCCGGTCGTAGACCGATTCGCCGGCCAGCGAGTAGTGCCCGTAGCGCTCGGTCTCGGCGCGAAACGGGCGAATCATCTGCGAGTGGCAGCCGTAGCAGCCCTCGCGGACATAGATATCGCGCCCGCTCAGTTCCAGCGCGGAGTGTGGCGCGACGCCTTGCGCCGGGTCCCTGACCTGCGCATCGAAGATCAGCGGGACGATCTCGACCAGTCCGCCCACGCTGATCACCAGGATGACCAGCACCGCGAGGAGGCCGACCTTTCGCTCAATGAGTTCATGCTTCATGGCCGTTGCCTCCTAGTGCGCCGGCGCCAGCACGGGCTGCTCGACGGCGCGCCCGCCGCTGACGGTGCGCCAGACGTTCCAGCACATGATCAGCATGCCGCCCAGGAACAGCACGCCGCCCAGCAGGCGCACTGCGTAGAACGGGTAGGTCCGGGCAACGCTCTCGATAAAGGTGTAGGTGAGCGTGCCGTCCTCGTTGACTGCGCGCCACATCAGGCCCTGCATGACGCCGGCCATCCACATCGAGGCGATATACAGCACCACGCCGATGGTCGAGACCCAGAAATGCACGTCGATCGCCTTGATGCTGTGCATGGCCTGTTTGCCGAACAGTCGCGGCACCAGCATGTAGACGCAGCCGATCGAGATCATCGCCACCCAGCCGAGTGCGCCGGCGTGCACGTGGCCGATGGTCCAGTCGGTGTAGTGCGACAGTGCATTGACCGTCTTGATGGACATCATCGGACCTTCGAAGGTCGACATGCCGTAGAACGACAGCGAGACGATCAGGAACTTCAGGATCGGGTCGGTGCGCAGCTTATGCCAGGCGCCGGACAGCGTCATGATGCCGTTGATCATGCCGCCCCAGGACGGCGCCAGCAGCATCAGCGAGAACACCATGCCGAGGGTCTGTGCCCAGTCCGGCAGCGTGGTGTAGTGCAGGTGGTGCGGGCCGGCCCACATGTACAGCGAGATCAGCGCCCAGAAATGCACCACCGACAGCCGGTAGGAGTAGATCGGCCTGCCCACCTGCTTCGGCACGAAGTAATACATCATCCCGAGGAACCCGGCGGTCAGGAAGAAGCCCACCGCGTTGTGGCCGTACCACCACTGCACCATGGCATCCACCACGCCCGAATACACCGGGTAGGAGTGCAGCATGCCGGTCGGCAGCGCCAGGCTGTTGACGATGTGCAGCACCGCAACGGTCAGGATGTACGCGCCGAAGAACCAGTTCGCGACATAGATGTGCTTCACCCGCCGGATGGCCATGGTGCCGAAGAAGACGACCGCATAGGACACCCAGACGGCCGCGATCAGCAGGTCGATCGGCCAGATGAGCTCGGCATATTCCTTGCCCTGGGTCAGCCCCAGCGGCAAGGTGATCGCGGCCAGCACGATCACCGCCTGCCAGCCCCAGAAAGTGAAGGCCGCAAGCGCGCCGCCGAACAGCCGCACGTGGCAGGTGCGCTGCACCACGTAGTAGGAGGTGGCGAACAGCGCACTGCCGCCGAATGCGAAGATCACCGCGTTGGTGTGCAGCGGCCGCAGCCGGCCGTAGCTGAGCCACGGCAGATCGAAGTTGAGCGCCGGCCACATGAGCTGGGCGGCAATGATCACGCCCACCAGCATGCCGACCACGCCCCAGACGACGGTCATGATGGTGAACTGGCGGACGACCTTGTCGTTGTATGCGTTGGCTGTCGTCATGGTCCTCTACCGGCTGCCGGAGGAAGGATAGGCGCGAACACTGCGCGCCCGCGATTACGGCCGGGGCCGCTTGGAGACGCAGAAAGCCGCGCGGGCGCGGCTCTCTTGAAGCGGCCCGGGGCGCAGGCCGCCCCGGGCAGGAATGGTCGACGCGGGGAGCATTCCCCGCACCTCAGTCAGAAGCGATAGCCGACGTGGATTCCATAGACCATCGGGTCGATCTCGACCTTTGCGGTGGACGAGTCGACGCCATCGCTCAGAGTGGCCTTGGTGTCGATCTGGATCCAGCGCAGGTCCAGGTTCAGGAACCACTGGTCGGAAAGCTTGTAGTCGAAGCCGAGCTGCGCCGCGAGGCCGACGGACGAGCTGTCGACATCGAAGTCCAGGCCTTGCCCGGCCAGCGGGCCCTTGAGCTTCTCGCTGGAGAACAGCGTGTAGTTCACGCCCACACCCGCGTAGGGCTGGAAGGTGCTGCGCGGCGCGAAGTGGTATTGCAGACTGAGGGTCGGCGGTATCTGCTTGACACTCGCCACGGTGCCGAGGCCGGGCACGGCAATGTCGTGCTCGTACGGCAGCGCTGCCAGCAGCTCGATGCCGAAGTTCGCCGTGTACATGTAAGTGAAGTTGAAGGTCACGCCCCACTGGTCGTCGACCTTGACGTCCAGTTCGCCGTCGAAGGAGCCGTTGTCGCTCTTCGGGTCCACCAGGCTGCCGCCGGCGCGGAACAGCCAGTCGCCCGCCTCGTGAGCCGATGCGGGGGCCGCGAGGCCGATGACCGCCGCCATGACCAGGGCCGATGCAAGAATACGCATGATAGAACTCCCACGCTTCATCGTTGAAATTGCATGGAATACTATTCACGTGCCAAATCCCCGGGCTGACCTGGATCAATTCTCAACTGCGGTCTTCCGAAGGGTAAATAAGTGATTTCACTAGCCGGCGCGGCACAACTCTTTGTTTACAATCGGGGCCAGGACGAGCGAAGGAAAGAATATGGACTCGACCGGCAATTCGAAGGTCGTCAGTATCGCGCATCTGCGACACAGCTGCCGCAGCTGTTCGCTGCGTGAACTCTGTCTGCCGCTCGGACTCGACACTGATGACATGCAGAAGCTCGAGTCGGTGGTTCACACCCGTGGGCCGATCCGCAGCGGCGAGCACCTGTTTCGCGAGGGTGACGTCTTCCAGGCGCTCTACGCGGTCAAGAGCGGCGGGTTGAAGACCTACACGATCGACAACCAGGGGCGCGAGCACGTGCTCGGATTCCATATCGGCGGCGAGCTCGTCGGCCTGGACGGCATCCATTCCGGCCGCAACCGCTGCAACGCCGTCGCCCTGCAGACCACTTCGGTATGCGCGCTGCAGTTCGCGCGCCTCGAGCAGCTGATCCACGAGATCCCCGGCCTGCAGTCGCAGATCCTCAGGCTGATGAGCCGCGAGATCTCGGCCAATGCGCAACTGGCCACTGATCACAGTGCCGAGGAGAGGCTGGCCGGCTTCCTGGTGGGACTGTCGCGGCGCTTTGCCCGTCGCGGGCTGCCACCCTCACTGATCAGCCTGCCGATGCCGCGCCGCGACATCGCCAGCCATTTGCGGCTTGCAACCGAGACGGTCAGCCGCCTGTTCGCACGGTTCCAGGAAGAGGGCATCCTGACGGTGCGGCGGCGTGAGGTGGAGATCCTGGATTCCGCCGCACTCGAGGCGCTTGGCGCCTCGTTTGATCCGGACGGCGGCGACAATCGGCGGCGGAGCCCGCAAACGAGGTAGTCCCGATGGCAGATACTGCCGCGTCGCCGGTGCTGGTCGTCATGGATCCGGCCGACTCTGACTGCTGGGCCCTCGAGCGTGGCCGGCACATCGCCGCCGCGCTGCAGCGGCCGCTCGAGCTGTTCAGCTGCGAGTTCGACCAGGCGATGGAGGGCAGTCATTTCCTTGAGACCGAGCGACTCGAGGCGGCCAGGCAGGCACGACTGAATGCGAGACGCGAGGCGCTCGAAGCCCACGCCGCGCCGCTGCGCGCCGCCGGGCTCGACGTGCGCGTCGAGGCGGTCTACGAAAATCCGCCGCATGAATCCGTGGTCCGCGCGGCGCTGCGCGCGGCTGTGGCGCTGGTCGTGATGCGCACCCACCACCATGCCTGGCTGGAGCGCGCGACGCTGAGCGCTGCCGACTGGCAGCTGATCCGCATCTGCCCGACGCCGCTGTTGCTGGTCAAGGGCGGCGCCTGGCCGGAGTCCCCGCGACTGCTGGCGGCAGTCGACCCCAGCCATCGTGACGACCGCCACGCGCAGCTCGACCACGCGATCCTCGATCTCGCCACGCGGCTGGAGGGGGCCCTCGGCGGCCAGACCTGGGTGGCGCACTGCATCCTGTCGATGGCGGCGATCGAGTCCACCGCCGCGCTGTCGATGATGCCGGAGGCGCTGGGCTCGACCGCGGAAGACTACGCCGGCGAGCTGTCGCGCCGGATGCGTGCCGTGGTGCTGCGCCTGCTGCAGGGACGGCCGATTCCGCCTGAGCGCCTCAGGATCGTCGAGGGCCGCCCGGAGCGGGAGCTGCCACGCCTGGTGGAGGCGCTGGGCATTCAGCTGCTGGTGACCGGCGGGGTCTCCAGGCGCCGGCTCGAGCAGGTGTTCATCGGCGGAACCGCCGAACGGCTGCTGGATCGCGTGCCCTGTGATCTGCTGGTGGTCAAGCCGCCCGGATTCATCTGCCCGCTGCCGGTGTAACCACGGCTTGCAGGAGCGGCTTGCAGGAGCGGCTTGTAGGAGCGGCTTGTAGGAGCGGCTT
>CAZOSZ010000147.1:0-6304 GCA_964582505.1 uncultured Ectothiorhodospiraceae bacterium | reverse complement strand
CCGCGCTCGCGCTCCTGCGGGTTCGAGTCCATCGCCCGCTCCTGCAGCTCCTCGCGGTCCGCCAGCGTCTGCGACTGGCGCAACAGCTTGTCCACGAGCGTCGTCTTGCCGTGGTCCACGTGCGCGATGATGGCAATGTTCCTGAGCTTCATATCCGGGTCGGACCGTGACAGGTTCCTGATCTGCAAAAGAAAAGGGCCGTAAACAGCCCTCCATTAGGCCTTAGAGACGCGATTCGGGCCCGAAATCTGCGTTCTAAGGAAGCAGCGTATTGTACGACGAAACGAGCAGCTCCTTAGAGCGTCGATTTTGGCCCCGAATCGCGTCTCTAAGGCGTCCTACAGCCCTATTTCTCAAGGTTTCTCGTTGTCAGTCAGGGAGTTGGCACGGTCCGACCCGGAATGGCGAAGGGCTGCTATCATCGCGCCGCGACTGCAGGCCGGAGACCAGGAATGACGCAGGGAATCCTCGTAACGGGAGGCGCCGGCTACATCGGCAGCCACGTCGTCCGCCAGCTCGGCGAAGCCGGCGAGCGGGTGATCACGCTCGACAACCTCTCCACCGGTTTTCGCGAGGCCGTGACGCACGGCGAGCTGATCGTCGGCGACACCGGCGACCGCGAGCGGGTCAGCCGCCTGCTGGCCGAGCACGGCATCGAAACGATCATGCATTTCGCCGCGCACACCATCGTGCCGGAGTCCGTCGCCGACCCGCTCAAGTACTACCGCAACAACACCTGCGCCACCCGCACCCTGCTGCAATGTGCCACCGAGGCCGGCGTGAAGCACCTGGTGTTCTCCTCTACCGCCGCCGTCTACGGCATCCCCGAGGGCGGCATCGCCCGCGAGGACTCGCCAACCGCGCCGATCAACCCCTACGGCACCTCCAAGCTGATGAGCGAGTGGATGCTGCGCGACCTGGCCGCCGCCGGCGGCCCCTCGCACGTGTCGTTACGCTACTTCAACGTCGCCGGCAGCGACCCGGAAGGCCACATCGGCCAATCCACGCCGAAGGCCACGCTGTTGGTCAAGGTGGCCTGCGAAGTCGCCTGCGGGCGCCGCGAGGCGCTGACCATCTACGGCACCGATTACGACACGCCCGACGGCACCGGGGTGCGCGACTACATCCACGTCGACGACCTCGCCACCGCACACCTCGATGCGCTGGCCTGGCTGAGAAACGGCGGCGACAGCCAGGTGTTGAACTGCGGCTACGGCCACGGCTACAGCGTGCGCGAAGTGGTCCAGGCGATGGAGCGTGTCACCGGCCGGCCGTTGCCGGTGCGCGAGGATGCCCGCCGCCCGGGCGATCCGCCAAGCCTGGTCGCCAACGCACAGCGGATCCGCGAACTGTTCGGCTGGACGCCGCGGCATGACGATCTGGACCAGATCGTCGCTACCTCGCTTGTGTGGGAACGCAAGGTCGCCGCTGGCACCGCTTACGGCTGACCACTGCCAATTCGCATTGGATCTGGACCGTCACGATCGCCGCGCTAGTACCCGGCAGACTCGGGCCCTCGCTCGCTGCGAGGGCCTTTTTTCATGTGAGCTTGTGAGCCGTGTCACAGTTCTCCGACATCACGATTGTCGGTGCTGCTGCCTTCTGTTAAACAGTGAGTCGCTGACAAGGGCAAACCCGTCGAAAGGCGGGGACGCAAAGCCACCGGTCTAAGGGACGAAGTCCTACGACAGCGGAGTTGCCAGACATCAAACGCGCCTACCCCCTCCCCCCGGGCCGTTTTCGAAGGCAACCCCCTGCGCAGACGACGAACCGAAGGCCACGCCCTCGGCGGGTTTGCCCTGTCCGCACCACGATTCAACACACTTCGACACAGAAGTGACGGCCACTGACAAAGGCAAACTCACTGAAAGGTGAGGACGCAAAGCCACCGGTCTACAGGATCTCCATGGGATCCCAAGACAGCGGAGCCGCCAGAGGAACATGGGAACAATCTTCACTCGATCCGGGCCCGTCCGCCCTCCCACATCCGGCAGCGTCCCCACCGGCGCGGAACATCGCGCTTCATGCATCGCACTGCTTCCCGTGAGTCCAACTTTCTCGTGGCCATGTCGCGAAATGAGGTTTCGACATGGCTTTCCGCAATTCGACTGACTGGCGCCTTTTGACCCTTGCAGTCTCGCTGCTGCTGACCCTCGTGGGTTGCAGCAGCGAGGACGACGAGGGCAGCCGGTTCACCGCCTCCGGCGCCCCGGTATCCGGTGGACTGCAGGCATGGATCTCGGCCGGTTACACCTACGAACATACGCTTTCGGGCAGCGTCGGCGACGGCCCGATCGCAAACGCCCGGATCCGGCTGCGCGCCCGCACCGGGGAAGTCCTCACGAGAACCTCGAGCTCCGCCACTGCGGACTACCAGCTCACCATCAAGACCCAGGGCCGCAAGTACCCGCTGACCATCGAGGCCGACCGGGGCATCGACCTGGTCACCGGCGCACCGCCCGACTTCGCCTTGCTCTCGGCAGCCGAGAGCCCCTCCAAGCGCACGGTCGTCAACCTCAATCCGTTCACCACGCTGATCTTCCACACCGCGATACAGGCGGGCGGCATCAGCGGTGAGAATGTTTCGGCAGCCCGACACGCAGTGATCAGCCGCTACGGATTCGGGCTCGACCGCGAGCAGGTGCCCGACCCGAGTTCGACGCCCATCGACGACAGCAACGTCCACCTCATCGTCAAGACCAGCGAGACCCTGGGCGAGATGATCCGCCGTACCCGCGACGCCCTGTACGGCGCCGGCAGCAACCTCGACGGCGACGGCGTGGTCGAGGCACTGGCGGCGGACCTGGTCGACGGTTACCTCGACGGCCGCGGCGCCGGCCGCCACGATCCGCGGGTCGCCGCCGTGGCCACCGTCGCCAGCGCCGCCGTGCTGGTGGAGGCGATGGCCAACCGGCTGCACGTCTACGGGTACGACGCGACGCGCGCCATGGACGATGCCATCCGCGTGGTCCAGCCGACTGCGCCATCCTCCAGTAACACGGCCAATGTCGGCATTCCGGCCGAAGGCTTCGCGCAAGCGATCCTCGCCCTGCATGCCGCGACGGTGCTGGTGGACGATGCGCGCATCGGCGAGACGATCGAAGTCCTGCAGCGGGCCGCGCCCGGCACGCTGCCCGCGACGATTGCCGCACAGCTCCCGGCCGGCATCGACGCCGTGCTCGACGGAGCCATCGGCCACGCCGCCTTCGCCGACGAGCGGCAGCTTGCAGCGATCAACGCCATCGCGCGCGGCGAGCGCAGCGGCAGTGCCATCGGCGGCACAGGCGGCGACGAGTCAGCGCCGCTCATCTCGGGGTCGCCGGACACCGCCCTGGTGGTCGGCACGCCGTGGAGCTTCCAGCCGAAAGCCTCCGACCCCAACGGCGATCCGCTGAGCTTCTCGGTCACCAACCCGCCTGGCTGGGCGCAGTTTGATTCCATGACCGGTCGCCTCTGGGGCACGCCCTCGGGCGCCGGCAAGTTCGGCCCGGTCACGCTGACCGTCAGCGACGGATTCCACAGCAGTTCGCTGCAGTCATTCACCCTGTATGTCAGCGAGCCGACCGTCGGCAGCGCCACAGTCTCGTGGATGCCGCCCACCGAGCGGACCGACGGCAGCGCGCTGACCGACCTGGCCGGATTCAAGATCTACTATGGCCAGAGCCAGGGCGCACTCACCCACGTGATGACCATTTCCAACCCTGGCCAGACCCTGCAGGTGGTGGAGAATCTCGGCGGCGGCACCTGGTATTTTGCCGTCACGGCCTTCGACACCGACGGGATGGAAAGCACCAAGTCGACTGCGGTGAGCAAGACGATCAGCTGAGGGTCCCGGGAGCAGTGCAACGGTCCGCGAGGACCGGTTCCCGTGCGCAGGTCGCGCAAGCGACCTGCGCATTTTTTTCTTCCGGAAATGCGCCGCAGCCCGTGGATTGTGCGATGCATCAGCGAAGTCCCCGCGCAAGCTGAAGTGATCTGTGAGCGTGGCCGCCTTGACCTCTGTTTGACTTTAAGTGACCGATACAACTCGTTGATTGGCAAGAGCTGGCAACTTCCGTGATCGGGCCGGGCCGCAGTGCCGGCCAGAGGGGTGATTGTTTAACTTAATCCGCGCTGGTACAACGCGCGGCTTCTCTCCCACCCACCGCAGAGGAACCCGCCAACCATGCCGACCCAACACCGTGTGCTGCCCTGGCTGCTGATCACCTGCGCGTCGCTTTCACTGGCCGCCTGCGGCGGCGACATCGAGCCGGAAGGCACCGGCACGGCAACCTTGAGCTGGATGCCACCGACCGAGCGCGCCGACGGCTCGCCCCTCGAGAAGCTCTCCGGCTACCGCATCGTCTATGGCCCGGCATCGCGCAGTTACGATCACAGCATCTTCCTGCCCAACGCGGTGCAGACGCGATACATTGTCGAGGGCCTCACCGACGGCACCTGGTATTTTGCCGTGCGTGCCATCGACAACCAGGGACTGGAGAGCGCGCCGTCGACCGAGGTCAGCAAGACGATCGGCGGATAGCCTCGCGATTCACGTCCGGCACGTGGCGTATCATTCGGTTCGCGGCAATCGGCCTGCGGCGAGCCATCCGGCGCGATGAAACACACCATCAAGCGACTTGCTGTGCATGCGCTGGCCTCGGCGCCTGTGTCACGGCTGATGTCGCCGCTGCTCAACGGCCGCGCCAGCATCTTCATGCTGCATCGCTTTTGCGACCCGGATTCGGGACTCGAGGGGCATGATCCCTCGTTCGTCCGCAGCGGCCTCGCCGAGCTGCGCCGCCGCCGGGCGCGCATCCTGTCGCTGGACGAACTGATCGCCCGGGCCGTGGCGGGCGGGCCGATCGACGGCGCCGTCGCATTCACCATGGACGACGGATTCTGGGACCAGGGCGCAATCGGCGCGGAGCTGTTCCTGGAGTTCGACGTTCCGCTGACCTGCTTTCTGATCACCGGCCTGCAGGACGGCTTGCTGTGGCCCTGGGATGACCGGCTCGCCCACCTCTACGCGCACTGCACACTGCCGCGACTGTCGGCCGAGATCGCTGGCCAGCCGCTGCGCCAGTCGTTGCACGATGCCGAGCAACGCCGCCAGGCGCTGCGCGAGACGCGCGCGCTGTTCAAGCGGCTGCCCTTCGCGACGCTCGAAGCGGCGCTCGCCGAGCTTGCCCGCCGGGCCGAAGTCGAAGTGCCCGCCGTGCCTCCGGCGCAGCACCGCCCGATCGGCTGGGAAGCCGCCCGCGCGCTGGAACGCCGCGGCCTGCGCTTCGGGCCGCATACCCTGACGCATGGCATCGTCTCGCGGATGACCGAAGCGGAAGCGCGCGAGCAGTTGCTCGGCGCGTGGCAGCGCCTGCAACACGAGCTTGCCAGTCCGCTCGACATCTATGGCTGGCCGACCGGCCGTCACACCGACTTCGGATCGCGGGACATCGCAATCCTGCGCGAAGCGGGGTTCCGCGCCGCGGTGGCCACCGACGACGATTACGCGGTCTTCCCTGCAGATCGTCGCGACGATGCCATGTATGCGCTGCGGCGTTTCGCGCTGCCGTCGGATCCACTCGACCTGCTGCAATACGGCTCGTGGATCGAGCGCGGCAAGCAGCGGCTGCGCGCCGCATTCCGCTGAACCGGCCACGGCATCCGCGTGCGCCTCAGGCGAATCCTGCCCGGGCCTGCCGGTGCCACTCCTCGAGCCCGGCGAGCGTCCCCGCCAGCAGCTCGTCGGAGCGAAGCTGGTGTTCCGGGATCGCGTCGAGCGCGAGCCAGGAGCGCACCCAGGAACCCGCCTTGAGCGCCTTGTCGAGACTGCTGCGCAGCGGACCCGAGAGCCACGCGGTCTCCGGCGAGGGGAAGCCCTGCTTCGGCCAGCTCGCGACGTCCCCGCCCACCAGGTCCACGGCGAGCTGCCTGAGCACCGGCTTGGTCTGGCCGTCCACGCAGCGCAGTCGCAGCGGCACCGCGGCGCCCACCGCGAGCAGCTCCGGTTCCAGGAACGGCATGCAGATCTCGAGATCCAGCGGCGCGGAAAGCCGGTCGAGCCGATGCCAGGAGGCCGCGCCGAAGGCGTACAGGTGCGCGCTCATGTACCACTCGCCGAATTCGGCCCCGGCCTCGGGATACGTCGCCGCCACGAAATCGGCGGCCAGCGTCGGCCACTGCGCCACGCCGCCGAGCATTGCGAGGCTTGCGTGGTACTGCAGAGCTTCGCCCGCCCTGAGGACCCCTGAACGCCCGCGGTGCATCGCCTCGCCGAGCCGCCGCAGTCGCGCGCGGCGCGCGCCGAGCAGCCGCTCGCGCAGCC
>CAZOSZ010000146.1:0-6306 GCA_964582505.1 uncultured Ectothiorhodospiraceae bacterium | reverse complement strand
TCGCGGCTGAAGCCGCTCCTACGGATGGAGAGCCGCTAGCAGACGCTGGTGTTGGCGCTGTACTCGCTGAGCCGCAGGACCGCGGTGGTCGGCCCGACGGGAGCACGGATGTCGTCGATCTTTCGCTGCAGCGCGAGCTGGAAGCCGAACTTCTCGAAGAAGCGCTCGAACATGGCGCCGCCATAGGTGCCCAGCGCCCTGACTTCGCCGCTCTGCTCGTCCCAGGCCAGGTCGATGGCGGCCAGCGGCTGCGGCGCCGGCCCGCCCAGCACCCGGCAGCCTTCGGCCGGGTCGTATACGCTGCCCTCCGAGCAACAGTAGATCACCTGCCTGCGCCGCTGTTTTCGTTGCGCGATATCGGAAAACGCCATCGCCTCGTGGCGGTAATGGATGAAGCTGACCGACGGTGTGGGGTAGCTCATCCGGTGGGCGCAGATCGCCGAGAACGCGACCACCGAGCGTCCCGGGCCGATGCCGCCGCGCCAGCTGTAGAGGCGGCCGTCATCGGTCTCCAGGCCGTTCTTCGGCAACGCAGGCTTGCCGAGATCGATCAGGAAGCAGGGCGTGCTGACGAAGGGGTAATGGAAAACATAGTTCTCGCCGATGCTGAGGTCGCCAAGCCTGAGCGGCCGGTCGTCGTGGTGGACCAGCGTCGCCGCCGGGGCCGGCAGGTGCTCGCTGGCGCTTTCCGCCAGCATCGCCGGCCGGCTGGCGACCAGCGCGCCGGTCGCCGCGCAGAGCTTCAGGAAGCCGCGGCGGGAAACGGGATCTCCGGACATCTTCGTGAACCCGCGGGGAAGCCGATCGATGGCTCGATGCTAGCACCCTGCGCGAGCGAGGCAAGCGCCCGGCTCGGGCTATTGTCGGCGCGATGATTTCCGTCGCCGGATCTCCATCGGGTGCTCGACCTTGCGCAGCTTGTCGACCAGGTGCATGAGCGACAGCCAGGGATGGCGGAGCGTCATGCGCGGGCCCGCATATCGCATGATCTGCCGCGCCTGTTCGCGCTGCGCCCGCTTGTAGCAGTGGATCGGACACTTCGCGCAGGTCGGCTTGGCCTCGCCATACGGGCACTTCTCCAGACGCCGCGCTGCATAGCCGAGAAACTCGCTGCAGTCTGCGCACGGCCCGTCGCCGGCCCGGCGGCCGTGGTGACCGGCGCACCAGATCTCGACCATCCGCTGCATGGTCAGGAATTCGCGCTTCAGCCGCGGCGTGGCCAGTTGCGCGGCCGGACGGGCCCCGGCGGAATCATTCATACGCACAAGCTTCATCATTCGCCGGGCGCCCGGCAATAGGCGATCGCCGCAGCCGCGCGCGCGGTTTCCGGGCAAGCCGCGCCGTAATGGCGTATGGTGGCGCGATGAACGAGAAAACCGAGGCCACCCAGAGCACCGTGCCAGCCCGCGCCGGCCGGCTGGACCACCCCTTCAAAGTCTCATCGATCACGCGCGCGGCGGCGCCGCAAGGCGTGTCCTCAGCGGCGGATTGGTACCGCTACGAGATCGCCCAGGGCACGAACGCCATTGTCGGCCACCGGGAGGGCAGCCTGCAGGCGGTGACCCAGGCCGTGGCCGAGATCGTGACGCGGCTCAACGAGCGGCGCATGGGCAAGACCGGGCGCGTCCACCTCACCCCCGGACCCAAGAAGGCACGCGGCAGCTGAGCGGCGTACGGCGCGGCGAGCGCCGTGCTCAGGCCCGCACCGGGCGCCACTCCAGCGGCTCTTCCTGGAGCGCGGCAAGTTGCTCGCGCAGCGACAGCACGTGTTCTTCCCAGTAACGCGCCGTGCCAAACCACGGGAAGCCGATTTTGAAGGCCGGATCCCGCCAGCGCCGCGCGATCCAGGCGGCGTAATGCATCATCCTGAGCGTCCTCAGGGCCTCCACCAGGTGGAGTTCGCCGGGATCGAAATCGCGAAACTCCAGGTAGCCGCCCAACAGCTCCGCCAGTTGCGGCGCCTGCTCGTGCCGGTCGCCGGACAGGAACATCCACAGGTCCTGGATGGCCGGGCCGCTGCAACAGTCGTCCAGGTCGACGATGTGGATCTGCTCGCCGCGCACCAGCACGTTGCCCGGATGGAAGTCGCCGTGCAGGCGCAGCGTGCGGGCAGCAGCGCGCGCCCACGCGTGGTGCACCGCGTCGAGCAGGTCGCCGCACAGGCTGTCGTAGGCCGTCTCCAGGTGTGGCGGGATGAATCCCTGCTGCAGCAGCTCATGCCACGAGGTCTCGCCGAGCAACGCCGGCGACAGCGTGCTGCGGTGCTGAAAACGACCGACCTCGCCGCACCGGTGCAGGCGCGCAACCAGGCGTCCGACCTGGCGCAGCAGCTGCAGGTCGTCGAGTTCCGGCACGCGTCCGCCCTGGCGGGCGTAGACGGCGAAACGGAAATCCCGGTGCCGGTGCAGGCTCGTGCCGCCGTGGCGCAGCGGCGGCACCACCGAAACCTCGCGGGCCGCCAGCTCAAGGGCGAAGGCATGCTCCTCGAGGATGGCGGCATCACTCCAGCGGCCGGGACGATAGAACTTCGCGACCACCGGCGCCTCATCCTCGATCCCGACCTGGTAGACCCGGTTCTCGTAGCTGTTCAGGGCGAGCAGCCTGCCATCGGTCTGCAATCCCAGCGTCTCGACCGACGCGAGGATGTCATCCGGCTTGAGTTCCTGGTAGGCGAGCGACGAGTCCTGCTGCTTGCTCATGCACGCGGCCTTCGGGTCCGGCCGCGACTATAGCAGCCCCCGCGTGCGGCATTGCTGCACCGCAGGCTGCTGGCGCGATTGCAGCAACAGGTTTAGGCTGCGCCGACCTGGCTCAAGGCCCTGCATCTGCGAGCAAATGCGCATGGCGGCAGACAACCCGTCCTCTCCCCGAAATCCTTCCCGGCGCGCCTTTCTGCGCGCATCGGGCAACGTGCTGGGCGGCTCCTGGCTGGCGATACAACTGCCCGGCCTGCTGGCGGTCGCACAGGCCGCCTCCGCGGCGATCGAACAGGGTGCGCCGCTGCGCAACCTGGATCCGGCCGAGGCGGCGGCGCTCGAGGCGATCGCCGCGCGGATCATCCCGAGCGACGACACGCCCGGTGCGCGCGAGGCCGGCGTGATTCATTTCATCGACCAGGCACTTGATGAGTTCATGGCCGATGCGTCCGCCGAATTGCGCGCCGGCATCGAGTCCGTCGATGCGCTCGCCGCGGACGCAGTCGACGGCAGGCGATTCGCCCAGCTCGGGCCGGAAGACCAGGACGCCATCCTGCAGGGCATCGAGGAGACGCCGTTCTTCGGGCTGATGCACTTCCTGACGGTGGCCGGCATGTTCGCGTTGCCGGCCTACGGCGGCAACCGCGACCACCTTGGCTGGAAGCTGCTGGGCTTCGATCACCGCCATGGCTGGCAGCCGCCTTTCGGCCACTATGACGCCGAGCTGATGGGCGCGCTGCCGCCCGCGGAGGCTCACGGCGCGGAGCACGAACATGACTGAGCAGCCGCGCTTTCCGCCGCGCAAGCCGGTGGATTTCGTGATCATCGGCTCGGGCTCGGCCGGCGGCATCCTGGCGAGAGAGCTGTCCGTCGCCGGCTTCGACGTGGTCGTTCTCGAGCAGGGCCGGTATCGCAACACCGGGGAATTCACCCACGACGAGCTTTCGATCCTGTTCAACGACGAATACGTTGGCGGCAAGCGCGGTGGCGATCCGCAGACTTTCAGGCCCGACGAGGACCAGGTCGCCACGGTGCCCGATTTCCCGCCCGCCTATTACGCGCGGATGGTCGGCGGCAGCAGCGTGCATTTCTCGGCAAACTTCTGGCGCCTCCGCCCGGTGGACTTCCACGAGCGCAGCCTGTTCGGCGCCATCAGCGGTGCTGAACTCGCGGACTGGCCGATCGACTACGACGAACTCGAACCGTGGTACACGAAGGTGGACTGGGAGATCGGTGTCTCCGGCGCGCCGGGTCCGTTCGACGCGCCACGCTCAAGGCCCTATCCGTTGCCGCCGCTGCCGGTGAAATCCTCGGGCGTGCTGCTGGAGAAGGGTGCTCGCAAGCTCGGCCTGCATCCGCAGGTCGCCCCAGTTGCGATCCTGTCACAGCCTTTCAACGGCCGCGCGCCGTGCATCCACTGCGGCTTCTGCATGGGATTCGGCTGCGAGACCGGCGCGAAATCCTCGACGCTGGTCGCCATGATCCCGCAGGCCGAGGCGACCGGGCGCTGCGAAATCCGGCCGCTGTCCACGGTGCACCGGCTCGAGACGGGCGAGGACGGCCGGGTCCGCGAGGTGATGTACTACGACGCCCGGGGCCGTGAACAGGCGCAGCGCGCGAAGGCGGTGATCCTCGCGGCCAACGGCGCGGAGACGCCGCGGCTGCTGCTGATGTCGGCTTCTGCGCGATTTCCGGACGGACTGGCAAACGACAGCGGCCTGGTCGGCAGGTACCTGATGTTCAACGGCCACTCGGGGACCCACGCCTGGTTCGACGAGCCGCTGCACGATTACAAGAGCGTGCAGTGCAGCCGGATGGTCCACGATTTCTACGAGTCCGATCCGAAGCGCGGCTTCTACGGCGGCGGCGCGATCGACGCGCGCCCGTTCCTGAATGCCTCGCCGATGCTGTTCGCACTGACCGGCATGCCGCCGGACGTGCCGCGCTGGGGCACGGCCTACAAGCAGGCACTGGCGCACAACTTCACGCGCAATATGTTCCTGGCCGCTGCCACCACCTCGCTGCCGGTGCCGTCCAACAACATCACACTCGACCCGGAGCTCAAGGACCGCTTCGGCCGTCCGGCCCTCAGGGTCACCTATCGCGACCATCCTGACGATCTCGCGACGGCGGGCTTTCTGCAGGACCGGGCGGTCGAGATCCTGGAGGCCGCCGGCGCGGCGCGGATCTGGCGCTGGCCGGTCCAGCCGGCGACCGACGGCGCGCACCTGCTTGGCACCTGCCGGATGGGCGACGACCCGGAAAACTCGGTGGTGGATCGCTTCCACCGCAGCCACGAGGTGCCGAACCTGTTCATCTGCGACGGCTCGAGCATGGTCAGCTCGGGGCGCGGCCAGCCAACCATGACCATCATGGCGCTGGCCTTCCGGGCGGCACATCACATCGCCGGATTCGCGCGCCGCGGCGAGATCTGAAGGAGGATTCACGCATGAGCCGACGCATCATCATGGGCCTGGCGGCCGTCGTCATGGCGCTGGCCGCGCAGGCGGACGAAATCGAGTTCTACCCGATGGCCGCCGACACCGAGCGCAGCTGGCCGTTCTCCGAGGCCGTTCGGGTGGGCGATTTGCTGTTCCTCTCGGGGATGCTGGGGAACAAGCCCGGCATGGCGGAACTCGTGCCTGGCGGGATCCAGCCCGAGACCCGCCAGACGCTCGAGCACATCAGGGCCGCGGTGCTGCGCCATGGCAGCTCGATGGACCGGGTGGTGAAATGCACCGTGTTCCTCGCCGACATGGCCGAATGGGCCGCCATGAACGAGGTCTACGTCGAGTTCTTCCCGACCAACCGCCCGGCGCGCAGCGCACTCGGGGCCAGCGGCCTGGCGCTCGGCGCGCGCGTCGAGATCGAGTGCATCGCCGTGCTCGACGATTGACCCGGCCCCGGGCCGGCGCAAAATAATCCTTTGTGCGGCCGTGACTTGTGCTATAGTCCGCGCACTCCTGATGCACCCCGGTCTGCATCCGGCCCTTGCGGCAGCCTGTAGTTGGTCGGCCTCGAGCACTAGAAACAATCGAGCCTGGACCGGCCGGGGCGAAGCTCCCGGTGGGCGATGCGATCTGGAGATCCTGCTTTTTTATGTCCTTTGACTCCCTCGGCCTTACGGCCGATCTTCTTCGTGCAGTGGCCGAGGAAGGCTATACCACCCCGACTCCCATCCAGCTTCAGGCTATCCCGCTGATCCTGCAGGGCCGGGATATGCTGGCCGGCGCCCAGACGGGCACCGGCAAGACCGCCGGCTTCACGCTGCCGATGCTGCAACGTCTGGCCGCGCGACCCGTGCAGGGCCGTCGCCGGGTCCGCGCGCTGGTGATGGTGCCGACGCGCGAGCTGGCGGCCCAGGTGGCCGTCAGCATCGAGACTTACGGGCGTTACCTGCCGAAGCTGACCACGGCCGTGGTGTTCGGCGGCGTCAGCATCAATCCGCAGATCGCGACCTTGCGCCATGGCGTGGACATCCTGGTGGCGACCCCGGGCAGGTTGCTGGATCATGCCCAGCAGCGCACCGTCGACCTGTCGGCGGTCGAGATCCTGGTGCTCGACGAGGCCGACCGCATGCTCGACATGGGCTTCATCCGCGACATCCGCA
>CAZOSZ010000145.1:0-6361 GCA_964582505.1 uncultured Ectothiorhodospiraceae bacterium | reverse complement strand
CCACAGCTGAAGCCGCTCCCACAGCTGAAGCCGCTCCCACAGCTGAAGCCGCTCCTACGGCCGTCCAACGGACGCGCCCCGCGGCCGCTATAATCGTGTTCGGTCCCGGGGGCCTTGTGCGCCGGGAATGGAGCCCGGGCGGAGGAATGCCATGAGCCTTGCCAGAACCGTCAACTACGCGCTGTCACTGACGCGCGTCGATTACCAGATTCTCCGTCATCACCACAGCGTCACTGCCCTGGCCGCCGCACGCACGGCCCAGGTCGATCCACAGCACCTGGCCAAGGCCGTGGTGCTCCAGGACGAGATCGGCCCGCTGCTGGCGGTCGTGCCCGCCAGCGAGCGGCTGGATCTCGACAAGCTGCGCGCAGAGTTGCGCCGCTCGGCGCTGGATTTCATGCCGGAAGCCGAGCTGATGCAGCTGTTCTTTGACTGCGACAAGGGTGCGATCCCGCCGCTCGGCCCCGACTATCGCGTGCCGACAGTGGTGGACACGCGGTTGCGCCACGTCGATGAAGTCTATTTCGAGGCCGGCGACCACGAGGACCTGGTGCACGTCGACCAGACCAGTTTCCGCACGCTGATGCGCGGCGCCGAGTACCTCGACATCGTCGAGCAGGGTCAGAGACAGGTTTCGTAAATCGGGGTCAGAGACGGATTTCGGAGGCCGGATTCGGCCGTGCCGCCGGGATCAGTACTTGAACCGCGCGTAATAGGACTGCTCCGCCGCCTCTCGCGCCTCGCGCAAGCTGCGGATGCCCATTTCCGCGAGCAGCGGAATCAACCTGATGAATATCTCGGCGGCGACAATGGCGTCGCCCAGCGCGGTATGACGGCCGATCACCTTGACGTTGAGCCGCTCGGCTATGGCATCGAGCCGGTGTGACTCCTGATTCGGATGCACCACGGCCGAAAGCAGCAGGGTATCGAGCACTGGCTGGTCGAACACCAGGCCGGTCAGCTTTTCCTTCATCTCCAGAAAGCGCATGTCGAAGGCGCCGTTGTGCGCCACCAGCACGGTATCGGCAGCGAAGGCGTGGAAGGCGGGCAGCACCTTGTCGATGGTTGGCTGGCCGACGAGCATTTCCGGCTGGATGCCGTGAACCTGCATGGACTCCGGCGACATCGGCCGCCTGGGGTCCACGAGCTGCTCGAAGGACTCCTGGCGCAGCAGCTTGCCATTGACGATGCGCGTCGCGCCGATCTGGATGATCTCGTCGCCCTCTGAAGGATTGAGTCCGGTGGTCTCGGTGTCGAACACCGTGTAAGTGAGCTCGGTGAGCGGCCGGTCGTCCAGCTCGCGCGACCGCTCCGACCACTTGAACAGGTCGAAATCGTAGTATTCGGGCCGGCCCTGGGTCTTGACGAACAAGCTGGCGTCGACCTGGTCCTTCGGTTCCGCGGCGGGCAACAGCATGCGAAAGAATGCGCCCTGCCCGGACTTTTCCGGCTCGAGCCAGATCTCGCCGCCGTGCCGATCGATGACGTCGCGGACTGACATCGGGCTGCTTTCGCCGTCAAAACGCATCGGTTCGAACTCCCAGCGGGCGATGGTTTCGGGGCTCAACGTCGCGCCTGGCCAGGCCAGGTCCAGACCGACCAGCCGGCCCACGGCACAGAGGCGGAAGCGCACTTCCCCGACCTGGCGCTCCTCGACCAGCCGGCTGACGAGAAACTGCAATGCCTGCAGCAGGGAATAGCTGTCGACCTGGACCCACAGGGACTCGTCCACTTCGTCGAGCCCGGTGACGACCTCCTGCCGCGCCTCGATGCGCCGCCGCGCGGCCCACACCAGGTCGGCACCGAGCATGTCCTCCAGCGGCCAGCGCGTCTTGAGGGCATCGGCGAACTCGGTCGAGGCCCGTTCGAGTCGCTCGCTCATCGCCTGCACCTCGTCGCGGATCACGCCGCGAATGCGCAGCCGCAGGGGCCCCTCCAGGTCCGGGAAGTCGAGCATCTCCGCCGCAGTGCGGATGTTGGCGAGCGCGGCGCGGCTGCCCTCGGACAGGGTATGCAGCAACTGGTCGCGACGCGCATCCGCCTCGAAGTCACGGGTGACGTTTTCCAGCATCAGGATGAATCCGGTCATCGCCCGCTCGGCGCCCTCGTCCCCCTGCTCGCCGCCCAGCACCGGCGACATCTGCACGCGCAGCAGCTGCCCGGCCCCCCCGGCGGTGATGAAGTTCGCCACCGGCTGCTCGACACTGCGGCGCAATCCCTGCTGAATGGTCTCGAGCGCATGGCTGACCAGGTTGCGATCCAGTGCCGCGTAGATCGAACGGCCCAGGCCTATCAGCTCGCCGCCGCCTGCCACCAGCGGCGCGCTCGACAAGGCGCGAAACTGCTGCTTGGCGCGACCGTTATAGAGCAGGATGCGGCCGTCGAGGTTGCACACCACCACGCTCTGGGTCAGCTCGGCCATCAGCGCCGCCAGGCGATTGCGCTCCTGCTCGATCGATTGCCGCGCCTGGGAAACCTGTACCTCGATGTCACGCAGCAGCTCGTCCCGTTGCTGCGCCAGGGCGTTCGCGGTGCGCGCCACGGCCCGGACCTCGGGCGGGCCCTGTTCCTCGATGCGGAAATCGCGATTGGCCTCCAGCATCAGCGTCTGGTGCTCGGCCATCCGCAGCAGGCCCTGCACGTACTGGCGGAACAGGTAGCGCAGCACGCCCACACCGAGCACGAAGCCGAACACCGTAATGAAAGAACCGAGCGCCAGCCTCGGAACGATGAGCTCCTTGAGCAGTTGCTGCTCCTCCGGCCCCGCGATGAACCAGATCAGCGCGGCGGTGGCGAAAAACGGCCCGGTCATCAGCAGACCGAGCACCACGACCCCGATCACGAAGCGCGTGCCAGCCTTCATTCCTCAGGCCGTGGCGAGCATGGCGCGCACGCGTTCCACCAGCTCCTTGGTCGAGAATGGCTTGGTGATGTAGGCGTCCGCGCCGACGGCAAGGCCCTTGGCGACCTCGGTCTCGCGCCCCTTGGCCGTGAGCATCAGGATGCGCACCGACCTCAGCCCAGGATCAGCCCTGACTTCCTGGCAGACCTCGAAGCCGCTCTTTTTCGGCATCATGACGTCGAGCAGCACCAGGTCCGGCATTTCGGCACGAATCATCTCGATGGCTTCCTGGCCATCCTGTGCGATCGACACCTCGTAGCCCTCGCGTTTCATCATGAACTCCAGCGAGATGACGATGTTCTGCTCGTCGTCGACTATCAGGACCCTGCTTGCCACACCGTCGTCCTCCGTCGCACCCCTAGCTCGCCGCCCGTGCCAGGCCGGGCTCCCCGCGAGGGAGGGTAAACTTGAATGTCGCCCCCTGTCCGGGAATCGACTCCACCCACATCCGGCCGCCGAAATGCTCGATGATCTGCCGGCTGATCGGCAGGCCCAGCCCGGTCCCCTGCGGGCGGGCCCGCTGGTCGCCACCCTGGCGGAACTTCTCGAACACGTAGGGCATGAACGAGGGCGCGATGCCGGGGCCGTTATCCTGCACCGTCACCGTCACCCATTGCTCGTCCGCCACCAGCGCAATGCGCACCCATCCGGTGCCCTGCGGAACGAACTTTGCGGCGTTCGACAGCACGTTGAGCATCACCTGCAGCAGCCGATCCCGATCCGCCAGCAGCCGCGGCCCCTCGTCCGGCAGCTGGATCTCGACCTTGGCCCCCCGGTCGCGGAACAGCTGGCCGGTCGCATCGACGGCGTGGCTCACCAGCTCCCGCATGTCGATCCAGGCATTGCGCCAGTCCGCGTGCCCCGACTCGATCTTCGCCAGATCGAGCACATGGTTGATCAGCCGGGTCAGCCGCTCGGTTTCCGACACGATGATGCCGAGGAAACGCGTCCGGTCCTTGGTGTCCATGTCCGGGTCGTCGTACAGGATCTCCGACAAGGCGCGGATCGAGGTCAGTGGCGTGCGCAGCTCGTGGGTCACCGACGACATGATGTCATCTTTCAGCCGGTCCAGCTCCTTCAGCCGTTCGTTGGCGGTTCTCAGCTCCTCGGTTGCAGCCTCCAGTTCCTTGGATTTCTCCTCCAGTTCCTGTGAATGGGCTCGCACCTGTGAGGCTTCGTCGAGGATGTCCATCACCTCCTCGAGCCCCAACGGTTCCTCCTGCACCACCGAGGACACCACCACGTGGGCCGACGCGCTGCCGATCGCGCCGGCCAGCTGGGTCTCGGCGAACTGCACCAGTCCGGCATCCGCCTTGACCTGCTCGATGCTGCGGAAGCCGCGCTCGTGGGCATATTCCGTGAACAACTCCCGCGTGCGGGCCTGGCCGAGGAAGCGCGACACCAGCGGCAGCAGGTCCTGCACCTGGGCGCTGCCTCGCCAGAAGGTCGACGGCGTGGCGCGCTCACGCTTGAAGACGTCGACGAACAGTGTCGCCTGGCTCGCCTCCTGGCCGGTCGGCACCCGTGACAGCGACACCACCACGTAGCAGCCGATATTGGCCGCCAGGCTCCAGAACAGCGCATGGCTGATGCTGTCCAGCCCGGTGAGGCCGAACAGTTGCTCGGGCCTGAGCAGCTCGATGCCGAACAGGCCATGCTCGATAAAAGTCGGGTCGATCCAGCCCGACTTGGCCACCGACGGCAGCATCAGCGTATAGGCCCACACGCTGAAGCCCGCCAGCAGGCCGGCGAGTGCGCCGTCACGGGTGCCGCCGCGCCAGTACATGCCGCCCAGCATGGTCGGCGCGAATTGCGCGACCGCTGCGAAACTGATCAGGCCGATGCTCACCAGGGCATGGGCTTCGCCCGCCAGCCTGAAATAGACATAACCGAGCAGCACCACCATCACGATCGCGCCTCGGCGGATGCCGAGCAGCAGGCCGGTGAGATCCGACTGCGCGGCCCGGCTGAAGCGGTTGCGGCGCAGCAGCAGTGGCATCACCAGGTCATTGCAGATCATCGTCGACACAGCAATCGTCTCGACGATCACCATGCCCGTGGCCGCCGACAGTCCGCCGACGAACACGAACAGGGCGAGCATTTCCTTGCCGTGCGACAGCGGCAGCGACAGCACGTAGGTGTCCGGGTCAATGGCCTCGCCGCCGAAATGAAGCAGGCCGCCGAAGGCGATCGGCAGCACGAAGATATTGATCAGGAGCAGGTACAGGGGAAAGATCCACACTGCGCGCCGCAGGTGCCGCTCGTCGACGTTCTCGACCACCGCGACCTGGAACTGGCGTGGCAGAAAGATCACCGCCAGCAGGGCGAGCAGGGTCAGCCCGAACCAGCCCGCGTACTCGGAGGCACCGCTGCCCGAGAGCGTCAACAGCTCGGCCAGCTGCGGGTTGTCGTAGGCACGGCTGAACAGGTCGCCCAAGCCGTTGTAGATGCCGTAAGTGACGAACAGCCCCACCGCGAGAAAGGCAATCAGCTTGACCACCGACTCGAAGGCGATGGCCGCGACCATCCCCTCGTGGCGTTCCGTGGCGTCCAGGTGACGCGCACCGAACAGGATGGTGAAGATGCCCAGCACGATCGCCACGTACAGGGTGCTGTCCTGGAACCAGTGTACCACTCGCATCGGGTGATGCTGTTCGTCGTGCATCCCGGTGAGCACGGCGTAGCCCATCGAAACCGCCTTCAGCTGCAGCGCGATGTACGGAATGATGCCGAACACCGTGATCACGGTGACCAGGCCGCCGAGCAACCGGCTCTTGCCGTAGCGGCTGGCGATGAAATCGGCGATCGAGGTGATCCGGTAGCTCTTTGCGATGCGGATCATCTTCAGAAGCACCAGCCACGACAGCGCCATGGCGAGCGTCGGACCGAGATAGATCGGCAGGAACCAGACGCCCCCGGCCGCTGCCCGTCCGACGCTGCCGAAATATGTCCACGCCGTGCAGTACACGGCCATCGAAAGCGCGTAGGTCCACGGATTGGCGATGATCGAGCGGCCCTGTTCGGCGCGCCGGTCACCGAAATGGGCGATGGCGAACAGCAGCAACAGGTAGGCGAAGGAGACGGTGACGACCAGTCCGGCGGACAGCATCGCTTCAGCTCATGCCGCGCTCGACGACCCAGGTGATCGCGGCGATCACCGCGACCCAGGCCGCAAACAGGTACAGGTACAGGATCGGCACGCCGAGCACCGACTCGGCCCGGTCGAACAGTGACAACAGCGGATAGTTGAACAGCAGCACCGCGGCCAAAAACACCGCCACCAGGCGCTGCCAGGCGAGCCCCTTGCGCATCTCGCACCCCCCGATGGTGACCACCCACGCCCGAGTATAGACGCTGATAATCGGGGTCAGAGACGAGTTTTGCCAGTCGGGCTCAGGATCATCGGGGTCAGAGACCCGATTCACCACCTGTTCGGCGCAACCTGTCCGCAGTCCCATG
>CAZOSZ010000144.1:0-6385 GCA_964582505.1 uncultured Ectothiorhodospiraceae bacterium | reverse complement strand
CGGGAACGAGCGATGGGATGGCGCCAACATTCATGCGTTCGACGGGACGTACGGCGAGTATCTGCTGAACAAGGTGCGCAAAGTGTTTCCGCAACTCGAGCCGACGGCGTTGCGATCGCCCAAGCACGGTTGAGTCGCTCGCCGTAACTTGGAGCGCACGATTCCACGATCGCAACCCGGGAACGCCCGGGGTCCAATGGACGAGGCCGGCCCGCTCACCCGGGCGACCCTGGCCAGCCTGGCGGCCAACCTCATGGTGATCTGGCTGGCTGTGAGCCTGTGGCCAGCGCTGCGTCCGGCTGGCACCCCGGGGGGCCGCTCACTGAGCGAGGCGGAACTGCGCGCGCTGGCCTCGCGTTTTCTGAGCGGCGAGCGGGTGGCACGCGTGTTCAGCTCGCCGGCGCAGGTCGACGCGCTGCACGAGACCGTGGAACTCGAGCTCGCGGCGGTGGTCGGCGCCGCCTCGGCGCGCCTGCTGATGGACGCCGCCTGTCGCAGAGCGCCCGCGCCGCTGGAAACCGTTGCGACCATCGTCGGCGAGGCGGCCGAACAGGCGCGCTTCAACCAGTCTCTGCTCGAGGCCGCGCTGGAGAACATGAGCCAGGGCATCAGCGTGGTGGATCGCGAGCTCAGGCTGGTGGCGTGGAACCGCCGCTACGCCCGCCTGTTCGGATTCCCCGACGCGTTGCTGCGGGTCGGTGTGCCGGTAGAGGACCTGGTGCGCTTCAACGCGCGCCGCGGCCTCGCCGGGCCCGGCGAGCCGGAGGAGGAGGTGCGCAAGCGCGTCGCCCTGATGCGGGCGGGCACCGCCTACGTTGCGGAACGCCGATTTCCGGACGGCGCCGTCGTGGAGATCCGCGGCAATCCGATGCCGGCGGGCGGCTTCGTCGCGACCTTCACGGACGTTACGGCCTTCCGTCGAACCGAGGCTGAGTTGAAGCGCGCGGCCGAAACGCTCGAGCAGCGGGTCGCCGCGCGCACCGCGGAACTGGAGGCGGCCAAGGCCGAAGCCGAGCGCGCCAACCAGGCGAAGAGCCGCTTTCTCGCTGCCGTCAGCCACGACCTGCTGCAGCCGATCAATGCCGCCCACCTGTTCACCCACGCGCTTGCGCAGCAACTCAGACACCCGCAGTACCGCGAGGCCGTCACCAACATCGACGGCGCGCTGTCTTCGAGCGAGGCGCTGCTCGGGGGAATCCTCGATATTTCGCGCCTCGACGCAGGAGGCATGCCCGCCAGGATCGAGACCTTTCCGGTCGCTGAACTGCTGGCCCACCTGGCGGCGGAGTTCGGCGTGCTGGCCGTCGAGCGGGGCCTGGCGCTGCGCCGGGTCAGCAGCCGGGCCTGGGTGCGCAGCGATCCCCAGCTGTTGCGCAGGGTGCTGCAGAACTTCCTGTCAAACGCGGTTCGCTACACCCGCAACGGCAAGGTGCTGCTCGGCTGCCGGCGGCGCGGCGCGGACCTGCTGATCGAGGTGCTCGACACCGGCCCCGGGATCGCTTCTGCGGACCAGCGCCGGATATTCGAGGAGTTCCACTCGCTGGAACGCGGCGGCGCGGGCCTCGGCCTGGGGCTTGCCATCGCCGAGCGGATCTCCAGGTTGCTCGACCACGAAATCCAGCTGCGCTCCGTGCCCGGGCGAGGCTCGTCATTTGCGATTCGCGTGCCGCGCGCCGAGGCCCGCGAGCAGACAGGGCCGCCGACCGTGCAGCCGGCGTCGCGTCATCCGGGCGGACGGGTGCTGGTGGTCGACAACGACCCGGCCGTGTTGCACGCCATGCAGGCATTGCTCGAGGGCTGGCGTTGCGAGGTGCTTGCGGCGCGCACCGTCGAAGAGGCCGAGTGCCTCGCCCGGGACGGCAATCCGGACCTCCTGCTGCTGGATTTCCACCTCGACGGCGCAGCCACCGGCCTGGATCTGCGCGCCGTTCTGGCGCGCGACTTCGATGGCCCGGCGATCGTGATCACTGCGGACCACGGCGAGGCGGTCCGGCTGGCGGTCGCCGAGGCCGGCTGCCACCTGCTCTACAAGCCGCTCAAGCCGCTGGCGCTCAAGTCGCTCATGGCCCGGCTGGTTCCCGCGAGGCGGGCAACGGCGCGCGGTTCGGGTCACTGAGCTCGAGGCTGCGCAACAGCACGCCGGCCTGGGTCCGGTTGCGCACGCCGAGCTTCTCGAAGATGGCGCTCATGTGGGCCTTGGCGGTCCGCTCGGTAAAGCCCAGTTCCGCGGCGATCTGCTTGTTGAGCCAGCCGTCGGCGACGCGCTGCAGCACCCTGAACTGTTGTGGCGTCAGGCTGGCGAGCCGCGCCGCGAGTTCGCTGTCCGTATCGCTGGCCTGCGCGTGCTCCACCGCGCCGCGCAGCTCCGGCGGTACGTACTCTTCGCAGGCGAGCACCGTCCGCAGGCCGAGTTCGAGCGCTGCGAGGTGGGCCCGCTTCGAGATGAAACCTGCGGCGCCGTAATCCAGGGCGCGGCGGATGATCGCCGGGTCGTCATGTGCCGAGATCATCACCACGGCCACGGCGGGGTACTCGGTGCGCAGTGCCGCCAGGCCCATCAGTCCATGGCTGCCAGGCATGTGCAGGTCGAGCAGCACCAGGTCCGTGTCAGGTTCGCTGGCGAGCATGCGGCGTGCTTCATCCAGCGATTCCGCTTCGGAAATCAGTGCGTCGGATACGATGCCGCACAGCGCCTGGCGGAGCGCCAGGCGAAACAGCGGATGGTCGTCGGCGATCAGGATCCTGTGGGTCGCTGGCAGCATGGTTTCGGCTCAGATATTCCTGCCCTGGCCGGCCCACCAGGGCGCCCGCAGTTCACGCTTCAGGGTCTTGCCGGCGGCGTTCCTGGGGAAGTCTCGCGTGATCACCACTTCCCGGACGCGCTGGTAGCGCGCGCTGACGCGCTGGTTGATCCAGTCGCATAATTGCTCCGGCGTGGTGTCAGCACCTTCGCGGAGGATCACAGCTGCGACCGGGGCTTCGCCCCACTTCGGATCGGGCACGCCGAACACCGCTACCTCGCGCACCGCGGCATGTCGCGCGGCAATCTCCTCGATGTCACGCGGGTAAACCTTGACGCCGCCCGAGTCGATCATGTCTTTTTTGCGGTCCACCAGGTACAGGTAGCCCTCGTCGTCGAGATACCCCATGTCGCCGGAATGCAGCCAGCCCTCCCTGATGGTCGACGCGGTCAGTTCATCGCGACGGTAATAGCCTGGCATCAGGATCGGCCCGCGGCCGACGATCTCCCCGATCTCGCCTGGTGCCGTCTCGCGACCATCGTCGCCAAGCACCCGGATGTCGAAGAACAGCGGCGGCCGCCCCACCGAGCCGCGCTTGCGCAGGACGTCCTCGCGGTCGAGGATGGTGACCATGCCCTCGGTCAGCCCGTAGAGCTCGTAGAGACGACCGGGCAGCAGCTCGTTGAGCTGGTCGCGTTGCTCCTCCAGCAGCGGCGCGCCGAGCGACAGCAGGCATTCCAGCGAGGCCAGCCGCGCAGGATCGAAGCCCGGCGAGTCCAGCAGGGCGGCAATCTGGGCCGGCACCAGCATGGTGTGGGTGATGCGCTCGCGCTCGACGGTGGAGAGCACGGCCTCGACGTCGAATCGCGGGTGCATGTACCACGTGGCTCCCAGGCAGAAACTGGGCATCAGGGTGACGAATGCGCCATTGAAGACGATCGCGCCGGTGTGCAGCGTGCGCGACTCCGGGCTCATGCGCCACGCCGAGGCCATCAGCACGCCGTACATCGCGCGAATGAAATGGCTGTGCATGATGCCCTTGGGCTCGCCCGTGGTTCCGCTGGTGTACATGATGTTGAATAGCGCCTCGGGCGTGACCTGTGCCGGCCTGAGCGAGTCCGGCTGTCGGGCCGCCAGCGCGTGGTAGTCGTGGTACCCGGGCCTGCTGCCGTCGGTCAGCAGCACATGCTCGGGAAGCTCGTCGCGGATGTTCTCGAGCACCGGCAACAGCGCAGAGGAGGTCAGCAGGCAGCGGGCGCCGCAATCCCGCAGCAGGCTGGCGAGCCCGGCGGGAAGCAGCAGCGGCGAGAACGGCACCAGCACGGCGCCGATCGACGGCACGGCCCAATAGATCTCGAGCAGCTCCAGCGAGTTGCTCGTGAAAGTCGCCACCCGGTCGCCGGGGTCGATGCCGAGCTCGCGCAGCAGGTTGCCGACACGCGCCACGCGCATGCCGAAGGCGCCCCAGGCCAGGCGCTGGTCCTGGAACACCACGGCCGGCGCTGCGGATCGGTAGCGGGCATGGCGGTTGACCAGGCTCGCGAGCTCCAGCGTGCCGAGACCGCTCATTGCACCGTCCAGCCGCCGTCCACCACGATCGCCTGGCCGGTGATGTTGCGCGCATGCGGGCCGATGAGAAACCCGGTGATGCCGGCAAGCTCCTCGAAGCTGATGAACACTCCCTTGGGCATGGGCTTCAGCATGATCTCGCTGATCACCTGGTCCTCGGGGATCCCGTGGCGCCGCGCCTGGTCCGCAATCTGCCGCTCCACCAGCGGGGTCCGAACGTAGGTCGGGCAGATGGTGTTGACCGTGATATCGGTATCGGCGGTTTCCAGCGCCAGCACCTTGGACAGGCCGAGCAACCCATGCTTGGCCGCGACATAGGCGCTTTTGTATTTGCTCCCGACCAGCGAGTGGATCGAGCCGATGTTGACAATCCGGCCGAAACCGCGCTCGCGCATCCCGGGCAGCAGCGCCCTTGACAGCCGGGCGGCACCGACCAGCATGACCTGCACGAGCAGGTCCCACTTCTCCATCGGAAAGTCCTCCAAAGGCGCGACGTGCTGCAGGCCGGCATTGTTGACCAGCACCTCGACGGGCCGGCCGAGATTCGCCAGCAGGCCGTCGACCGATGCCTGCGAAGCGACATCCAGCGCGTGGCCCTGCACGCTGCCGCCCGCCGCGCGGATCCGTGCCGCAACCTGGTCCGCCGCGCCCGGGTCGAGATCCGTCACCACGAGGTGATGGCCGGCACGGGCCAGGTGCTCGGCGATCCCGGCACCGATCCCGCTGCCGGCGCCGGTCACGAGGACGGTCCTGCGCTGCATGGCTGCAAGCGTACCATTGCTCAACTCTGGACAGACCTGTACCAAGGTGCAGCAGGCATGCCCGCGATAGCGGTGCTAAGTTTCTCGCGAACAATCCTTAAGGAGGCCCTGCATGTCGATGCGCGCCTTGATCTTGGTGTTGCTCGCGTCCCTGGCGGCCTGCCGGGCGCCGCCTGAGGCGCGGCCGCAGTCTGTGCTGCCTGATTTTCTTTCCAGCGACGTGAAGATTACCCGGCACGACGGCAGCGATGATCTGCTCAGCGCCGGCCTCGGACTCGCCGGACTGCGCGGCGGCCCGCCGCTTCCAGCCGATGCGGCGAACGCGGACGTCGTGGAACTGCGCCGGCTGGCGATCTATTCAAACTGGCGGGGCATCGCGGACCTCGGCGAGCGCAGCGGCTTCGGCGAGTTCTATGGCGGCACCCCGAACGTCCCGGGCCGGGAGTACGCCGCCCTGGCGCGCATCCCCGGTGCGCGACATCCGCACCGCGTACTGGCGCAAGTGCCCGATGCATTCGACCTGCGGCGCCGCTGCCTGATCGTGGCGCCCGCGTCCGGGTCACGCGGCGTTTACGGTGCGATCGCGCTGGCCGGCGGATTCGGGCTGCCGCGAGGCTGTGCCGTCGCCTACACCGACAAGGGCGCAGGCACGGATTATTTCGATTTCCAGTCCGGCACCGGGGTGTCGCTCGACGGCCGCCGCGCGCCGGCGGACGACGGGCTGGCATTCCAGCCGGATGCCCTCGGCGCCGACCGGCCGCTGGTGGCGATGAAGCACGCCCATTCGGGCGACCATCCGGAGGCCGACTGGGGGCAGCACGTGTTGCAGGCCGCGGGTTTCGGCCTGCATGCGCTCGAGCTGGCGTTTCCTTCGGCGGCGCCTTTCACACCCGCCAACACGGTGATCATCGCCGCCGCGGTGTCCAATGGTGGCGGGGCGGTGCTGCGTGCCCTGGAGCAGGACGAGCACGGCGTGCTGGATGCCGGGCTGGCTGTCGCGCCCAACATCAGTGCGCCGGGCGCGCGCCCGCTGTACGACATCGCGACCGAAGCGGCACTGTTGCAACCCTGCCTGCTTGCGGCACCCGAGGCCCGGGACTGGCCGCTTTACGGCGCCAACCCGTTGATCCCGCTTGCAGCGCAGCTTCGCTGCGCTTCGCTGCACGCGCTGGGCGTGGTGCAGAGTCCCGACCCTGCGGCCGCGGCGGCCGAGCTCCGCGAGGCAATGGTCGCGGCAGGTTTCCTGCCCGCGGCGCTCCGGCAGGCGGCCGTCAACGTCGGCTTCGATCTCTGGAGGGCGGTCGGCGCGACCTA
>CAZOSZ010000143.1:0-6532 GCA_964582505.1 uncultured Ectothiorhodospiraceae bacterium | reverse complement strand
CGGCCGGCGCGTGCTGGCAGCGGAGCGGCGCGGCAAGTACCTGCTGTTCCCGGCTGAGGGCCATCGCACACTGATGCTGCACCTGGGCATGAGCGGGCAGCTTCGCGTGCTGCGGCAGGCGGCGCCGCCCGGGCCGCACGACCACCTCGACCTTGCGCTCGAGAGCGGCTGCGTGCTGCGCTTCAACGACCCGCGCCGCTTCGGCTCGGCGGACTGGGTCGCCGGCGACCCGTTGCGCCACCGCTTGCTGCGCGACCTCGGGCCCGAGCCGCTCGGCCGGCAGTTCACGCCCGACTATCTCGCCGAGGTCTGTCGCGGCCGCAGGGTCGCCATCAAGCAGCTGATCATGAATGGCCGGGTGGTGGTCGGCGTCGGCAACATCTACGCCAGCGAGGCGCTGTTCCGCGCCGCGATCCACCCGGCCCGGGCTGCGGGGCGGATTGGCAAGGCGCGGATCGCCATGCTCGTGGCGGCGATCCGGGAGGTGCTGGAGGAGGCCATCCAGGAGGGCGGCACCACGTTGCGCGACTTTGCCTGGGGCGACGGGCAGCCCGGCTATTTCAGTCACAAGCTCGCGGCCTATGGCCGCGCCGGGGAGCCATGTCCGCGCTGTGCCAGCCCTGTCCGGGCGATCGTCCAAGGCCAGCGCGCGACCTACTATTGCGCCAGCTGCCAGCGCTAGAGCGCGGGCCGGCAGGAGCGGCTGTAGGAGCGGCTTCAGCCGCGCCCGCCCGCCCGTCGCGGCTGAAGCCGCTCCTACAGCCGCTCCTACAGCCGCTCCTGCCAGCCAGTCGGGCTATGCTTGCCGCGGAGCGCTGCCAACGGGGAGACCATGACAACAACGACCATCGCCCGGCTGACCGCCATCGAGCGCTTCCTCACGCTGTTTACCTCGGTGCGTCCCGGCGAGGGCCGCAGCATCCTGCTGATGCTGGCGCAGATCTTCCTGCTGCTGACCAGCTATTACCCGATGCGGCTGGTGCGCGAGACGCTGATCCTGGTCGAGGAAACGCCCGAGGTGCGCTCCTACGCCACCGGCGCCATCGCCGTCACGCTGATCTTCGTCATTCCGCTCTACAAGCTCCTGTTCGACTACCTGCGGGACCGTGGCAACAAGTCGACCGTGCTGCGCTGGGTGGGGACTTTCTTCATCTGCAATCTGCTGATCTTCGCCTTTCTGGTCACGCTGGGCGTCCCGGTCGCCGTGCCGTTCTATGTCTGGGTCGGGGTGTTCAACGTCATGGTGATCGCGCAGTTCTGGGCGTTCGCCACCGACCTGTTCAATATCAGGACGGGCCAGCGCCTGTTTGCCGTGATCATGGTCGGCGCGGCGCTGGGCGCGCTGACCGGCAGCCAGATTGCGGGACGCCTCTACGAGGTGGTCGGACCCGCCTTCCTGATGCTGTTCTCGGCGGCGCTGCTTGGGGCGGTGCTGCTGCTCAGCCGCCATGCGGAACGCAGCGTGCCGGAGGGCTCCCGTGCCGCGCCAGCGGACCAGCACGTCGAACCGCCGGCCAACGCCATCGCCCATCTGCTGGGCGGCTTCAGCGTCGTGCTGCAGAGCGCCTACCTGCTGCGGATCGCGCTGTTCGTGATGCTCCTGAACCTGGTGAACACCACCGGCGGGTACATCCTGGCGACCTTCGTGAGCAGCCATGCGCAGCAGGCGTCGGCCGCCAGCGGCGGGATGCTCAGCACCGGCGCGGTGATCTCGCAGTTCTGGGGCAGCTACTACACCTGGACCACGACCCTGCAGATCCTCATCCAGCTGTTCCTGGTGTCGCGGCTGTTCCGCTGGATCGGCGTGCGCGGCGCGATCCTGGTCCTGCCGCTGATCATGCTGCTCAACTACGGCCTGATCCTGGTGGTGCCGGTGTTCGCGCTGGTGCGGCTGATGATGATCATCGAGAACGCCACCAACTACTCGGTCCAGGGCACGACAAACCACACGCTGTACCTGCCCGTGGCCCGTGAGGAAAAGTATGTCGGCAAGACCACCATCGACACCTTCTTCGTCCGCTTCGGCGACCTGCTGCAGGCCATGCTGATCTACGTCGCCGCCCAGCTCATGGGCCTCGAGGTCGGCTGGATCATCGCCATCAACCTGTCGCTCGCCGCCGTGCTGTTCGGCCTGGGCACCGCCATCGGCCGGTATCACCGCAGCGAAATCCGGCACAATCTCGAGAACCTGCCGCCGGTGGTCAACACGCGTCTGCCGGACGTCTATGTGCCGGCCGGACAGGTGCTGTCGTTCAGCGTCCCGGACAACGCCTTCATGGATCCGGACCCGGGTGACACGCTGCGTTACTCAGCCGGCACTCCGCATGGTGGCCCGCTTGCCCCATGGATCCGTTTCGACCGTTACAACCAGACGTTCACGATCCGCCCGCCAGCCGGCGGCGAGGGCAGCGCGCCGGTGGTGCTGACCGCCACGGACTTCGAAGGACTGAGCGTGAATTCCGGCTTCCGGATCGACTACGGCGCCGATCCCGTGCCGCGCTTTATCGCTGCGACCGAAGCAGGGCCGCGCGACTCACCAGCGCCTCCACCTGGCGGTGGTGCAGGTACGACGACATGACAGCCAGGTTCTCCCCGGTGACCCGCTCCAGCGCAGCCGCCATCGGCGCCGTGGGCCGAAGCTCGGAGCGGCGCAGCACGGCGCTGAAATCGCGGGGCGTGCCGAAGGCCCTCGACTGGTCCATCAGCCAGATCCTCCAGTAGCGGTCGTAGCGCAGCTCGCCGAGTTTCGGGCTGCGGTTGAAGATCAGCAGGTCGAACACGCTCATGAGCCGGTACTGCGCGCCCAGCTCACAGTCGCCGCTGAAGGCCAGCTGGCGGGCCTGACGCTTGTCCTCGGAAAAGCTGCCCTCCGGCAGGTGGCGCAGCATGCCTTTCACGCCATCGATCTCGCGCTCGACGCTGACCGGCACCAGTTGCAGATCCAGCAGGCGGTCCAGCCGGTAGGCGGCGATCCCGTGGACGTAGCGCTCCGCGCCGTCGGCGCCCCGCGTCCAGCGCCCGTGCTGCAGGCCGGGCATGGAGTCTACGGTGCTGAACACAGCTCGCAGGCTGCGCCCGTCCCGTTCGAGCGTCAGCCGCCGCTGGTTGGCCTCGCCCTGCTGCGGTTCGATGCTGGTCACGATCGCATTGCGCAGGAAGTCCTCGATCTCGGCGTCGCTCATCCCGTATGGCCGGTCCCACGCGCGGTTCGACTCGGCGGGGATTTCTGCGAGTCCCTCGCCTGCATACCAGGCATGCGCCGCGCCTTGGTCGATCACCAGCGCCGCCGGCCTGCCCTGGTAGGCCGCGTGATTGATGCCGGTGTCCACGCGCAGCACCTGGCCGGCCATGCGGCTCGAGATCCGCCGATCGTGGGTCGGCGTATGGCCGATCACCATCCTGCGGGCACCGAACTGCCGCAGCATCCGCTCCGTCAGCTCGCCCTCCGCGTAAGGGTGGCAGCGTGCCGAACCGCGATACCACAGCGGCCCGTCCGGATCGAAGGGCAGGCCATCCAGTGCCGCGGCCATGGCGGTGCCGAGCTCGGCCAGTGGCTCGTCCGGGGAACCCTGGGCGAGTGCCGCGGCTTGAGCCATGAGTGCATCGAAGTCGTCCGCATCGGACAGCAGGCCTGCCTCGAGCAGCGCATGCCAGCCCTGCGCGACGACGCGGACGTCGTCTCGCAAGCGCCGGTTCAGGTCTTCGAGTGACCGGCCTTCCAGCTTGGCCGAAAGGCCGCCATGGACGAACAGCGTGTCGTCGATGACGATCGCCACCGGCTTGTCGAGCAGCCAGCGGCCGTACATTCCGTCGGGGGCGAAGGCCGCGCGCCGTTCCAGAAAGCCCGCCGGCAGGCCGGCGTGGCTCGAATCGCCGAATTGTGCGTAGTCGCCCGCGCTGACGTAGCGCAGATCGCCGGTGAGGTTCATGACCTCGTGATTGCCGAGCACCACGTGCACCGCACCGCCGGCCTCGCCCGCCTGTGACTCCAGGCGCATCAGCAGCTCCAGCACGCCGCGGCCGTGATCGCCCCGGTCGAGCTGGTCGCCGACCGAGACCAAGTGGGCTCGACCGCCGATCCAGTTCAGCTCATCGTCCAAAAGGCCCGTGCCCTGCAAGATGGCAACCAGCTCGTCGAGCGCACCGTGGATGTCGCCCACGGCAACCACCCGTTCGACGCCCGCGAAGCGGTAAGCCTCTGTCGCCGCCAGCTGCAACGGCAGCAAGGCCAGCAGCAGGAGCAGCAGGCTCCATCGACGGGTGTGGCACACCAGGCGGCGCATCGGGTCTTCCTCGGGTCAGCGGCCGGTTCCGCAAGCCTTCGGCTCAGCGGATCTCCGGATGCCCCCAGGGTGTTGGCGGGAGCGGCACCTCGGTCGTCAGGTCGAATTCCACCTGGAACCGCCGACCCGAAGGGCGCGACAACTCGTAGAGGAAGCGCTTGCCGGGCTCGATCTCCATCGCCCAGGTATTGCTGACCGAAGCGGTCAGGCCTTCCCGCTCGAACATCTCGATCGAGTATTCGTCCACCGGGAATTCCTGGCGCTGCTTCGTGCCTGCCGCGGCCGTGTCGCCGCCATACATCGTCACGGTGTCCTCGGAGCCATCCTCGTGGCGATGGTCGTGCTTGAGGCGCAGGCCGCTTTCGGTGCGCGTCAGCACCCAGGTGCGGCTGTGGTCGTCACCGACGTGAAACGGTACCTTGATCTCCCCGGCGCTGCATTCGCGCACGTGCATCAGCAGGGCCTTGTCAGCGAACGGATCCTCGGGCTGCGCGGGCTCGTTGGCCACGATGCGACCTGCAAAGGCCTGGCCACAGTGCTCGGCGAGCCCTGCCAGGAACGTGTCCGCGGGATGCTGTGCCTGCGCGGCGGGCAGTGCAGAAAAGTCGCAGGCGGCGACCGCGACGACTGCGAGCGCGAGCACGCCGGTGACAAAGGGTGCGTTTTTCATGCGCGGCACCCTAGCGCGGCGCAACGCAACAAGGCAAGCGACTCAGTAGATCCAGCCCGCCACCTGGCCGCGCGGGTCGCTCGCGGACTGGACGCTGTCGTCCTCGAAGTCCCAGGTGACGATCGCCATGTTGCCGTAGAGCCGGCGGCTCTCCTGCAGCTCGTGGCCGCGCGCGCGCAACCCCTCCGCCTGCTCGGGCGTCAAGGCGTCAGGCTCGTACACCAGGTGGTCCGGGAGGTACTGGTGGTGGTAGCGGGGCAGCGCCACGATGGCCTCGGCGTCCGCGCCGTCCATCCACGCGAGCGCGGCGAGCAGCACCATGCTGACGATGCGGCTGCCGCCGGGCGTGCCGAGCACAGCCACGCCGCGCGGCGACTCAAGAAAGGTGGGCGTCATGCTGGACAGCATCCGCTTGCCCGGCGCGATGATGTTCGGCTCGGAGCCGACCAGCGAATAGAGGTTCTTCGAGCCGGGCTTGACCGTGAAGTCGTCCATCTCGTTGTTGAGTATCAGGTCGAGCCCCGGTACCACGTAGCCGCTTCCGAACCAGCTGTTGAGCGACTGGGTCACCGCGACCCGGTTGCCCTCCGCGTCGATCACCGAGAAATGAGTGGTCTGCGCACCGCCTTCCTCGGCATGCAGAGGCGCGAAGACCTCGCTCGGGGTGGCACGGTCCATGCGCAAGGTGGAGGCCAGTCCGGTGGCGTAGGCGGGATGCAGCAACAGCTCGAGCGGCATGTCAATGAAGTCCGGGTCCCCGAGGTGGCCCCGTTCGCGGAAGGCGCGCCTCAAGGCCTCGATGACGAGGTGCGTGCGCTCCACCGGGTCGAGCGCATCGAGCTCCCATCCCGAGAGGATGTTCAGCGCCTGGATGAGCGCCACGCCGCCCGCCGAGGGCGGCGGCGGCACGGTCACGCTCAGGCCGCCGTCGAATTCCGCGTAGAGCGGCTCGCGCTCGATCACCCGGTAGGCGGCCAGGTCCTCGCGACTCCAGATGCCGCCGTTGGCGCGCACGGCGGAAACAATTTTCGCGGCGAGCTGGCCGTCGTAGAAGCCCGCCGAGCCCTCGGCCACCAGCCGCTCCATGATGTCCGCGAGGCCCGGCAGCTTGATGATGGCGCCATTGTCGGGCACTTCGCCCCCGGGAAGGAACACGGTCCCGCCCGGCCAGCGGCCGAGCTCGGCGGCCTTGAAATTGAGCCCGAGCCGCATGCGCTCGTAGACCGGAACGCCTTCGCGGGCGAGGCGGATGGCCGGCGCGAGCGCCAGGCCGAGCGACAGGCGACCGTAGCGCTCGCTGACGTGCACCAGCGCCGCCGGCGTGCCGGGAATGGCGGCGGCCAGCGGGCCGTTGAGCGACAGCCCGGGGATCGGCTCTCCACGGTCGTCCAGGTACATCGTGGCATGGGCCGCGCCGGGCGCCGCCTCGCGTGCGTCCACCACGACCTGGCGGCCCTCCTCGGCAAAGTGCAGCAGCCAGAACCCGCCGCCGCCCAGCCCCGAGGCAAATGGCTCGACCACGCCCAGCGCCGCGCTGACGGCGACGGCGGCATCGAAGGCGTTGCCGCCGGCCTCCAGC
>CAZOSZ010000142.1:0-6550 GCA_964582505.1 uncultured Ectothiorhodospiraceae bacterium | reverse complement strand
TTGCCCATGCAGACGAACAGCACGGAGACACTGTGGCGATGACCGTCGCTTGCCATGAGCCTGACCCGGTACTCCACGGCGGGCCGCCACGGCCCGAGGTCTTCATTCTACGCGGCTGAAGCCGCAGTCAAGTCCCGCGCGGCCGATGGGCTATGATCAGTACCATGCCTGCCCCGCCGCTCAGCCTTGATCGACTTCGTGCCTTGCTCGGCAGCGAACTGCATTACCAGGGAATGCGCTGCACGCTGGTCGAGGTGCTGGACGAACCGCCGATGATCGTACTGCGACCGATCGGCGCCGATCCGGTGATCCAGGCAGACAACTTCGGCCAGCCGATGCGCCACGCGCCACAGCTCATCGAGCTGCCGGTATGCGGCCCGGACGGCGTGACGCCGTCCGCGGAGATCCAGCTGGTCAGCGTCCCCGCGGGGCCTGAATGAACAGTCGACTGACGCGCGCCAGATCAGCCGCCGTATCAATGCCGGGCGGCGGCACGATCACGGCCGCGTCGGCCTGGATTCTCATGCCCAGCCACAGGGCACGAAGCTGCTCGAGCCGCTCGATCTCTTCCAGCCGACAGGGCGGATGGGCCGCCAACCGCCTGAGTGCCGCCACGCGGTAGCTGTAGAGTCCAACGTGACGCATCGCGCCCTCGTGAAGCTGTTGCGAGGCGATCCCCGCCGGCGCGCCCTCGCGATGCCACGGGATCGGCGCACGGCTGAAATACAGCGCGCTGCCGTCGGCGCGAGCCACCAGCTTGACGACGTTCGGGTCGAGGTACTCCCCGAGGTCATGGATTGGCGTCCCCAGCGTGCCGACCTCCGCCTCCGGTTGCAGGACCAGCAGCTCCGCGACCTGGCGGATCACTTCCGGCGGCACCATCGGTTCGTCGCCCTGCACATTGACCACGATCGCATCGTCGTTCCAGCCGAAGCGCTCGGCGACCTCTGCGATCCGGTCGGTGCCGCTGGCATGCCGGACGTCGGTCATGCAGACTTCGGCGTCGAACTCGCGGCAGGCCGCTGCCACGCCCTCATGATCCGTCGCTATGATCACCTGCGTGGCGCCACTTGCCAGCGCCCGCTCCCAGGTCCAGTGGATCATGGGCCGCCCGGCGATCATCGCCAGGGGCTTCCCCGGCAGCCGCGTGGAGGCATGGCGCGCCGGAATCACGACCCGGAAAGCGCTCATCGGCGCTGCTCCATTGCCACCAGCTCGGCCTGCGCGACCTCGCGTGCTTCGCCGACCAGCAGGACCGGCACGCCGTCACGGATCGGCCACGCCAGGCGGTCACCGCGGCAGACCAGCTCCTGGTGCTCGCGGCGATGTACCAGTGGCCCCTTGCAGATCGGGCAGGCGAGGATATCGAGCAGGCGCGTGTCCATGTGCTCAAGCATCCCGCAACTTGGCGCAATGCGCCACCAGTTGCAGAAGCCGCGCGCCTTCGTCCTCGAAACGCGCCTCCACCGGCACCTGCCAGGCCTGCGACGCGGCCGGGTCGTGGGCGCAACGCGCCGCGTCTTTCGCGGTCATCAGCACGGGCAGTTCGTCCGCCGGGGTGAGCCATTCGGACGGCACCGCGCCATGGTCGGGCAACGGGTGTCGCAGCAGCTCGAGCCCGTGGCTCTCGAGCAATGCGAAGAATCTCTCCGGATAGCCGATGCCGGCGATCGCGTGGACCGGCCCCGGTGCGAAGTCCTCCAGCCCCCGCCGGATGCTGCCGTCGAGCCGCACGGCCACATGGCCGACCAGTTGCATGTTCATCGCGCCTTCCGGGCAGCAGTCCGGGCCGTTGCAGATCACCAGGTCGACCTCGGCCAGCCGCGTGGCCGGTTCACGCAGCGGCCCGGCAGGCAGGCAGCGCCCGTTGCCGAGTCCGCGCGCGCCGTCTACCACCGCAACCTCGAGGTCACGCCGCAGACGGTAGTGTTGCAGCCCGTCGTCCGCAATGATGATGTCGGCCCCCGCCGCCACGGCGGCATGGGCGGCCGCGAGGCGGTCACGGCAGATCCAGACCGGCAGGCCAGTATGCCTGGCCATCATCAGGGGCTCGTCGCCGCTGAACGCCGGACGGTCTTCCGGCCCGACCCGGTGCGGACGCGCCGGCTCTGCGCCGCCGTAGCCCCGACTGATAATGGCCGGCGCATGGCCTCGCTCCGCCAGCGTGCGTGCCAGCCACATCACCACGGGAGACTTGCCGGCACCGCCGGCAGTCAGATTGCCGACCACCACCACCGGCGCACCGGGATGGCCCGAGCGCAGCCAGCCGCGCTGGTAGGCGGTGCGCCGCAGGCGCGTCATTGCACGGTAGACCGACTCGGCCAGCCGCGCCCAGACGGGCACCGGCGCTTCGCCGTACCATGCCGTCGTCAGGCGTCGGGCAAGCGCGTTCACGATTCGCTGAATTGCATTCTGTGCAGCGATGCGTATGAACCGCCGCGCTCGAGCAGCTCGCGGTGCGTTCCGGCTTCGATGATGCGGCCGTTCTCCATCACCACGATGCGGTCGGCCTTCTCGATGGTCGAGAGGCGGTGCGCAATGACCAGCGTGGTGCGGTTCCTCATCAGCGCCTCGAGCGCGGCCTGGATATGGCGCTCGGACTCGCTGTCCAGCGCCGAGGTGGCCTCGTCGAGAATCAGGATCGGCGTGTCCTTGAGCAGCGCCCGGGCGATCGCGACACGCTGGCGCTGGCCACCGGACAACGTGACTCCGCGGTCGCCGACTTCGGTGTCGAGGCCGTCCGGGAATCGCGCCGTGAACTCGAGCACGTGCGCTGCCCGAGCCGCCTGCTCGATTTCCTGTGGCGTCGCCTCGCGCTTTGCGCCGTAGGCGATGTTGCTGCGGATGGTGTCGTCGAACAGCTTGACGTCCTGGCTGACCAGGCTCACCTGCCGCCTGAGGTCGGCGAGCCGATACTCCCGCACATCGCGACCGTCAATCAGCACCTGCCCCTCGGTCGGGTCGTAGAAGCGCGGAATCAGACTGACCAGCGTGCTCTTGCCACTGCCGGACCGGCCGACTATCGCCAGCCGCTCACCGGCGGCAACCTTGAGGTTCAGCTCCTGGAGCACCTTGCCCTTCTCGGCCTGGTACAGGAAGGCGACGCCGCGGAATTCGACTTCGCCGCGCGCCCGGCCCAGCGGCACCGCCCCGCCCTGGTCCTCGGCTTGGGTGTCAAGCAATTCGAAAATGCTTTGGCCGGCGGCAATGCCCTGCTGCAACGGGCCGTTGATGTTGGTCAGCCGCTTCAGCGGCGCCATCACCAGCAGCACCGCGCCGAGGAAAGCAACGAAATCGCCTACCGTCAGGGTTCCTGCAAGGTCCTCGCGGGTCGCCACGAACACCACGCCGGCCAGTCCGATGGCGGCGATCATCTGGATCACCGGTTCGCTGGCTGCCTTGGCGGTCACCAGTTTCATGTTCAGCCGCCGGTTGCGCTCGTTGACCCGGTCAAAACTTTCCACCTCCTGGCGTTCGCCATTGAAGACCTTGACGACTTTATGGGCCTCGAGCACCTGCTCGGCCGCCTGGGTGACGTCGCCCATCGAGTTCTGGATTCGCATGCTGTAGCGGCGGAAGTGCCTGGACAGCACCCTGATCAGCAGCCCGATCAGCGGTGCGGTCACCAGCACGAACAGCGACAGCCGCACGTTGGTCCAGAACATGAAGGCGACCAGTCCGATTATGGTCAGCGAGTCCTTGAACAGCGTGGTCAGCACCTGGCTCGAGGCCTGCGCCACCTGCTCGATGTTGAACGTCAGTCGCGACAGCAGCGCTCCGGTGGAGTTGGCGTCATAGAAACGCGTCGGCAGCGCGAGAAACTTGGCGAACACGTCGCGCCGCAGGCGCTTGATGACCTGGCGGCCGACCCAGTTCATGCAATAGGTCGAAACGAACTCGGCGATGCCTCTCACCAGAAAGATGCCGAAGATCAGCAGCGGCACCCAGCGGATGACCTGCGGGTCCCGCGCCACGAAACTTTCGTTGGTCACCACCTTGGTGATATAGACAAATGCCGTCTGGCTGCCTGCGTAAAGCGCCATGGCGATCATCGCGGCGATGAACATCGGCAGATAATCCGCCGAATAGCCCAGCAGTCGCCGGTAGACGGCGCCCGCCCGGTCGATCTGCAGCTCGGCTGGCCGCTTCACTCCGGCTCGCTGACGGTGGCGATCAGGATACGGCTGAAGCCGAGCTTGCCAACAGTATCCATCGCGGTTACCACCGACTGGTGCGAGGCGCGCCCGTCTGCGCGGATCGTGACCGGCAGTTCGCGGCGCTCGCCGGCGACCGTTTCGAGGGCGCGACGCAGAGTTTCGGGGCGGCGGTTCACCAGTTCCTGTCCGTCGACGAAATAATCGCCGGCCGCACTGACGATGATCTCGATCTCGGCGACGGGTTCCTCGCGTGGCACCGCTTCGGCCTGCGGCAACTGCAGGCGGATCTCGGTGGCCTTCAGGAAGCTGGTGGACACCATGAAAAACACCAGCAGCAACAGCACCACGTCGATCAGCGAGGTCAGGTTGACCTCCGGTTCGTCACGCGGCCGGGTGCGCAGGTTCACGCTCCGCCAACCTCGGCCGCGGACTTGCCGTGCAGCGCGTCCACCAGCTTCATCGCCTCCTTCTCCATCTCGACCACCAGCGCGTCCACGCGGCCGCGCAGGTAGCGATACGCGATCAGGCTCGGAATCGCGACCGACAAGCCGGCGGCGGTGGTGATCAAAGCCTCGGAAATCCCGCCGGCAAGCACCGAGGGGTTGCCGACGCCGGCAGTGGTGATGGCCGCAAACACCTTGACCATGCCGATCACCGTACCGAGCAAACCAAGCAGGGGCGTGACCGCGGCGATGGTGCCGAGCGAATTGAGATAGCGCTCGAGTTCGTGTACCACGTGCCGGCCGGTGTCCTGGACGATCTCCTTCAGCACCTCGCGGCTCTGGTGGCGATTGGCAAGCCCGGCGGCCAGCACCATGCCCATCGGTGAATTGGCGGACAGTACGCGCAGGTGCTTCTGGTCGAGTTGCCGGTCGCGGGCCCATTCCCAGACACGCATCGTCAGGTCTGTCGGCAACACGCGGCGGCGCTGCAGCGTCCAGAGTCGCTCGAGGGTGATGGCCACGGCGACGATGGAACAGAGGATGATGGGCAGCATCAGCCAACCGCCGGCCTGGATGATCTCGATCATGAATCCTCGCGTCCCGTGGGTTGCCGCGGATGATACCGGCAACCGCCGAATCGTGACACAGCAACGGGGAACGACCCCGTGTTCAGCAGTCCAGCCAGGCGCGGCATTCGAGCTGACGGCGGGTTTGCGGCGGCCCCGGTCCATGCGGCATGAATTGGACCGCCGACTCGCCGTTGCGGTCGGTGGACAACGGCAGCGCACCGGCGCGACGCCAGCGCGCCACTACCGCCTCGGCTGGAAAGCCCCATCGATTGCGCCAGCCAGTCGAGAACACCACCCAGGCAGGGCGGGTCGCCGCGATCAAGGCCGCGCCCGAAGAGCTGCGACTGCCGTGGTGGGGGGCGACGACGAGATCGACCGGCAAGCCAGGATAACGCCGCAGCAGCGCCCGCTCACCGGCAGACTCGATGTCACCTGTCAGCAGGACACGGCCCCCGCTGGCATCGACCAGCAGCACACAGGAGCCGTCGTTCAGCCCGCCGCGAAAGCCCTCCGCAGGGTGCAGCAGACTGAAGCGCACGCCGTCCCAGGCCCACGACTGGCCGTCCCTGCAAGGCCGCGTTCCGTCGTGCTCGGCTCCGTAGCCGGCAAGCTTCGCGGCCCGTGGAAACGCCATCGACACCGCGCGCGCGCCGCCGGCGTGGTCGGCATGTCCATGGCTGATGACCAGCACGTGGAGCTGGCCGAGACCGAGTGCCCGCACGGCGGGCAGCACCGTGCGTGCGCCCGCGTCGCCGCCCGGCCAGGCGGGCCCGGCATGGAACAGCAGCAGCCGGCTGCGGGGCCGCACCAGCGCCGCCAGGCCGTGGCCGACGTCCAGCACGCGCAGTTCGAACGCACCGTGGGGCAACGCGGTTGTCCCGCCCAGCAGCAGCGGGGCGAACAACAGCGGCGCGACCAGCCGACCCGGTGCAGGTCGAGGCAACAGGCTCCAGGTCGCCCCAAAGGCCGCCAGTGCCAGCGCGCCGGGACCCGGTTTCGAAATCCAGCTCGAGGCCAGGGGCCACGCGCCGAACCACTCGATGCCCGCGAGCGCCAGGCTGGTCGCCTCGCCGGCCAGCATCAACAGCACGCCACCTGCCGCGGGCCACAGCCACGAAAGCACAATGCCTGCCAGGGCCGGGGGAACCACCAGCAGGCTGAACCAGGGCACTGCCAGCAGGTTGGCAAGCGGTGCGACCAGCGATACACGCCCGAACCAGGCAACCGTGCAGACCATGAGCCCCGCTGCCAACGCACCCTGGATGCGGATCAGCGCGCGCAGCTTGCCCGGCGCGGCGCGCCGGCCAGCGACGACCGCGAGGATGGTCGCCACCGCCCCGAACGACAGCCAGAGCCCGGGATCCAGCACCGCCAGCGGATC
>CAZOSZ010000141.1:0-6578 GCA_964582505.1 uncultured Ectothiorhodospiraceae bacterium | reverse complement strand
CAGCGCGACGAGGCAGCCATCGAGCAGTGGAAGCGCAAGCGCTGTCCGGAGCTGAAAAAAACGCTGCCGCCAAAGGACGGGTGATCGTGTTCATCGATGAGTCCGGTCTGAGCGAGCGTCCCCAGCGGGTGCGTACCTGGGCGCCGCGCGGCCAGACCCCGGTGCTGCAGTACAGCTTCAACAGGAAAGCCTCCATGACGGCATCCAGTTCCGGTGTCGGGGCCACGTTCACTCGGGTGGCGTGGCCGATTACCGCCCGCGCCGCGGCAGCGAGCCGCGGGTCGGCCAGGCGAATGCTGTGCGGTCGTCTGCGCGGGCCTGCCATCGGCCGTTCCAACGCGTTCCCGAGCGAGCGCGCCACGGCCGACGACGCATCGTCCGGCGACACGACGCCGCCTACCCATTCAATCCTGCCGGGTCGGAGCATGAGAGTTGCCTGAGGTCGATTTGCCGTTTTTCGGGAACCAGCCCTTTGCGGGGCCTGGAGGGCGGATTCCAGCGCGGTTGCCCGCCTGCCTCACCCGACGTGCCAAAGTCGTGGAACTGGCTGGATACCCGGGCTTGTGTGTACCCTGTCTATGTTTTATACACATCGAGACCCGCCGCCATGAGAACCAACATTGTGATCGACGACAAGCTGATGGCCGACGCCCTCAAAGTCACCGGCGCCCGGACCAAGCGCGAGGTGGTCGAGATGGGCCTGCGGGCATTGGTGCAACTGAAGCAGCAGGAGCGGATTCGCGGCTTCCGCGGCAAGCTGAGATGGCAGGGCGACCTGCAGCGCATGAGGACCGACTGATGGTCTTCGTGGATTCGAGCGTGTGGATCGACTACTTCAACGGCGTCGACACACTCGAGACGACGCTGCTGGACCGGCTGCTGGGGCGCGAGCCGGTGGCCATCGGCGACCTGGTGCTTGCCGAGGTCTTGCAAGGTTTCCGCGTCGATGCCGATTTCCGGACCGCCAAAGAGCTGCTTGCCAGCCTGGCGGTCTTCGAGATGCTGGGCAAGGCTCGAGCAATCAAGGTCGCGGAGAATTATCGGGCTCTGCGCCGGCACGGCGTCACGGTGCGCAAGACGGCGGACGCGATCATCGCCACGTTCTGCATCGAGCAGGGGATCCCCTTGCTGCATTCCGACCGCGACTTCGATCCCTTCGTCGAGTACCTGGGTCTCGTGCCGGTGCGGGCATGACGGCCTCCTGTACCGGCAGGTCCGGTGCCGGTATCCTCCGCCGGGGGAATCCCTGTCCACAGCCCGTCGAGTCAAGGAGCCCGGCCATGCCCGACCTGGAAGAACTTAAAGAAAACTTTGAGCACTTCGACGTCGACGGCGATGGCCGGATCGACCGCGGCGAGTTCCGGCGCCTGATGGACGCGCTCGGGGCCGATGCGCCGGAGGACGAGCTGGATATCGGCTTCGATGTCATCGACTCGGATGACAACGGCGCGATCGACTTTCTTGAGTTCGCGCGGTGGTGGATGGGCCGCTGAGCGGGGGCTGAATCCGGGGCGTCGAGCTGGAAGCCGGCCCCGCTGTGGTCTAGATTTCATGCATCCCTTTTCCGGGCGGCGACCCCCAGCGCCCGCACTTCGCCGACATGACCAAGCTGTACTCGGAGTCGGGCTGGGTCAGCCTGCCCTACGCCGAGGGGGATCTGCGGCGCGATCCGAACCTGGAGGTGCTCAAGCTGAGCGAAAAGCGGTAGGGCACGGCCTGGGGGAGAGCGCTGCGCCGAAAGGCTTCACCGGTCGCGATGCACACCAGTGGCGCGGCGGCCCAGCCGCGGTCCGGGAGGTATTGCATGCAGGCGGGCTCGTCACTCGAGCCTCCCAGCCGCGCAAGCCCGCAGTAAAAGGCGTCCGCCCGGTACAGCTGCAGCGCCACCGCGTCTTCGCCGTCCACCGAGCCGGAAATCCGCCCGCCCTCGACGACACAGGCCAGTCGCCCCAATCCGCCTGACAGCCCCAGGCCCAGGGCCTTCAGGTACGCCTCCTTGAGCACCCAGAGCTGGAAAAACGCCTCGCGCGGCCGGGCCGACAGCCATTCGGTCTCCCGCTCGCTGAAGTACTGTGCCGCGATGGCCGCCGTGTCATGCCGGGTCCGGGTCATTTGCAGGTCGACGCCCACGCCGGTCGCCGCAGTTGAGAGACTGCAGGCCACCCGGTCACTGCTGTGTGACAGGCTGACCGATGCGCCTCGGCTATGCAGCGGGCGACCGCGCGCATCGCGAACGACGCGCTGGTCCTGCGGCGCGCCGCCGAATCGCCAGGCCAGGGCGTGGGCAAGCAGCAGTGCCGCCGCCCGGCTGCGCTTGCGAGCCAGCGGATGGCGAATCGCCATGATGCGGGTCCGGTCGGCGGCATCGAGCTGCCCGTCGCTCGCCTGCTCGAAGGACTCGATCGTGCCGACGCACAGCAACGTCGCAGGCATCGGCGGCGGCATCAGTGCCAGCGCCTGAAGATCAGCGAAGTGTTGATTCCGCCGAAGGCGAAATTGTTGTTCATCACATACTCGGTCTCGATGCGGCGGGCCGAGCCCATGATGTAGTCGAGCGAGGCACACAAGGGGTCGGGACTGGAAAGATTCAGCGTGGGCGCGAACCAGTCCGAATCCATCATCTCGATCGCAAGCCAGGCCTCCAGCGATCCACAGGCCCCGAGCGTGTGGCCGAAATAACTCTTCGGCGCGCTGATGGCGATTCGGTCGCCGAACACGGCGCGGGTGGCATGCGACTCCGCGATATCGCCCAGTTCCGTGGCGGTGCCGTGCGCGCAAACGAAGCCGACGGCTGCCGGGTCCAGTTCGGCGTCCGCCAGCGCCAGGCGCATGGCCACCTCCATCGTCTGGGCGCTGGGCTGGGTGACATGCTGGGCATCGCAATTGGTTCCGTAGCCGACCAACTCCGCGAGAATGGTCGCGCCCCGCGAGCGGGCGAATTCGAGTTCCTCGAGGATGAAGGTGCACGCGCCCTCGCCGATCACCAGGCCGTCGCGTTGTGCATCGAAGGGGCGCGGCGTCGCCCCGGGCCGGTCGTTCATCGTGCTGGTGGCGAACAGGGTGTCGAACACCGCCGCCTGCGTCGGACACAGCTCCTCCGATCCGCCGGCGATCATCACGGTCTGCTTGCCGTGCGCGATGGCCTCGTAGGCATAGCCGATTCCCTGGCTGCCCGAGGTGCACGCCGTGCTGGTGGCGATGACACGGCCCTTCACGCCAAAGAACATCGCGGTGTTGACCGCCGAGGTGTGACTCATCATGCGAATATAAGTCGTGGCATTGATGCCGCGGGTGTTGTGATCGCGCAGCATCGTGCCGAAGGCGTGCACCGGCTCGGTGCTGCCGGACGACGAACCGTAGGCGATGCCGGTTCGACCGTCGGAAATCACCGCATCCCCGAGCAGGCCTGCCCTGTCGAGGGCGCTTTCGGTGGCGACGGCCGCCAGCTGGGCGGTGCGCCCCATGGCGCGGATGCGCTTGCGCGTGAAGTGGGGCGGCAGCTGAAAGTCGAGGACCGGCCCGCCCAGCAGCGTGTTCAGGCCTTCGTATATCGCCCAGGCATCCATGCGGCGAATGCCGTTGCGGCCGGCCTCCATGCATGCGCGGACGCTCTGGAAATCGCTGCCCAGGGAAGTGACGGCGCCGACGCCCGTGACGACGACCCGCTTGCTCATATCAGTCCACCGTTGACCGAGATCACCTGCCGGGTGATGTAGGCGGCCGCGTCGGACATCAGGTAGGCCACCAGGCCGGCCACTTCCTCCGGCCGCCCGAGCCGTCGGGCCGGGACGAGCTCGAGGATCGGCTCGATCTCGGCCCCGGCCAGCATGCCCGTGTCGATCAGGCCGGGCGCCACGCAGTTGACCGTGATCTCGCGTCTGGCAAGCTCCAGGGCGAGCGCCTTGGTGGCGCCGATGATGCCCGCCTTGGCGGCACTGTAATTGACCTGCCCTCGGTTGCCGATCAGTCCCGCGACCGATGACACCGTGACGATCCGGCCGCCGCGGCGCGCCCTGACCATCGGCATGATGCAGGGCTGGATGACGTTGTAGAAACTGTCGAGGTTGGTGCGGATCACTGCGTCCCAGTCTTCGCCCGGCATTGCCGGGAAGGCATTGTCACGACTGATGCCGGCGTTGCTCACCACCCCGTAAAAGGCCCCGTGGGCCTCGATGTCGGCCTCGATGGCAGCGCGGCAGGCGGCGCGGTCGGCGACATCGAAGCCCAGCGCGCGCGCCGTGCCGCCCCGTTCGGCAATGGCCGCGACCAGGCTGTCCGCGCCCTCGCGGTCCTTGCCGTAGTGGGCCGCCACGCCATGCCCGGCGTCGGCCAGTGCGACGGCGATGGCGCGTCCGATGCCCTTGCTCGCGCCGGTGACCAGCACGGTCCTAGTCATTGGACAGCCCGCCGAGGATGTAGGCGTTGACGGTTGCCGTGGCGATGACCCCGTCCGATTCCAGCGTGCAGAAAAATGCGCTCAGGCCGCCTTCGTCGAACAGCGGCACGGCGCGCGCGGTCAGCAGCTTGCCGAGGGCAAAGGCAGGCACGCTGCACTCGTACTTGCGCACGCCGATCAGAAATCCGATCGGCGGTGATTCGCCCCGCAGGCGTGCCTTGCAGCCGCCGTGCGCGGCCACGCACTGCGCCATGTACTCGATGCCGATCCAGCCGGGGACGCCGTCTGCCTCGGCAAACAGGCTGTCGGCTGTGATTGCAATCCGGGCGACGGTTCCCGCCTTATCGTCGTGCGACAGCACGCGGTCGATCAGCACCATCGGCGGCTCGTGCGGCACGATCTGGTGCGCAGGCATCCTTGCGACGTCCATTACCTCACCCCGATGATCACGCTCGCGTTGCTGCCGCCGAACGCAAAAGAGTTCGACATCATGACGGCCTTATCATAAACGCAGTCCGCCCCGGTCAAGCCGATCTGCGGCAGATCCGGATCCGGCTGGTGGTCCCAGGGGTGGGCGGGCAGGCGGCGCCCAGCGTTGCCCCGATCCAGCAGCAGCCAGCACAGCCCCAGCTCCTGCGCGCCCGCCGCCCCGAGCGTATGGCCGATCAGGGGCTTGGTCGAGCTGCACGGCAGTCCGGGCCCGAACACCTCCGCCACGACCCGGCTCTCCATGGCGTCGTTCTGCGGGGTCGCCGTGCCATGCAGGTTCAGGTAACCGAGCTGGCCGGCGGACAGGCCGGCGTCGGCCAGCGCCTGGCGGATGGCCAGCGTCGCACCCAGCCCGGTGGGATCGGGTGCCGACATGTGATAGCCATCCGAAGCCTCCCCGGTGCCGAGCAGGCCGACAGGCGCCGGCTCCCGCGTGACCAGGAACACCGCCGCGCCCTCGCCCAGGTTGATCCCGTCCCGGTTGACGCTGAAGGGCTTGCAGTGCCCGGGCGCGAGCGACTCCAGCGCGTCGAAGCCGTCAAGCGTCAACCGGCAAAGGCTGTCGCAACCTCCGACCAGCACGGCATCACAGGCGTTGACATCAAGCAGTCGCCGGGCGGAGCCGAACACTTTCGCCGAGGACGAGCACGCGGTGGACACGGTATAGCGCAGCCCGTCCAGGCGCAGGTAACGGGCGGCAAACTCGGCCAGGGTGCACGCTTCCTGCTGGCGGTAATGATAGCTCTGCGGCATCACGCCCTGCCGCCGCCAGACGGCCAGCGCCTCCTCCCCGGCGGCGATTCCGGAAGTGCTGGTGCCCAGCACGACTGCGACCCGGCCCGGCCCCCACTGTTGCGCGCAGCCCAGCACGGCCGCCTCGATCTGCTGCAGCGCCGCCAGCAGCAGGCGGTTGTTGCGGCAATCGAACATGCCCAGTTCCGCAGGCACTTGCGGCAGCGGCCCCGGCACGCGGCCGACCCGCGTCGAGCGGCCGGACATCAGCGGACCGTGCGGCAGCATGCCGCCGAGATCGCCGGCCAGCAGGCCCGCGAGAACCGTGCCGCGGTCGGACCCCAGGGCGTTGACGATGCCGAGTTCCGGCAGGAAATACCGGCTCACGGCGCGGAGCGCTCCACGGTCTCGATTTCCATCCGGTAGCCGCGCTCGAGGTGCAGGTACTGCACCGGCCCGGACCAGGGGTCGGGCTGTGCGTAGCGGATCTCGATGAGGGTCCGGGAACCCCTGCGCACCCGCCGCAGCCGCCGATCCTCGCTTTGCTCGATCGTGGCGCCGCGCAAGCTGCCGGCCACGGCCTCGAGCGGTTGAAAGGCGAGCAGGAAGTCCGCAAGCGCCATCCCGTCCGGCCATGCGTCGGGCACCTGCGTTCCCCGCCGGACCACCAGCTCGCTGCCGTCGTACTCGATCGAGTGCAGGAACACGCCGATCCGGTCCAGGATGACGAGCACCACCCGGCCGGGGCGCAGCTCGATGTACGCCTGCAGCAACTGCCGCTCGCCGCCGTGCTCGACGACCAGCAACTGCACGGCATCGAGTTGCGCGGTCAACTCGGCGGCAGCCGGCAACTGCAGGCTGGCTCGATGCGCAATCGGCACCGCAGGCGACCCGGCCTGTCGCGGCGGCACGGCGCAGCCCGCGCCCAGCACGGCGGCCAGGACCAGGGCCGGGATCGCCT
>CAZOSZ010000140.1:0-6640 GCA_964582505.1 uncultured Ectothiorhodospiraceae bacterium | reverse complement strand
AAGCCGCTCCTACTTGATTTTGGCTTCTTTGTAGGCGACGTGCTTGCGCGCCTTCGGGTCGAACTTCATCATTTCCATCTTCTCTGGATGAAGCCGCTTGTTCTTGGTGGTCGTGTAGAAGTGACCGGTGCCGGCCGTGGACACGAGCTTGATCTTGTCGCGCATGGCTTGAGCTCCTCAGACCTTGACGCCGCGCTCGCGCAGCTCGACCAGCACCTCGTCGATGCCCTTGCGGTCGATGATGCGCAGGCCCTGCTGGGAGACCCGCAGCTTGACCCAGCGCTTCTCGCTCTCCACCCAGATGCGGTGGGTGTGCAGATTGGGCAGGAAACGACGGCGCGTCTTGTTGTTGGCGTGGGACACGTTGTTCCCTGAGATCGGCCCCTTGCCGGTGACCTGGCAGACTCGCGACATGACTGGAATCCCTCGGAAAACCGGCTAACCGGCCACTTAAAAGAGCTGGGCATTATGCCGCCGGCGAAAGCCGGGCGCAAGGCGGCGGGAGAGGAGCGGGCAGCGCCCGCGATTCCCGCAGGAGGGGCTTCAGCCCCGATCCCGGTCGCGGCTGAAGCCGCTCCTGCAACTCGAGTCCCTGTCGACCTTTCCTCACAGCAGGCCGCGCTCGGCGAATGACACGCAGGCGGAATCGCCGACCACCAGGTGATCCAGCACGCGGATGTCCACCAGCGCCAGCGCGCTTTTAAGCCGGCGGGTGATGACCTCGTCCGCCTGGCTCGGCTCCGCGACCCCGCTGGGATGATTGTGGGCGAGAATCAGCGCGGCCGCGTTATGGGCCAGGGCCCGCTTGACCACCTCACGCGGGTGAACGCTGGCACCATCGATGGTGCCGCGAAACAGCTCCTCGAACACGATCACGCGGTTGCGGTTGTCGAGGTGCAGGCAGCAGAACACCTCGTGGGGCAGGTCGCGCAGCCTCGCCCTTAAGAAGCGCCGGACCGCGTCCGGGGAGCCCAGCGCCGGCCCGCGCCGCAGGGTCTCCTCGAGATGGCGACGCGCCAGCTCCAGGCCGGCCTGGAGCTGCGCATACTTGACCGGACCGAGTCCCGGCAGGCTGGCAAAGCTGGCGAGATCCGCGGTCAACAGGCCGCGGAGCCCGCCAAAACCCAGCAGCAGCTCCCGGGCCAGGTCGACAGCGCTCCGGCCGCGTGCGCCAGTCCGCAGGAAGATCGCCAGCAATTCGGCGTCCGAAAGGCGCCCGGGACCGCCGGACAGCAGTTTTTCGCGGGGCCGCTCGTTCTCCGGCCAGTCCCTGATAGGCAGGTGGCTCATGGCGCCTGGGCCGTCCCCGGTTGCCAATTGAAGGGTGACTCAGGTTAAGCTGCCCGCCGCAGCCAGGGCATGGAGCCTTTATGCCATCTCTCGCGGGAAAACGGGTTCTGCTCGGCGTGACCGGCGGCATTGCCGCCTACAAGGCGCCGGACCTCGTGCGCCGGCTGCGGGAGCAGGGCGCGGACGTTCGCGTGGTGCTGACCGAGGCCGCGGCAAAGTTCGTCACGCCATTGACCTTCCAGGCAGTCTCCGGCCACCCGGTGCGCAGCAGCCTGTGGGACGAGGCGGCCGAGGCCGCCATGGCCCATATCGAACTTGCCCGCTGGGCCGACCTGGTGCTGGTGGCTCCGGCCACTGCAGATTTCCTGGCGCGGCTTGCCGCCGGCATGGCCGACGACCTGCTCGCCACGCTCTGCCTGGTGAGCGATGCGCCGCTGTGCGTTGCCCCTGCGATGAACCGCCTGATGTGGGCGCACCCGGCAACCCGCGACAATCTCGAGCGCCTGGCGGCGCGGGGCGTGGTCGTGCTCGGGCCGGCCAGCGGGGATCAGGCCTGCGGGGAAACTGGCGAAGGGCGAATGCTGGAACCCGTCGGACTGGTCGCGGCGCTGCAATCGGGCCCTGGCACTGCAGCTGGGCCGCTCGCCGGACAACGGGTGCTGATCACAGCGGGCCCTACGCGCGAGTCGCTGGACCCGGTGCGCTACCTCAGCAATCGCAGTTCCGGGAAGATGGGCTACGCAGTGGCGGCTGCTGCAGCACGGGCCGGGGCCGAGGTCGTGCTGGTCAGCGGCCCGGTTGATCTTGCCGCACCGCCCGGCGTCCGGCTCGTCAAGGCGGAGACCGCGGCGCAGATGCGCGACGCTGTCCAGGCCGAGTTGCCGGGGACTGCGCTGTTCATCTCCGCCGCCGCAGTGGCGGACTACCGCCCCGCGCAGCCGGCTGCGCAAAAGATCAAGAAGCATTCCGGCGAGCTGGCACTGGAGCTGGTCCGGAATCCCGACATTCTCGCCGAGGTCGCAGCCGGTTCGCCCAGGCCGTTCGTGGTCGGATTCGCGGCGGAAACCGGCAACGTCGAGACCAACGCGCGGCACAAGCTCGAGAGCAAGTCGCTGGACATGATCGCGGCCAACCTGGTCGGGGTGGACTGCGGCTTCGACCGCGACGACAACGCCCTGCTGGTGCTCTGGCCTGGCGGGCGCGAGGATCTCGGCTGCGGATCCAAGTCGGACCTGGCGGAGCGGCTGGTACGGCTGATCGTGGAGCGCATGCGTGCCGGTCATCAAGCTCAAGATTCTTGATCCCCGTCTCGGCCGCGAATTCCCGCTGCCCGAGTACGCCACTGAGGGTTCGGCGGGCCTGGACCTGCGTGCCTGCCTGGACGCGCCGCTCGAGCTGGCGCCCGGCCAGTCGGAGCTGGTACCGACCGGGCTGGCGATCCACCTCGACGATCCAGGACTTGCGGCCATGCTGCTGCCGCGATCCGGCCTGGGGCACAAACACGGCATCGTGCTCGGCAACCTGGTCGGGCTGATCGATTCGGACTATCAGGGCCAGGTCTTCGTATCTGCCTGGAACCGCAGCGAAAAAGCGTTCACCCTTCAGCCCGGCGAGCGACTGGCGCAGATGGTCGTCGTTCCGGTGGTGCGGGCGCGTTTCGAGATCGTGGAGGATTTCGCGGCCAGCGCGCGCGGCGCGGGCGGTTTCGGTCACTCCGGCCGGCACTAGCCCGCCTGTCTCGTAGGAGCGGCTTCAGCCGCGACATGAGGAGCGGCTTCAGCCGCTCCTACAGGGGCCGCGTGCAGCAGGACCGGCTAGCGCTGGGCAGCGCTGGTCTCGGAGGGCGGCAGGCCGCGCAACTCGCGGAAGCGCGCGATGTCAGATGCGAACTCGGCGCGAATCCGCTCGATCTCGCCGTCGCGTCGCTCGATCTCGGCCTCATACTCCCCGATGCGTTGCTCGACCAATTGGAGCTCGTTGATGGCCGCCGGGTTGTCGGCGAGTTCCGCGTGGCGCATGTGCAGGCTTTCGAGCCGTTCGCGTGCCACCTCGTTCTGACTGGCGAGGAATTCCATGCGACGGTCGCGGACGTCCTCGATCTCATCCACTGTGCCGTAGGTGGCGAGCAGCGCCCGGTCGCGGCTGCTGCGGACCGGCGCCACGGGCTCGCTGTTCTCCTGGTGGATCACCGTGCGCGCGCCGTGCCTGTCGATGACTTCGTGCTGCTCGGTCGAGTACTGCGGCGGGATGGCATCACCAAAGTGGACGACGCCGTGCTCGTCCACCCAGCGGTAGACCTTGCCCTGGGCCGCGGCGTCGACCGCCCAGCCCGCCAGGCAAATTGCCAGGGCGGCGACCAGGAACTGCTTGCCGTCATACATGCGCTTCACCCCGCGGTGCGTGTTGGGCGCCCGCCCATCATAGCCTGATGTTGGCATTTTGGCCTGCGAGCCTCAGGCCACCCCGTACTGGCTTCGGTACTTGTGCATTGCCTTGAGCCGATCCGGGTCGATCCCGGTGCGTTGCTCCAGGTCCGCCAGCAGATCGGCCAGGGTGATGATGCTGACGACCGGCAGCCCCGACTGCTGTTCGACCTCCTGCACGGCAGAACGTTCGCCGCGGCCCCGTTCCTGTCGGTCCAGTGCCAACACCACCCCGGCGGGCGTTCCCCCGGCGGAACTGATGATCTCGATGGCCTCGCGGATCGCGGTGCCGGCGGTAATGACGTCGTCCACGATCAGCACCCGGCCGACCAGTGGCGCCCCGATCAGGCTGCCGCCCTCGCCGTGGGCCTTGGCCTCCTTGCGATTGAAGCTCCAGGGCAGGTCGCGGCCGTGGTGCTCAGCCAGCGCGACGGCGGCGGCCGTCGCCAGCGGGATGCCCTTGTACGCAGGCCCGAACAGCACATCGAAGTTAAGCCCCGAGGCCGCGATCGCGTCGGCGTAGCAGCGCCCGAGCCGGGCGAGTGCGGCGCCGCTGTTGAACAGCCCTGCGTTGAAGAAATACGGGCTTTCGCGGCCCGACTTCAGCATGAAGCTGCCGAACCTCAGGGCGCCGCGCGCCAGGGCCAGGTCGATGAACTCGCGCTTGTAGTCCTGCATCGGGCTCGGGTCTTGCAAGGTGGCAAACGGATCACGGCCGCACGAGGGCCGCGAGCCGGCCGGCGGCGGAAGGTATGATACACGCCGGCCGGAGGAGCCCCCGAGATGCGCATCATCAGCCTGAACGCAAACGGCATTCGCTCTGCGGCCCGCAGGGGCTTTTTCGAGTGGCTGCCGGCGCAGGACGCGGACATCGTCTGCCTGCAGGAGACGCGCGCCCACCTGCACCAGATCGGCGACCAGGTGTTTCGGCCGGCTGGCTACCACTGCCACTATCTAGAGGCACAGCGCAAGGGCTACAGCGGCGTGGCCCTGTTTTCCCGGACTCGGCCGCAACGGATCGTCCGTGGCTTCGCCTCGGCGGAGTTCGACCCGGAAGCGCGTTATCTCGAGGCCGTGTTCCCCGGCCTCTCGGTTGCCTCGGTCTACCTGCCTTCCGGTTCCTCGAGCGAGCTGCGCCAGCAGGCCAAGTACCGCTTTCTCGACGAGTTCGAGGCTTTCCTGCGACGCATCCGCCGCCGCTCCCGCGAATACGTGCTGTGTGGCGACTGGAACATCGCCCACAAGGAGATCGACCTGAAGAACTGGCGCGCCAACCAGAAGAATTCCGGCTTTCTTCCCGAGGAGCGGGCCTGGATGGATGCGCTGTTCGGCCCCTGGCGGTTCGTCGATGCCTTCAGGATCGTGGACCCGCGCCCCGACCGCTACACCTGGTGGTCGAACCGCGGGCGGGCGCGGGACAACAATGTCGGGTGGCGGATCGACTACCAGGTCGTGACACCCGGGCTGGCAGGACGGGTGCGCGATGCCACCATCTACACCGGCGCGCGTTTCTCCGACCACGCGCCGCTGGTCATGGACTACGACTGGTCGCCGTGATCGCGAGCCTCCGCCGCCTGCTCGAGCCCTACAAGGACCGGCGCATGGCGACGCTGCTGGCGCTTGGATTCTCCAGCGGCCTGCCGGCGCCACTGGTGTTCGCCAACCTGTCGATCTGGCTGCGTGACGAGGGCGTGTCGCGCACCGACATCGGCCTGTTCGCACTTGCCGCCACGCCCTACGCGATCAATTTCCTGTGGGCGCCCCTGGTGGACCGGCTGCGACTGCCGTTTTTCACCGCGCGCTTCGGGCGTCGTCGCGGCTGGATGCTGTTCACCCAGATTTTTCTGATCCTCGCGATCGTGTTGCTGTCCGGAGCACAACCGTCGGTGAACCTGAGTGCGGTGGCGCTCTCGGTGCTGTTCGTCACCTTTATCTCTGCCACCCAGGACGTCGTCATCGACGCCTATCGCATCGATGTGCTGGCGCCCGAGCAGTATGGCGCAGGCTCGGCGGCGGCGATCTGGGGATGGCACCTGGGCGGCACACTGATCGGCGGCGCCGGGGGGCTGTACCTGGCGCAGGTGTTCGGCTGGAACACGGCCTACCTGTTTCTCGCCGCCGGCGTGGGCATCGGCATGCTGGCCGTCCTGCTGAGCCCCGAGCCACCGTGCCGGCCGCCGCCCGAGACCCTCGAGCGCGAGGCGCAAGTCACGGAGCTGTTGCGGCAGGTGTCCTGGCTGCGCGGCTGGCTGTCCGAGGCGGCTGCCTGGCTGTACGCCGCGGTGGTGGCGCCGTTCGTGGACTTCATGAAACGCCGCGGCTGGCTGCTGGTGTTGGTGTTCATCGTGGTGTTCAAGTTCGGCGACGCCTTGCTGGGGCGCATGTCGGGGGTGTTTTACCGCGAGCTGGGTTTCAGCCTGACCCAGATCGCCGAGGTCATGAAGGTCTACGGCTTCATCGCCAACGGCATCGGCGTGCTGGCCGGCGGAGTGCTGGTCGCACGCCTCGGATTGTTCCGCGCGCTGCTGATCGCCGGACTGCTGGCGGCGGCGACCAACCTGACGTACTCGTGGCTGGCGATATCCGGCAATGACCCGCTGGTGTTTCGCATCGCGGTCATCTCGGACAACTTCACCGGCGGGCTGGCGACCGTGGCCTTCGTTGCCTACCTGTCGAGCCTGTGCAATGTCGCCTACACGGCAACGCAGTTCGCGCTGCTCGCCTCGGCCGGCAACCTCGGGCGGATCTGGATGTCGGCATCCAGCGGCTGGATGGTGGATGCGCTCGAGGGCGACTGGGCGGTGTTCTTCGCGATCACCGCGGGAATCGCGCTGCTCGGCCTGCCGCTGCTCTTGATCCTGATGCGGCGTTACCCGGAGGCGCACGTGCGAGCCCCGGAGGGCCCGTAGGAGCGGCTTCAGCCGCGA
>CAZOSZ010000139.1:0-6662 GCA_964582505.1 uncultured Ectothiorhodospiraceae bacterium | reverse complement strand
GTGCTCGAGATCGCGGCCGGCGGAGGACACAACGTGTTGCTGATCGGCCCGCCGGGAACCGGCAAGACCATGCTCGCCCGGCGCCTGCCGGGCCTGTTGCCGCCGCTGGACCCTGGAACGGCCCTGGAAGTGGCCTCGATCGCTTCCGCGGCCGGTCGCCGCTTCCGGCCCGAGGACTGGGGTCGGCGACCGTTCCGCGCGCCGCACCATTCGGCCTCCTCGGTTGCGCTGACCGGGGGCGGCCCGAATCCGCGGCCGGGCGAGGTCACCCTGGCGCACCACGGCGTGCTGTTTCTCGACGAGTTGCCGGAGTTCGCCCGTCCGGCGCTCGAGGCACTGCGTCAGCCCCTCGAAGAGGGCGAGTTGACCATCAGCCGCGCCGCCGCACAGCGCACCTTCCCGGCGCGTTTCATGCTGGTCGCGGCAATGAATCCCTGCCCCTGCGGTTATCTCGGCGACGCTTCCGGCAAGTGCCATTGCAGCGCCGACGCCGTGCTCAGGTATCGCGCGCGGATCTCCGGGCCGCTGCTCGACCGCATCGACCTGGTCGTCGAGATGCCGCGACCCGCGCCAGAGGAGTTGCTCGGCCCTCCGGGCGAGGATTCCGCTGCCGTTCGCGCGCGGGTGCTCGAAGTGCGCCGTCGCAGCCTGGCAAGGCAGGGTTGCCTGAACGCCATGCTGGAGGGCAAGGCACTGGACGGTCACTGCAGGCTCGGTCCATCCGAGTGCGCATTGCTGGCGCGCTCGGCGGTGCAGCTCAACCTGTCGGCGCGTGCCCAGACGAGGGTGCGGCGGGTGGCGCGGACGATCGCCGACGCGGCTCTCCAGCCGGCCATCGGCGTCAATCACCTGGCCGAGGCGCTGGCCTGTCGCGGGATGCCGGGCGAGGGATGAACAGGATCACTCCGTAGGAGCGGCTTCAGCCGCGACCGCGGACGCGACCCCGGATCGGGGCTAAAGCCCCTCCTACATCAGGCGCGGCTTCAGCTGCGACGGTCGCATCGGTCGTGGCTGAAGCCGCTCCGGCGTGCACGAAATCAGCGGCCGAGCTGGTCCACCATGTACTGCACGGCCTCGCGGACCTGCTCGTCGCTCAGGTTCATGTGTCCGCCACGGGCCGGCATGAAGCCGGTCTCGCCCTGGAAGCCTTCGATGGCGTGCTTCACCATCGTGTCCATGCCCTGCTCGAGGCGCGCTTCCCAGGCCGTCGCATCACCGGTCTTCGGCGCCCCTGCGATGCCCGCGCCGTGGCAGGCCGTGCATGCCGCCTTGTAGACGGCCTCGCCATTTTGCGCGCGCTGTGCCACCGCCGGGGCGGCCTCAGGCACCGCCGCGGCCGGGGAGGTGGCCTCGACCGGTTGGACCGGGGCGGGCGCGTCCACTGTCGGGATCACGGCCCCAGGACCGCGCAACCCTGTATTGTCCTGGCCGGCAATCGCGACCTGGCCGATCGGGCGGATGCGCTCCTCGACGAGCTGTCGTTCAGCGGGGTCGCCGCTGACCTGGAATGCCGCGGGGCGAGCGGGAATCAGTTTGGCCATCAGGAACAACAGCACGGCCAGCCCGATCAGGACGCCGAGCACCTGTGCTAACAGGTTGAAAGTCTTGCGATCGGTGGGTGCGCTCAACGCTTGAGTCCTCGACTTGCGGCTGACGGGCCTGAGATCCAGGGCCCGGAGAAGCGCAAATTATAGGGGCTGCGCGGAGGGGCGCCAATCGGGCTGGTGCGCCACTAAATCCGGCACCACCTCGCCGAAATCGACCATCACCCACGGCCTGTGTCCACCGCACGCGTGGCCCGCCGAGCGCGGACCGCAGCGTCAACGGCGGAAGACCGCTGACGCCCGCGGCAGTTACTGGGCTGCGAAATCCACCAGTCTTGTCCGCACCTCGTCCTCCAGGCGCGTCAACCCGTGCGCCCTGCCAAACTCGATTGCCGCCTCGACATCCATTTCCTGGTACATGCCGGCGTGCAGGGCGTAAAGCGCGCCGACACGATTGCCGCTGGAGCAATGCATCAGTACCGGTTGATCACCGATGGCTGCCAGCAAATCGCTGAACGCGCGCACATTCTCCGGCGTGAGATCGCTCGCGCCGGCAATCGGCAACTGGAGGTAAGTCATTCCCAGGTCGCTCACCAGCCCCGCCTCGTCGAAATCGAGCTGCTCGTCTTCGCCGCGAAGGTTGACCACCACCCGGATGCCGGCATCCGCCGCCTGGCCCAGAGCGGCTTCGTCCGGCTGGCCGCCAATCAGGACGCCGGCGCTGGGCTGTGTCCTGTTTGGAATTTCAGGAAGTTGGGCGGCAAGCGCTGTCGCTGTGCACGCCAGGAGAGCCAGGAACAACGGCAATCGGGAGACAGACAAATCACACCTCACTGGCCGTGGGGGTCCATTCACTGGACTGATTCTAGCCGACACGATTGAGCCTCGCTGGCACGGATCGGGTTGTCGGCGGCGCCTGAATCGGGTCGTGGGGCGGAACTGTGATCTTGGGCACGCCGCAGTGTGAATTTCGTCACTAATCTGCTCAGGTCATGACGGCGAGGTCACCCCACATCGGCGCGTTGGCCAGGCGAGCCTTGGCCATCACCGCCTTGCTCACGGTCGCGGGATGCGCGGGCACCCGGCCGGCGCCGGTCGCCGACATTCCGGCCACGACGCAGACCGAAACCGCTCCACTCGAGGGCGAGGCATCACCTTCGCCGCCCGTAGTCGCGCCGGAGATTCCGGACCGCAGCCCCGAGCCGTCTCCGCACCAGGTCGTCGTGCTGTTCGCGAACGACGTTCCGGGCCACGCCGACGTCGCAGTGCAGATCGCCGAATTGCTGCCGGACGACGTCTATCGAGTCAGCCGCGTCGACATCCGCGCGGTCGACAGCGCGGCTGCCGTCGAAGCGCTGCAAGACCGTACGAAGCTCGTGACAGTCGCGGTCGGTCTCGGCGCGGTCGAGTTCGCGCGTGCGCGACTCGGCGAGCGCCCGATCGTCTTCTGCCAGGTCTTCAACCATCGGGACCTGCTCCGGGACGACGAGTCGATCTGGGGCGTGCATTCCGTTCCGCCACTGGCCCTGCAGCTGCAGGCCTGGAAATCCGTCGATGCATCCCTGCGCCGCATCGGGTTGATCGTCAGCGAAGCGCACACGCAGTGGCTCGAAGATGCCAGCGCAGCTGCGGCCCGCGCCGGTATCGAGATTCGTGCCGAGATCTCGGCCTCTGATCGCGAGACGCTCTACCTGTTCAAGCGGCTCACGCCGCACATCGACGGCTTCTGGCTGTTGCCGGACAACACGATCTTGAGCCCGGCCGTTCTCGAAGAGATGCTGAGATACGCCCTGTCCCACGATGTCGGCGTACTGGTCTTCAACGAGAAGCTGCTCGACTGGGGCGCATTGATGAGTGCGAGTGGCACGACGGCAGACATTGCGCAAGCCGTGCGCGACATCGTGGCGCGAGTCGTCACTGATCGCACCGAAGGCTTGCCGGCCATGACGCCGCTGTCGGAGGTTTCCCTCCAGGTCAACGCGGGCGTCGCGAGGCGGCTTGGAAAGCAAGCTGTGTCCGATTCATCGTGGGTGGTGCGTGAACCCAACTGAGACATCGACCCCCGCACGCTCGCGCGGCGGCGGCCGTAGCCTCGTCACCGAGGTGCTGACCGCGCAGCTTGCGATGACGGCGCTGGTCGGCATCATCGCGCTCGGCGGGCTTGCCTGGACGTCGGGCTCCGTGATTCGCAACAACCTGACGCACTGGGCCGCGCAGTGGGCGGCCGAACTCGATGAGCTCGGCGCGCCGTTCTACCTTCGCAACCGGGACGACGCCATCCTCAGTATCGAGCGTTTCGTCGCGAAGTTTCCGGAGATCGAGCGGGTCTCGTGGTACCGGCCGGACGGGATGGCGTTGATGTCGCTCGACAAGTCCGGAGTCCTGCCGGCCGGCGACACGCCGCTCGACGGCGCGATCGTCGCCGATCTCGCCGTGAAGGCGGGGGCGAGCCCGCCGTATCTTCTGACCGAGGACGTCGAGGCCGGGCGGCGCTTCCGCCTGACCGGGCCGATATGGACCGAGTCGCTGACCGGAGACGGGCTGTTCGAGTTCGATCGCGCTGGCGCGGAAACGTCGGTCGAGCTGCTCGGCTTTGTCAGCATGGAGCTCGATTTTTCCGCTTACCACGTGGCGTTTCTGTCACGACTGGCGCTCGCGAGCGCCGCGCTGTTGTTGCTGCTTGCGGCATCGTGGTGGGGCAGCCGATCGTTCCTGAAACGCGCCCTTGCCCCGCTGTCTGAGCTGCAGGCACCGCTGAAGCAGCTCGCCGCTGGCGACATGGACGTGGTGCTTCCACGCTCCGCTCACCGGGAACTGCGGGCAATCGTGACGGTGCTCGGCGACACCGTCCATTCCCTGCAGAAGCGCGAACGCCACCTGCGCCACCTGGCCGATCACGATCCGCTGACGGGCCTGTTCAATCGCCACCGGTTCATCACCGAACTCGAAGCGGAGATCGAGCGCTGCGGCGCCAGGCAGCGCAATAGCGCACTGTTCTTCATCGATCTCGACCAGTTCAAGTATGTCAACGACACCTGCGGTCATTCGGCCGGCGATCAGCTGCTGAGGTCGGCTGCACGGCAGATTCGTTTTGCGGTGCGCGGCGAGGATGTCGTCGCCCGCTTCGGCGGCGATGAGTTCGTCGTGCTGCTGAAAGATCTCACGCGCTGGGAAGCAAAGATTGTCGCCGCACAAGTGCTGGACCTGATGCGCAGTGTCTCGCACACGGAACAGGATCATGTTTTTCACTTGCAATGCAGCATCGGCATTGCGGCGATCGGCTGTAACCGCTCCAGCGCCAAGGAGTTGATCGCGCGCGCCGACATCGCCTGTCAGACGGCGAAGATGCACGGGCGCAACCGTGCCGAGCTCTACAGTGTCGCGAGCAAGCAGAGCGAGCAGATGGAGAACGACGTTCGCTGGATGCGCAGCATCCGCGCTGCGCTCAGCGCCGACTGTTTCGTTCTCCATTACCAGCCGTTGCTGCACATACCGAGCGGGGAGGTTTCGAACTACGAGGCCTTGCTGAGGCTTGAGACCGAGAGCGGTCTCGTCGGACCGCAGACCTTCCTGCCGGCAGCGGTTCGATTCGGCCTGATGGCCGACATCGACCTGTGGGTTCTCGAGCGCGCTGTGCGCGCGCTCGCCGAGTTCGGCGCGGCGAAACCGGGGTTGCGCCTGTCGATCAATCTATCGAGCTTTGCCTTTGAGCAGGACGGACTCGCGGCTCGCATGCGTGCGCTGTTGCGCGAGCACTCCGTGGCGGGCGACCGCATCGTGCTCGAGATCACCGAGCAGCTTGCCGTGCGGTTCGCGACCAAGACCGACAGGCAGATCGCGATGCTGCGCGAGCTCGGTTGCCGGCTCGCGATCGACGACTTCGGCACGGGCTACAGCTCGTTCAGCCACCTGAAGCGTCTTCCGGTCGACTACCTGAAGATCGACGGCTCTTTCATCAGGAAACTGGCTCGCAACGCAGTCGACCAGAGCATGGTGCGCATGATTGGCGAGGTCGCGAGAGCGGCCGGCATGGAGACCGTCGCCGAGTATGTGCAGAACGCCGCGACCCTGAAGCTGCTTGCCGAATACGGTATCGATTATGCGCAGGGCTTCCACATCGGCCGTCCCGCGGCACGGCCCGAGCACGCTGGCCTCGCGGAGTGGTCGAGCCTGAATTCGCGACCGGCGTGAGGCGCGCCTTTTCGCGGTCCGTTGCGGCGGAAAGTGCGCTCTGTCCGAGATGCGGCCTCAGCTGTTGGTCCGGCGCGGCCGGCGCAGACGCTCGAGCAGCGCCTGCGCGCGGGCCTTCGCTTCGTCGCGCCGCTGCGGGTCGCGCACCAGCACTTCCAGTTCGTCCAGCAGCACGTCGACACCTTGCGGCACAGCCTCGGGATCCTGCCGGTCGGCCGCGCCAAACAGATTGATCCATCCCTCGGTCCGACGCCCGAGGCGCAACACGGCATAGAATCGCTTGCCGCCGTCGTCACCGGGAATCAGCAGGTCGATCAGTGCCGCACCGATGGAAATCGGGCTTAACAGGACATCGCGCAGGCCGTCGACCAGGAGCTTTGCCTGAAACGCCACGACGTCGCGAAACACCCCGAATCTGTGTCCGCTCATGCCTTGTTGGTCTCCCTGTGAAGGGCAGGGAATCCTATCGCATCGGCGGGCTCCGTGCGGATCCAGGGTGCCGGCGAAATATAGCAGCTCCGGCGACGGTACGGGCTCAGGCCAGATCGACTCGCCCTGCCGGGGAACTGAGCGGCGGCCATCAACAGCGCGCCGTCCGGGGCCCGGAAGAAGCCGATGGGCTGTTGCGGGGCCTGTCCAGGTCAGCCGGGAGCAGTGTTTCGCGGATTCTGGCGGCGGTTGGGCCGACTCTGTGCGTGATGGACGCTGACCCGCCCAGTCGTTATCATCTCGCGCCTTCCCGCACGCGCCCGTAGCTCAGCTGGATAGAGCGTTGGCCTCCGGAGCCAAAGGTCACAGGTTCGAATCCTGTCGGGCGCGCCAATTCAGAATGGTGTATTCCGGACAGATGGTTAACACGCTGTTCGCGGCGAAGGGATCAGGGGCCGGTTCCACCCGGCCCCTTTCTTTATCTAAGTACCTCAGATC
>CAZOSZ010000138.1:5292-6683 GCA_964582505.1 uncultured Ectothiorhodospiraceae bacterium | reverse complement strand
CGACGCCTACCGGGACGCGCTGCGCAGCGACCCGACGCTGCGCGAGGCCGCCGCCAATCGCCTCGCCACGCTCGAAGCGCGGCCACAGGCCCGGGCCGCGCTGCTGCCGCAGATCGAGGCGACCGGCAGCTACGAACACCAGGATTTGTCGGGCGCGCAGAACTTCACCCAGCTGCTCGAGACCGGCGAGGTAGTGACGCTGACCGCGGGCTTCGTGCAGGAGACCGAACCCCGAAGGGCGTGGCAGCTGCGCCTCACCCAGACGCTGTTTCGCTGGGACCAGTGGATCGCGCTGCGCCAGGCGGACAAGCAGCTTGCCCGGGCGGAAGCCGAGTATCGCGCCGCCGAACAGGACCTGATGGCGCGCGTCGCCCAGCGATACTTCGACGTGCTCGGGGCGCGCGCGACGCTGCTCGCGGCGGAGGCTGCCAAGGAGGCCATCGGGCGGCAGCTCGAGCAGGCCGAGAAACGCTTCGAGGTGGGGCTGTCGGCGATCACCGACGTGCAGGAAGCCCAGGCAAGCTACGATTCCGCGACCGCGGCCGTGATCGAGGCCAAGCGTTCGGTGGCCGTGGCGCGCGAGTTCCTGCGCGAGATCACCGGCGAGTACTACCTGGCGCTGGCGGAGGCCGGACCGGACACGCCGCTGGTCAGCCCCGACCCGGACGACGTGGACGCGTGGGTCCGTACCGCGATGTCGCGCAACTTGAGCCTGGAGGCCGCGCGCATTGGCGCGGAGATCAGCCGCGACACCATCGAGGCGCAACGAAGCGGCCACTATCCGGCGCTGGAATTGTTCGCATCGCGCGGCAACACCCGCATCACCGCGGAGCGCCAGGACCGGCCCCAGCCGCTGCCGGGCGCGCCCGAGCCCGAGCCGCAGCCGTTCCGTCCTGCCAACAGCGATTTCTTTCAGGACGCCTACGGTGTCCAGGTCCGCGTGCCGATATTCTCCGGCGGCGCAGTGGCCTCACAGGTGCGCGAGGCCAGCCACCAGCACCAGGCCAGCCGCGAGCAGCTCGAGCGGATCGCGCGCCAGACTGAACGACAGACCCGCGATTCCTACCTGTCGGTGACCTCGGAGATCAGCCGGGTGCAGGCGCTGGCGCAGGCGGTGCAGTCCAGCCAGACCGCGTTGCGCGCCACCGAAGCCGGCTTCGAGGTCGGCACGCGCACCACCGTCGACGTGCTGCAGTCCCGGCGCCAGCTGTTCGAGGCACAGCGGGATTATGCCAACAGCCGTTACACCTACCTGGTCAATGCGCTGCTGCTGAAGCAGGCGGCCGGCGTCCTCCGCGAGGCCGACCTCCAGCAAGTGGACGGCTGGCTGAAGCCCGTCGACGAGGTGCCGCCACCGACCCAGGACTCGCGCTGAAGCTGAGCCGTAGGAG
>CAZOSZ010000138.1:2739-5192 GCA_964582505.1 uncultured Ectothiorhodospiraceae bacterium | reverse complement strand
GGAGGCAGCAGCGGCTCCAGCAAGTTCATCAGCCGGTTGAGCGCCCCGCCGATCTCGGCGACCAGCTGCTGGGCCCAGGCGCCGCGCTGCAGCCGAAGGGACTCGTCGGCAAGCAGCGCGCGGACCGCCTCGGCCAATTCATTTGAGTCCGCGACGAGTTGCAGTGCCCCGGCCTCCACCAGGAGTTCGGCGATGTCCTGGGCGTTGAAATTGTTCGGCCCGGCCAGCACGGGCATTGCCAGCGCGGCCGGCTCGAGCAGGTTGTGACCGCCGATCGGAACCAGGCTGCCGCCGACGAAGGCGACGTCGGCAGCCGCGTAGAACATCGGCAACTCGCCGAGGCTGTCGACCAGATAGACGGCCTCGCGCGTAGACGGCGCCTCGCCCTGCGAGCGGCGCCCGAACAGCGTGCCACGGCGCTGCAACAACTCGGCCACGCCGCCGAACCGTTCAGGGTGGCGCGGTACGAGCAGCAACAACGCCTCGGGCAGTGCCGCCAGGACTCGCTGGTGCGCATCGAGCGCGGCCTCTTCCTCCCCCGCGTGGGTGCTCGCGGCGATCCACACCGGCCGGCCGGCGAAGTGCTTCGCCCGGAAGACCTGGCCCGCCTCGGTCATGCCCGGGGGGAACAGCAGGTCGGCCTTGAGATTGCCGGTGACGTGGGTGCGCGCCGGGTCGGCGCCGAGCGAGCGGAACCGCCGGGCATCGCGCTCGCTCTGCGCTGCGATCACCACGCCGTGCGACAGTGCCTCGCTGAACAGATTCGTGAACAGCCGGTAACGCCGCACCGAGCGCGGCGAGATCCTGGCGTTGGCCAGCACCAGCGGCACGCCATGCCGGCCGCATTCCGCGTACAGATTCGGCCAGAGCTCCGTTTCCATGATGATCGCCAGCCGCGGCTGCATGCGCCTGAAGAAGCGACGAACCGACCCGGGCGTGTCATAGGGCGCGTAGCTGTGCAGCACTTCGTCGCCAAACAGGTCGTGGACACGCTGCGAGCCGGTGGGCGTCATGGTGGTGACCACCACGGGGTAGTCCGGCCGGCGAGCCATCAGCGTGCGGATCAGCGAGGATGCTGCGACCACCTCGCCCACCGACACCGCGTGCACCCAGATTCCCGGCCGGTCGAGTCGGCTGCGGCCAAAGCCGAATCGCTCCTCGAAGCGCTCCAGGTACGCACGATTGCCAATGGCCTTCCACAGCAGCACCAGGGCGATCAGCGGCGCCACGAGGTAGGAAATGACGAGGTAGAAACGCTGCACTTGCCGTGGATCCATCACTCGGGCGGTGCGAAGCGGCTGCAACGGCGGCAAGCCGGGCGGATCGGCCGGGATGGTAGCACAGCCATGCCGGCTGCCCTGCGCCATGTCGCTATAATGCGCCGGCATCCATGCGGACGCGGCGCAAGCCGCCGAACGGCCTTGAGCACCGGCAAAGTCCCCTTGTACAGCTTCCTTGCGCCCCGTTACTGGCTCGTCTGGATGGGCCTGGGAATCGTGCGGCTGCTGGTCGCCCTGCCCTACGCGGCGCAACTCCTGGCGGGGCGCTTCATTGGCTGGCTTGGCTATGTCATGGCGGCCGAGCGACGCAGGATCGCGGCCCGCAACCTCCAACTGGCCTTTCCGGAACTGGCCTTGCCGGAGCGCCGGCGATTGCTGTTGCGACATTTCGAGTCGCTGGGGATGTCGATGATCGAGACCGGCATGTGCTGGTGGGCCTCCGACGAGCGGATCGACCGTCTCGCCGAGCTGCGTGGTCTGGAGCATGTCGAGGCGGCGCTCGCCGCCGGGCGCGGAGCCATCATGTTGACCGGGCACTTCACCACCCTCGACCTGGGCGGCCGCTTCCTGACACGCAAGGCGCCGGTCGCAGCGATGTACCGGCCGCATGACAATGCGCTGTTCGAGGAAATCATGCGCCGCGGCCGCGAGCGCTCCGCCAGGCAGGCATTCGCCAAGCAGGACGTGCGCGCGATGCTTCGCGGGCTCAAGACCAACCACTTGATCTGGTACGCACCGGACCAGTCCCACCGGCGCGGCAAGTACAGTGCCGTGGTGCCTTTCTTCGGCATTCCGGCGCCGACCAACATTGCGACCTCCGCCTTTGCGCGGCTCGCTGGCGCGCCGGTGATCCCGTTCTTCCCGGTGCGCCTGCCGGGCAGGGCCGGCTACCGGGTCGAGATCCTGCCGCCGCTCGAGGACTTTCCGGGCGATGACGCGGTGCAGGACGCTGCACGCGTGAACCGCCTGCTCGAGGAGCGCATCCGGGTCTGCCCGGAACAGTACCTGTGGGTGCATCGCCGCTTCAAGGCCGCCGGCGACGAAACCGGCGACCAGTATGGGGCGCTGGCACGCAAGAAGCGGCGCAAGCCCCTGGCCGACACCGCGGACCGCTAGCGGCAGACTGCAACCCTGCAGGAGCAACCCGCAGGAGCGGCTCGCAGGAGCGGCTCG
>CAZOSZ010000138.1:0-2639 GCA_964582505.1 uncultured Ectothiorhodospiraceae bacterium | reverse complement strand
AGGAGCGGCTCGTAGGAGCGGCTTCAGCCGCGATCCATCAGCACTCCCCTGCCCCCCCGGCCGCCCCCGCAGCGCCCCAACGATGGCAGCGCCTGGTTGCCGCGCCGGCGGCAATCACGCATGCAATTGTGGGGGCATGAGTGTCGCTGTCGCGGCTGAAGCCGCTCCTACGGGTCGGTCGCCCGCTGCCGGAGGCTTGGGCTATCGGCCGGAAGTGGCGAGGTCGTGGTAGCCGTCCAGCAAGGCCCGCCAGCCGGAGGTGTCGAACGTCGGCGCCCCTGGCTCGGCGGCGATCTTGTGCAGCGAGCGCTCCAGCCGCATGAGATTTCGTCCCCGCCATGCGCCGGAGGAACGGATGCTGCCGCGGTCGAAGTCCAGCAGCCAGGCCGCGCCCGAATCGTCCAGCAGGATGTTGTGCGCGTTGAGGTCCGCGTGGCAGGCGCCCGCTTCGTGGAAGCGCCGCAGCACCGCGCCGACGGCCCGCCAGTCCACCGCGTCGCCGGCCGACAGCCTGGCCGACAGCGGCTGCGCCGCAGGGATTCGCCGCGTGAGCATATCGGCGCTGTACAACGGGCCGTGGCGGCGCCAGAAGGCCGCCACCGGCCGCGGCACCGGCAGATCGGCGCGGTGCATCCGGTCGAGTATCCGCCACTCGCGGAACGAGCGGGTGCGGTCCTCGCCAAGCCAAAGGTAGCGGTCCGCAACCAGCCGTCCAGCGAAGCCGCCACGCTGGTAATGGCGCAGCGCCCATTCCTCGTCATCGGCACGGACGAAAAACACGCTGCCGCGGCCTTGGCCTGCCCGACCGGCGATGCGCGCGCCCCAGTGATCCGGGTCGAAGCATTCAGGACCCGGTGCCGCGACCCATCGCGGATCGTGGAGCACCGCCCAGTCCGCGCCGCGGACGAGGGCGCCGGTCACGGCGCGGCGTGCGCTGGCTCGTCCCGGAGCCGGAAATGCGCCCCGCAATAGGGGCAGGTCGCCTCGCCACTGGCTTCAATGGGCAGGTAGACGCGCGGATGAGAATTCCACAGTGTCATGCCGGGCATCGGGCAGGACAACGGCAGGTCCGCGCGGCTGACCTCGTATCGCCGCTCGGCATTGGCCTCGATGCGCGTCGCCTCTTCCACCGTCCCGCTCCTCATTTCCAGCTCACGCATTATAGCGACGCTCAGCTCTCCATGACCCGTTGCCACATCGTGCGAACCTGCTCGCGCAGGGCGGCGAATTCGGCCACCGGCGCCAGCCCGGGAGCGTTCGCCAGCGCCAGCCGGTGCAGTCGCTGGCGAAACTCGAGGTAGGCCTGCTGCAGCAGCTCGCTGTCCGCGATTGTCAGGACTCCCGCATCACGCAGATCGTCGAGCTGCCGCATGTTGTCCGGCCAGCGAAGCAGCTGCGGTCGCTCGGCGGCATGCTGGAGAATCAGGAACTGCACCATGAACTCGATGTCGGCGATGCCGCCGGCGTCCTGCTTCAGGTCGAACAGACTGGCTGTTCCGGACGACAGCTCGGTGCGCATTCGCTCGCGCATCTCGGCCACTTCGCGACGCAATGCCTCGCGCCGCACGCACTCCACCAGCACGCGAACCCTGAGCCGCTCGAAGGCCTCGCGGACCCGCGGATCGCCGGCGACGGCGCGCGCCCGCAACAATGCCTGGTGCTCCCAGGTCCAGGCGTGATCCCGCTGGTAGGCCTCGAATGCCCCGAGGCTGGTGACCAGCAGCCCGCCCTTGCCGCTCGGCCGCAGGCGGGTGTCCACCTCGTAGAGCACGCCTGCCCCGGTCGGTGTCATCAGCAGGTGCAGGATGCGCCGGGCGATCCGCGCGAACAGCGTGCCCGCCTCCAGCACGGCCGGCCCCTCGGTGCGCTGGATGGCGCCGCTGGCGTCGTGCACGAATACCAGGTCGAGGTCGGAGCCGTAGCCGAGCTCGAGCCCGCCAAGCTTGCCGTAGCCGATCACGGCCATGCCGCAACTGTGCAGGTCGTCCTCGCGCTCGCCACACAGTGGCCGCCCGTGACGACGCTCGGCATCGTCACGGGCGGCGCGCAGGCAGGCCTCGAGCACCACCTCGGCGGTCCAGGTCAGCTGGTCGCTCACCTTCATCAGCGGCAGCCGTCCGGTGAGTTCGGCGACCGCGGCACGGAACACGGCGGCGCGCTGGAAGTTTCGCAGCGCGTCCATCAGGCCCTCGAGGTCCTCGGCCTCGACTCCGGCGAGGCGTTCCTCCAGCTCGGCTGCGAGCTCGTCCCGGCCGGGAGCCGATTCCATCACCCGGGGGTCGATCAGGTCATCGAGCAGCAGGGGATGGGTCGCCACTTGCGCGGCGAGGAACTCGCTCTCGCCACACAGCGAGGCGAATCGCGCGCGCGCCGCCGGGTTTTCGTTGAGCAGCGCGAAATAGGCGCTGCGCCCGCCGATTGCGCTGACCACGCGGAGCAGTCGCTCGAGCGCCTCCGCGGGAGCCGGGAGCGACGCGGCAGCGCGGGCCAGGGCTGGCACCAGGGTGGCGAGCCGTTGGCGCGCATTCTCGTCGAGTCGGCGATACCAGCCCGCTTCGGCGAGGCCGCGCATTGCCGCCAGCGCACGGCCCGGATCGTCGAAGCCAGCCTGCGCGAGCGCGTCGCGGGCCTGCCGCTCG
>CAZOSZ010000137.1:0-6694 GCA_964582505.1 uncultured Ectothiorhodospiraceae bacterium | reverse complement strand
GCCTCGACCTTGCGGGCGGTGCGGGTGCGCCCAGCCGTGGACTTGCGCGCGCCCCTGCGCGGCGCCGCGTCGCGCTCCTCCACCTCGACGAAATCGTCCTCGCCGGCCGGAACCTCGGGCACCGAGGCCTTGCCTTCCAGCACCGCTTCGGCGATGCCACCCGTATAGAGCTGGATGGCGCGCATCGCGTCGTCGTTGCCGGGAATGACATAGTCGATGCCGTCCGGCGAACAGTTGGTGTCGACCACCGCCACGATCGGGATCCCCAGCTTGCTGGCCTCGGCCACCGCGATCCGCTCGTGCTCGATGTCGACGACGAACAGCGCGTCTGGCAACCCGCCCATGTGCTTGATGCCACCGAGGCTGCGCTCGAGCTTTTCCATTTCGCGCTTCAGCCCGAGAACTTCTTTCTTGGAGAGACTTTCGAAGGTGCCGTCCTCGGCCATCGTCTCGAGTTCGAACAGCCGCTTGATCGACTGCTTGACCGTCTTGTAGTTGGTCAGCATGCCGCCGAGCCAGCGATAGCTGACGAATGGCATGCCGCAGCGCTGCGCCTCTTTCTCGATCGACTCGCGTGCCGAGCGCTTGGTGCCGACGAACAGGACCGCGCCGCCATCAGTGGCCAGCTTGCGAACGAAGAGCTGCGCCTTGAGATACAGCGGCAGGGTCTTCTCGAGGTTGATGATGTGAATCTTGTTGCGTTCGCCGAAGATGTAGGGTGACATCTTCGGGTTCCAGAAGCGGGTCTGGTGACCGAAATGGACGCCGGCCTCCAGCATCTGGCGCATGGAGATAGTAGCCATGTTGTACTCCTCGGGTTAAGCCTCCACGCACCCCACCCGGCAACCGCTCTTCGGCTTCGAATTGCGGCACCCAACCGGGCGTGACGGTGCGTGTGTGGGATTTCGTTGCGATTAAGGCGCGCGCTTTATACCATAGGCCGTCCTTGCGGACAATCTCCCGGGCCGATCCCGGGGCCACTTAAGTGGTTGAACCGGGATGAAGTTCTCTCTTTTCGGAAGCCCTCGGGCGCACCCATTCAGTCGTGACGATAAACCGGCTCGTGAGGCCGCCGCTGCCATGCCCGTGACCATCAAGAGCACCGCCGCCGAGCGGGACGGAATGCGCCTCGCCGGCCGGCTGGCGGCCGAGGTGCTGGACATGATCAGCGAACACGTCCAGCCGGGCGTAACTACCGACGAGCTCGACCGGATCTGCCATGAATACATTACCGGCCGGCAGGGCGCGGTGCCGGCGCCGCTCAACTACCGCGGCTTTCCGAAGTCCATCTGCACCTCGGTCAACCACGTGGTCTGCCACGGCATTCCCGGCGAGCGCCGCCTGAAGAAGGGCGACATCGTCAATATCGACGTGACGGTCATCAAGGACGGCTGGCACGGCGACACCAGCAGGATGTTTTTCGTCGGCGAGCCGACGGTGATCGGCCGGCGGGTCAGCGAGGTTTCCCACGAGGCGATGCGGCTGGCCATCGGGATGGTCGCGCCGGGCGTGCGGCTCGGCGACATCGGGCACGCCATTCAGTCCCACGTCGAGGCGCAGGGCTGCTCGGTCGTGCGCGAGTACTGCGGCCACGGCATCGGCCGCGAATTCCACGAGGACCCGCAGGTCCTGCACTACGGTCAGCCCGGCACCGGGCTGGAGCTGGTCCCCGGCATGAGCTTCACCATCGAGCCGATGGTCAACGCCGGCAAGCGGCAGGTGAAGCTGCTGCCGGACGGCTGGACCGTGGTCACCAAGGACCATTCGCTTTCGGCGCAGTGGGAGCACACCGTCCTGGTGACCGAGGACGGCCACGAGGTGCTGACGCTCGGCGCCTCGGGGCAGATCTGAGCGCGCCAATGGACCACGGCGCGCGGCCCGCAGCACAGGCGGTGCCGGAGCTCGCCCTGCCCGGTCCCGACGCCAGCCCGGGCCCGGAGACCATCCGCGTGTTTCGCCAGGCCCTGGAGGCCGGCAGCCTCGACCTCGGTCGCCGTTTCAAGGACGAGGAGCCGGTGGAGAACCTGGTGCGCGACCGCGCCCGGTTGATCGACATCAGCCTGGTGCGTGCCTGGCGCATGCATCTCGGCGAGGCAGCGGCCGATCTGGCGCTGGTCGCAGTGGGTGGCTACGGCCGTGGCGAGCTGCACCCCTGCTCGGACATCGACATCATGGTGCTGCTGCCGGCCGACGAGGCCGCTCCGTGGCGCGAGCGCGTCTCGGCCTTCCTGACTTTCCTTTGGGACATCGGGCTGGAAGTGGGCCACAGTGTCCGCACGGTCGGCGACTGCGTGCGCGAGGCCGGGGCGGACGTCACCGTGGTGACCACGCTGATGGAATCGCGCCTGCTGGACGGCCCCGCGGCACTGTTCGAGGCGATGCAGCAGGCCACCAGCCCGGAGCGCCTGTGGCCGCCGCGCGCCTTTTTCGAGGCCAAGCTGGCCGAGCAGGCGGCCAGGCATCACCGCTACCACGACACCGCCCAGAACCTGGAGCCGAACATCAAGGGCAGTCCCGGCGGACTGCGCGACATCCAGGTGGTGTGCTGGGTGGCGCGCCGGCACTTCGGCATCGGCAGCCTGCACCAGCTTGCGCAGCAGGGCTTTCTGACCGATTACGAATACCGCCGGCTGCTGGCCGGGCAAAACTTCCTGTGGCGGATCCGCTGGGCGCTGCACACCCTGACCGGGCGGCGCGAGGACCGCATGCTGTTCGATCACCAGCTCAGGCTGGCGCAGCAGTTCGGCTACGAGGATGCAAGCTTCACGCTGGCGGTCGAGCAGTTCATGCAGCGCTACTACCGGACCGTGCAGGAGCTCGCGCGGCTCAATGAAATGCTGCTGCAGCTGTTCCAGGAAGCGATCCTGCTCGACCCTGCGGCGCCGCCCAGGCCGCTGAACAGCCGTTTCCAGGTGCGCAACAGCTTCCTCGAGGTCACCGACGAGGCGGTGTTCGAGCGCACCCCGTCGGCGCTGCTGGAGATCTTCCTGCTGTTGCAGCAGGAGCCGGCACTGAGGGGCGTCAGCGCCCATACCATCCGGCTGATCCGCCGCGCGCTGCCGCAGATCGACGAGGAGTTTCGCCAGAACCCGCGCCATCACCGGCTGTTCATGGACATCATCCGCGCCCCGGAAGGCGTCACCCACGAACTCAGGCGGATGAGCCGCTACGGCGTGCTCGGCCGCTACCTGCCTGCCTTCGGCCGGGTCACCGGGCGGATGCAGTTCGACCTGTTTCACGCCTACACCGTGGACGCCCACACGCTGTTCGTGGTGTCCAACCTGCGGCGTTTCGCGCTGACGCGCTTCGACCACGAGATGCCGATGTGCAGCCGCATTATGCAGTCGCTGCCGAAGCCGGAGCTGGCCTACCTGGCCGGACTGTTCCACGACATCGCCAAGGGGCGCGGTGGCGATCATTCCGAGCTCGGGGCGGTGGACGCCGAGTCCTTCTGCCTGGAGCACGGGCTGTCGCCGTACGATGCCCGGCTGGTTGCCTGGCTGGTGCGCCACCACCTGATGTTCTCGATCACCGCGCAGAAAAAGGACATCCACGACCCGGCCGTGGTCGCGGAGTTCGCCCGCCAGGTGGGCGACGAGACGCACCTCGACTACCTCTACGTGCTGACGGTCGCCGACGTGCGCGGCACCAGCCCGAAGCTGTGGAATGCCTGGAAGGCCTCGCTTTTCGAGGAGTTCTACCACAGCGTCAAGCGCGCATTGCGCGCCGGCGAGGAATCGCCGATCGACTCCGAGCAGCTGATCGCCGAAACCCAGCAGGCGGCTCTGCCCTTGCTGGCGAGCCGCGGCATCGACGCCGACCGCGCACGCGAGGTCTGGGGGGGATTTGCCGGGGAGTACTTCCTGCGCCACACGCCCGAAGAGATCGCCTGGCACATCCGGGTGCTCGCCGGGCTGGAGGACCGCGGCGAGCAGGCGGCGGTCTCGGTCGAGCAGCAGACCGGCCGCGGCGGCACTTCGATCATGGTGTGCACGCAGAGCGGCCAGCACAGTTTCGCGCGCGCCACCGCGGCGCTCGACGAGCTCGGCCTGAACATCCTCGACGCGCGCGTCGTGCCGGTGGGGGATGGCCGCAACGTTCACACCTACGTGATCCTGGAGAGCGACGGCTCGCCGATCGATGATCGCGAGCGCCTGCAGCAGATCGAGGCCGCGGTCCGCAAGGCCGCGCTGGAGCATGGCGGCCGGATGCCGACGGTATTGCGCCAGCCGCCGCGCCAGGTGCGGTTGTTCTCGACGCCAACACGGATCGAGTTTTCCGAGGATCGTGCCGGCCGGCGCACCGTCATGGAACTGGTCGCCGCGGACCGCCCGGGACTGCTGTGCGAGGTCGGCAAGGCCTTCGTCGAGTTCGGCGTGTCATTGCGCGCGGCCAAGATCATGACCGTGGGCGAACGTGCCGAGGACGTGTTCTACATCACCACGCTGGACGGCGAGACTCTGGACGAGTCCGCGCGCGCAGCACTCGGCCGGCAGCTCGCCGCCCGGCTCGACCAGTCCGCCGCGCGCTGAACCACAACCCCCGCCCGCAAGCGAAGCGATCCGCATGAACCCGCTGCTCGAACGGCTCCACCCTTACCCTTTCGAGCGGCTCGCGGCCCTGCTGCAGGGCGCGCCGCCGCCGGCCGGACTGCCGCACATCGCGCTGTCGATCGGCGAGCCGCGCCATGACCCGCCTGCCTTCGTCGCCGAGGCCCTGACGCGGTCGCTCGACCGGTTGGGCGTCTATCCGAAGGCCGCTGGCCTGCCGGAACTGCGCAGTGCCTGTGCCGGCTGGCTGCAGCGGCGTTACGGACTGGGCGAGGCCGCCGTCGACCCCGCGACCATGGTCGTGCCGGTGAACGGCACGCGCGAAGGGCTGTTCTCCTTCGTCCAGGCGGTGCTCGATCCGGCGGACCACGGCGTGGTGCTGATGCCCAACCCCTTCTACCAGATCTACGAGGGCGCGGCCCTGCTGGCCGGGGCCGAGCCGCGGTACCTCGACACCACCGCGGCGAACGCCTACCTGCCGGATCTCGACACCGTGCCCGACGCGCTGTGGGCGCGTTGCAAAATCCTGTTCCTTTGTACCCCGGGCAACCCGACCGGCGCAGTGATGGACGAGGCCTACCTGCTGCGCGTGCTGGCCTTGTCGGATCGCTGGGGTTTCGTAGTCGCCTCCGACGAGTGCTATGCCGACATCTACCTCGACGAGCAGGCGCCGCCGCCCGGGCTGCTCGGCGCCTGCCTGCGGGCGGGCAATGACCGCTTCGAGCGCTGCGCGGTGTTTCACAGCCTGTCGAAGCGCTCAAGCGTGCCCGGCCTGCGCTCCGGGTTCGTCGCCGGCGACCCGCGGATCATGGCTGACTACCGGCTGTACCGCACTTACCACGGTTGTGCCGTCCCCGAGATGGTGCAGCTCGCCAGCGTACCGGCATGGGCCGATGACCGGCATGCCCGCGACAATCGGCGCCTGTACCAGCAGAAATTCGACGCGGTGCTGCCGATCCTTGCTGCGGTCATGCCGGTGGAGCGTCCGGCTGCCGCGTTCTACCTGTGGATGGAGACGCCGTGTGACGACGAGGCCTTCGCCCGCGGGCTGTTCGCCGCCGAGCATGTCACCGTGCTGCCGGGCCGGTACCTGTCGCGCGCCCACGCCGGCGGCAACCCGGGCCTGCGCCGGGTGCGCGTCTCCCTGGTGGCGGGGCTGGAAGAATGCATCGAGGCCGCGCGGCGCATTGCGCGCTATGCTGCCACGCTGTCGCGATGAACAACCAGGGTGAATCGACCGCGGGGAAGCCAATGAGCACGCTGCAGGAAACCATCGAGGCGGCCTGGGAGCATCGGTCGAGTTACACGCCGGCGGACACGCCGGCGGACATCCGGCAGGCGGTGGCGGAGGCGATCGATGCCCTCGACGACGGCCGCGAGCGGGTGGCCGAGAAGATTGACGGCGTCTGGCAGGTCAACGAGTGGCTGAAAAAGGCGGTGCTGCTGTCCTTTCGCATCGAGGACAACCGGCTGCTGGAAATGGGTGCGTTGCGCGGCTGGGACAAGGTGCCGCTGAAGTACTCCGGCTACGATGAAAACGCCTTTCGCTTCGCCGGCGCGCGCATCGTGCCGCCGGCAACCGTGCGTCGCGGCGCCTACATTTCCCCGGATGCCGTGCTGATGCCGAGTTACGTCAACATCGGCGCGTGGATCGGACCGGGCACCATGGTGGACACCTGGGCGACGGTCGGCTCCTGTGCACAGATCGGCGCCAACGTGCACCTCTCCGGTGGCGCCGGCATCGGCGGCGTGCTCGAGCCGCTGCAGTCCAGCCCGACCATTATCGAGGACAACTGTTTCATCGGCGCGCGCTCCGAGGTGGTCGAGGGGGTGGTGGTCGAGGCAGGAGCGGTGATCTCGATGGGCGTGTTCATCGGCCAAAGCACGCGCATCTACGATCGCGAACGCGACGAGATCAGCTACGGCCGCGTGCCTGCCGGGGCCGTGGTCGTGCCCGGCACCCTGCCCTCCAGCGAGGGCCGCTGCAGCCTCGCCTGCGCGGTGATCGTCAAGCGCGTCGACGCCGCCACCCGCGCCAAGGTCAGCATCAACGAGCTGCTGCGCGCCGCACGATGATCCGGGCCATCCGCGCTCCCGTAGGAGCGGCTTCAGCCGCGACCCCGTAGGAGCGGCTTCAGCCGCGA
>CAZOSZ010000136.1:0-6707 GCA_964582505.1 uncultured Ectothiorhodospiraceae bacterium | reverse complement strand
AATGCTCCGATCCAACCCCATTAGTCCAGATTCTCGACTTGAGAAAGAAGCGATCTTCATAAAGAAGAACCGTTCAAACTGATACTAGTCGCTGACTGGTCGTCCGTTCTTAAACGCCTCGATGGCATTGCTGACAACCTGGTTGTACGGCTTCCAGTCGGCCATCACTTCATCCAGGCGGTAGGAAGAGAAATCGCGCGTGAACTGCTCCAAGTTTTCGGGCGCAATGCGGTCGGCATACAGCTCGCGTGCCACGCTGGCCGGGCCGCGACGCGTCGCCAGCTGCAGCACGACCAGTTCAAGGCGTTGCTCGCCGCGGCTGACTTCCAGCCGGTCGCCCGGCCGCAGGGGGTGCGCCGCCCTGCTGCGCTGGCCGTTAAGATGCACGCGACCGCCGGCGATTGCCTCCTGAGCCAGGCCTCGGGTCTTGAAAATGCGCGCCGCCCACAGCCACCGGTCGAGCCGGGTCTCGTCCACAGCCATGCGCGCAGTGTAGCGCAGCGCACCGGGCTTGCGGCCCCGGGCGGTTGCTATAATTCGCGCTTCGCCACCGCAGGGACCCGCCATGAATCCGCCGCTTCTCGACCGCCTGACCTCGGACCTGGCGGCGCTCCGCTCGCAGGGCCTGTACAAGTCCGAACGCGTCATCGAGTCGCCGCAGCAAGCCAGCATCAGCCTCGCGGGCGGGCGCGAGGTCATCAACCTGTGCGCCAACAATTACCTCGGGCTGGCCAATCACCCCGAGCTGATCGCCGCGGCACACGAGGCGCTGGACCGCTACGGCTACGGCATGGCCTCGGTGCGATTCATCTGCGGCACGCAGGCGCCGCACAAGGAACTCGAGCGGCGCATCAGCGCCTTCCTCGGCACCGACGACACGATCCTCTATTCGTCCTGCTTCGACGCCAACGGCGGGCTGTTCGAGGCGCTGCTCGGCGCGGAGGACGCGGTGATCAGCGACGAGCTCAACCACGCCTCGATCATCGACGGCATCCGCCTTTGCAAGGCGCAGCGCCACCGCTACCGGCACAATGACATGGCCGACCTCGAGACCAGGCTCCGGGAGGCGGCCGATGCGCGGGTGCGCTTGATCGCCACCGACGGCGTGTTCTCGATGGACGGCACGATCGCCGAGCTCGGGCGGATCTGCGAGCTTGCCGACCGCTACGACGCGCTGGTGATGATCGACGACTGCCACGCCACCGGCTTTCTCGGGCCCACCGGCCGCGGTACCCACGAGCGGCAAGGCGTGCTGGGGCGCGTGGACATCATCAGCAGTACGCTCGGCAAGGCGCTGGGCGGCGCCTCGGGCGGCTTTGTCGCAGCGCGCGGCCCGATCGTCGAGTGGCTGCGGCAGCGCTCGCGTCCTTACCTGTTCTCCAACACCGTGGCGCCGGTGATCGCCGCCACCTCGATCCGCGTGCTGGAACTGCTGGAAGCCGGCACGGAACACAGGCGCCGGCTGTGGGACAACGCGCATTTCTTTCGCGAGCGGATGAGTGCGCTGGGCTTCGAGCTGAAGCCCGGTTCGCACCCCATCATCCCGGTGATGCTTGGCGACGCGAAGCTGGCCAGCGCCATGGCCGAGCGGCTGCTCGAGGAAGGCGTGTACGTGATCGGCTTCTCCTACCCGGTCGTGCCACACGGCCAGGCCAGGATCCGCACCCAGATGTCCGCCGGCCATTCGCTGAGCGACCTGGAACGCGCGCTCGCCGCGTTCGCCAAGGTCGGCCGGGAACTCGGTGTGATCCACTGAGCCGCCGCACGCCACGCTCGTCGAATCGCCCGAAAAATCGCCTGAACATGCCACCGGAGTCCACCATGCGCGCGCTCGTCAAGGCCAGGGCCGAACCAGGGATCTGGATGCAGGACATTCGCCGCCCGGAGCCGGGCCCGAACGACGTATTGATCCGCGTCAGCAAGACGGCGATCTGCGGCACCGACATGCATATCTACAACTGGGACGAGTGGGCGGCGAAGACCATCCCGGTGCCGATGGCGACCGGCCACGAGTTCGTCGGCCGGATCGAGGCGGTCGGCAGCGAGGTGCAAGGCATCGTGCCCGGCGACCGCGTGTCCGGCGAGGGCCACCTGACTTGCGGCCATTGCCGCAATTGCCGCGCCGGACGGCGCCATCTGTGCCGCAACACCGTCGGCGTGGGTGTCAACCGCCAGGGCTGCTTCGCCGAATACCTGTGCATTCCGGCGAGCAATGTCTTCAAGCTGCCGGACGCGATCAGCGACGAGGTCGCCTCGATCCTCGATCCGCTGGGCAATGCGGTGCACACCGCGCTGTCCTTCGATCTGGTCGGCGAGGACGTGCTGATCACCGGGGCGGGGCCGATCGGCATCATGGCCACAGCGATCGCGCGCCACGTCGGCGCGCGCCACGTCGTGATCACCGACGTCAATGACTACCGGCTGGATCTGGCGAGGAAAATGGGCGCGACCCGCGCGGTCAACGTCACCCGCCAGCCGCTCGACGAAGTGATGCGGGAACTGGAGATGCAGGAAGGCTTCGACGTCGGCCTCGAGATGTCCGGCAACCCGCAGGCCTTCCGCGACATGCTGCGCACGTTACATCACGGCGGCGGCGTGGCGCTGCTCGGCATCCCGCCCGAGGAAACGGCGATCGACTGGAACCAGGTGATCTTCAAGGGGCTGACCATCAAGGGCATCTACGGCCGCGAGATGTTCGAGACCTGGTACAAGATGGCCAGCATGCTGCAGAGCGGCCTGGATGTCAGCCCGGTGATCACCCATCGTTTCAGCGCCGACGACTATCTGGAGGGCTTTCGCACCATGGGGTCCGGCCAGTCCGGCAAGGTGATCCTCGACTGGGCCTGAGGGCGGGATCTCGCAGGCGGTGTCTGTAGGAGCGGCTTCAGCCGCGACCGGTTGTGGGATCGGGGCTGAAGCCCCTCCTGCAGCCCCTCCTACAACCGCGGGCAGAGGCAGTGGTAATACAGGCCGCGCGGGTCGGCGAATCCGCCGAGCCGCTCGATTTCGGCGGCCAGTCCGCGCAGCTCGCCGGGCAGCCGCTCCAGCCAGGACTTCGGCCAGGCGGTGAAGCCGAGCCGCGCGAATCCGGTGAATATCCGGATCATCAGGCTGTCCCTGAAGCCCAGTTCGGCCTCGATCAGCCGGACGCGGAAGTGCTCCCCCAGGCCGGCCCGCTCGGCGGCCGCATCGAGCGCCTCGTCGAGCGTGCCGATCCGGTCGACCAGGCCGAGCTCGTACGCCGCCTCGCCAAGCCAGATTCTGCCGTCGGCGATCTGCCGCAACTCGTCCCGTGGCAAGTCGCGGGCCTGCGCGACCTGGCGGAGGAACCGGTCATAGGCCCCCTCCACCATCAGCTCGACGATCTCGTGGGCCTCCTCGCCGAGCGCGCGGTCGAAGCGGAAATCGCCGCTCAGCCGATGCGTGCCGACACCGTCCACGGTCACGCCGAGCCGTTTGAGCAGGCGTTCGAAATTCGGAAACGCGGCCACCACGCCGATCGAGCCGGTGACGGTGGTGGGATGGGCCCAGATCTCATCGGCCGGCAGTGACACCAGGTAGCCGCCCGAGGCCGCCACGCCGCCCATCGAGACGATCACCGGCTTGCCTTCATCGCGCACCAGCTCGAGCTCGCGCATGATGGCCTCGGAGGCGAACTGGCTGCCGCCGCCACTGTCCACCCGCAGCACCAGCGCCCGCACCGAGGCGTCCTCGCGCGCCTCTCGCAGCAGGTCCCGCAGCGACTCGTCGCCAATGTTGCCGGGCGGCTGATGACCCGGCAGGATGTCACCCTGCGCAACGATCAGTCCGACGGCGGGCCGGCCGGACTTCGATACCGAGGGCCTGGCGAGCTGCACGGCAAGGTACTCCTCGGCAGTCACCCCCGAGTAGCTGCCGTCGCGATCCCGGCCGCCGAGTTCGACGAGACGCTGCTCGACTTCGTCGGCGGTCCACAGCCCGTCCACCAGGCCGGCGTCGAGCGCGAGTTGCGCGAGGTCGCCGCCCGCGGCCCGCAGCCGCGGCAGGAACTCGTCCATGTAGCGTTCCAGATCCGCGGACTCGAGCCCGCGGCCGCCCGCCACGTGGTCCCGCCAGGCGGTCCACAGGCCGTCGAGCACCGTCGCCAGCTCCTGCTTCTCGGCCGCCGACATGTCGTCGCGGATGAAAGCATCGGCGAAGCTCTTGAACTCGCCGGTGCGGAACACGTACCAGTCGAGCGAAAGCTTCTCGAGCGCCTCGCGGAAGTAGGGCCGGTAGGCGCCGAATCCCTGCCACAGGATGCCGCCGAACGGGTCCATGTAGAGTTCATCCGCGCCGGCGGCGAGGTAGTACTGCGGCTGGCCGAAACCGCCGGCCGAGGCCACCACCGGCTTGCCCTGCTCCTGGAAACGCCGCAACGCGGCTGCCAGGCGGGCGAGCTTGTCGAGGCTGCCACCGGAAAAACCGTTCAGGTCGAGATGGACCGCCTTGACACGCCTGTCGCCCGCCGCCTGTTCGATCGCCTGGACCTGCTCGGCGAGCAGCGTCTGGGAGCGCGCCAGGCCGCGTGCGCCGTCGATCGAACGGGTCAGCGGGTCGCCGGCATACTGTTCGACCAGCTCGCCCTCAGGGCTGACCACCAGCACGAAGGCGTCCGGCAGCTTGAGCGGCCGACTCGCCAGTACGGCGAGAAACGCCGCCAGCACCAGCAACATGAGGAACAGGTGCACCACCCGGCGCACGCCGTCCAGCAGGCGCCAGATGAGGCGAAACGGACCGAGCATGCCGCCAAGCGCCATCACTCAGGCGCCCGCGTCCTCAGACCTTTTCCTTGATCCGGGCGGCCTTGCCGGTGCGATCGCGCAGGTAATAGAGCTTGGCCCTGCGCACATCGCCGCGGCGCTTGATCTCGATTGCCGCGATCGCCGGGCTGTGGGTCTGGAACACCCGCTCGACGCCCTCGCCGTGGGACACCTTGCGCACCGTGAAGGCGGAATTCAGGCCGCGGTTCCGGCGGGCGATCACCACGCCCTCGAAGGCCTGCAGGCGCTCGCGGCTGCCTTCCTTGACCTTGACCTGGACGACCACGGTGTCGCCGGGCGCGAAGTCGGGGACTTCCCGCTGAATCTGCTCTTTTTCCAGTTCTTCGATGATGTTGCTCATGGTCTTCACCCGCATCCAGGCTTGGGTCCGTTCAATCCGCGCCGTCGGTCGCCCGCTCGGCCATGTATTCATCCAGCAGCGCCCGCTGCTCGGCACTCAGTTCCCGCCCCGCCAGCAGCTCCGGGCGGCGCGTCCAGGTTCGCCCCAGCGCCTGCTTCAGGCGCCAGCGGTGGATCGCCTGGTGGTCGCCTGACAGCAGCACCGGCGGCACCCCCCGGCCCTCGACCGTCTCCGGCCGCGTATAGTGCGGGCAGTCCAGCAGACCGTCCGCGAAAGAGTCCTGCTCCGCCGAGGCCTGGTCGCCAAGCACGCCCGGCACCAGCCTCGCGACCGCGTCGATCACCAGCATCGCCGGGAGCTCGCCCCCGCTCAACACGAAGTCGCCGACCGTCAATTCCTCGTCTGCTTCCATGCGGATCAGCCGCTCGTCCATGCCCTCGTAGCGGCCCGCCACCAACAACAGCCCGGGCAGCCCGCTGTACTCCCGCGCCACCGCCTGGTCGAACACCCTGCCCTGCGGCGAGAGCACCACCGTACGGCTGCCGTGCGGCAGCCTTTGCCGGGCCGCGCGAATCGCGCTTCGCAGCGGCTCGACCGTCATTACCATTCCGGGGCCGCCACCGTAAGGCCGGTCGTCCACACTGCGGTGTGGATCGGTCGCGAATTCGCGCGGATCCACAGTGCCGAGCTCAAGCAGCCCGCGTTCCAGCGCGCGCCCCAGCACGCCAAATCGGCCGAGCAGCCCGACCGCCTCCGGGAACAGCGTCACCACTTCGAAGTGCATGCCGCCGCGCCCTCAGAAATCCGGGTCCCAGTCGACGACGATTCGGCCGCCTTCCAGGTCCACCCGTTCAACGAACCGCCCCGGCACGAACGGTACCAGCCGCTCGCGTTCGCCGCAGACCACCATCACGTCGTTCGCCCCGGTGGCCATCATCTGCTCGACCCGGCCGAGCCGCACGCCCGTGGTGGTCACGACCTCCAGCCCTTCCAGGTCGGCCCAGTAATATTCGCCCGGCGGCGCCTGCGGCAGCCGCTCCCGCGGCACTGCCAGCTCGGCGCCCACCAGCAACGCCGCCTGGTCGCGGTCCTCGCAGCCCTCGAAACGGCCGACCAGGCCCTCGCCATGCCGCCGCCCCTCGACCAGCCGCGCCGCGTGCCAGTGGCCCAGCTGGCCCAGTTCGAGTTCGCCGTAGCCGAGCAGGTTCTCGACCGGATCGGTGAACGACCAGAGCTTCACCCAGCCGCGAACCCCGAAGAGCCCGCTCACCTGGCCGAGGATCACCCGCCGTTGCCCGGTCATGACCCCTGCCGCCCGCCCGGGCAGCTCCCAGCCCGCCTCAGGCGGCCTGCTTCTGGCAGCGCTTGATCAGGTCCGCGACACGGTCGGAAGGCTGCGCGCCCTGGCCAAGCCAGTACTGCACCCGCTCGAGGTCGAGCTTCAAGGGCTCTTCCTTGCCGGTCGCGATCGGATTGAAGAAACCGAGCCGCTCGATGTAGCGCCCGTCCCGCCGGTTGCGGCTGTCGGTCACCACCACGTGGTAGAAGGGCCGCTTCTTCGCGCC
>CAZOSZ010000135.1:0-6712 GCA_964582505.1 uncultured Ectothiorhodospiraceae bacterium | reverse complement strand
GCTCCTACAAGCCGACCCTCCTGCCGGCAAAGTGCTTGCCCACGCAGGGCATCGCCGGTATTCTCTGCGCCCCTGAAACAGGCGCGTAGCTCAGTGGTAGAGCACTACGTTGACATCGTAGGGGTCGGCGGTTCAAACCCGCCCGCGCCTACCAACACCGCAAATGCCACGCCCCGGCGCGGGCCCCCCTGGGGCGCCCATCGGGAGCGTGGCGCGCGATTCTGAGCAGCAAGAGTTTCCATGCCGATCATCACGCTCCCTGACGGCAGTCAGCGCCGCTTCGACGCGCCCGTGACGGTCGCCGAGCTGGCCGCCGACATCGGACCGGGTCTCGCCAAGGCCGCGGTCGCCGGCCGCGTGGACGACCGGCTGGTGGACACCTCGTTCCGGATCGAGTCCGACGCCCGGGTGGCGGTCGTCACCGGCCGTGACCAAGACGGCCTCGAGATCATTCGCCATTCCACCGCGCACCTGCTCGCCCAGGCCGTCAAGCAGCTCTTTCCGAGGGCCCAGGTGACCATCGGCCCCGTGATCGAGGACGGTTTCTATTACGACTTCGCTTTCGAGCGCGCCTTTACCCCGGAGGACCTCGAGGTCATCGAGGCCCGCATGACGGAGCTCGCCGAGGCCGACCAGCCGGTGCATCGCGAGGTCGTGCCACGAGACGAGGCCGTGGCCTTCTTCCGCGGCATCGGCGAGGAGTACAAGGCCCGGATCATCGAGGAGATCCCCGCCGGCGAGGAGATCAGCCTGTACGGCCAGGGGGACTTCAAGGACCTCTGCCGCGGCCCGCACGTGCCGCGCACCGGACTGCTGAAGGCCTTCAAGCTGACCAGGGTGGCCGGCGCCTACTGGCGCGGCGATGCGCGCAATGAGCAGTTGCAGCGGATCTACGGCACGGCCTGGCCGGACGCCAAGGCGCTCAAGGCCTACCTGACGCGCCTGGAGGAGGCCGAGAAGCGCGATCACCGCCGCATCGGCCGCGAGCTGGACCTGTTCAGCATCCAGGACGACGCGGGCGGCGGCCTGGTGTTCTGGCACCCGAAGGGCGCCCGGATCCGGCGCATCGTCGAGGATTACTGGCGCGAACGGCACGTCGCCGCCGGCTACGAGCTGCTGTACACCCCGCACATCGCGCTCGAGGAGCTGTGGCACACCTCCGGCCACACGGACTTCTATCGCGAGTCCATGTACAGGCCGATGGAAGAGGACGGCCAGCCCTACCAGCTCAAGCCGATGAACTGCCCGTTCCACATCCTCGTCTACCAGGACCGGCTGCGCTCCTACCGCGAGCTGCCGATGCGCTGGGCGGAACTCGGCACGGTCTACCGCCACGAGATGTCCGGTGCGCTGCACGGCCTGTTGCGGGTGCGCGGCTTCACCCAGGACGACGCCCACGTGTTCTGCCGCGAGGAGCAGATCGAGGAGGAAGTCGTCCGGGTCCTCGACCTGACGCTCGAGATGCTGGGCGATTTCGGCTTCTCGAACTACGAGGTGGCCCTCTCGACCCGGCCGGACAAGGCGGTCGGCTCCCAGGAGATCTGGGACAAGGCAACTGCGGCGCTCAAGGGCGCGCTGGAGCGCAAGCGGCTGGACTACATCCTCGACGAGGGCGGCGGCGCCTTCTACGGGCCGAAGATCGACCTGAAGATCGAGGACGCGATCGGCCGCAAGTGGCAGTGCTCGACGGTGCAGCTGGATTTCAACCTGCCGGAGCGCTTCGGCATGGAATACGTCGCGGAAAACAGCGAGCGGCGTCGGACGATCATGATCCACCGGGCCCTGCTCGGCTCGCTGGAGCGATTTTTCGGCATTTTGATCGAGCATTACGAGGGGCGCTTCCCGGCCTGGCTGGCGCCGGTGCAGGCGGTGGCCCTGAATATCACCGATCGGCAGGCCGAATACGTGGCTTCCGTGGCCAAATCCTTAAGGAATCAGGGATTTCGAGTGGACGCGGACTTGAGAAACGAGAAGATCGGCTTTAAAATCCGCGAGCATACTCTGCAAAAGGTGCCCTTCCTCCTGGTCGCGGGTGACAGGGAGAGGGAGGCTGGTACGCTGGCCGTGCGTTCGCGCGCCGGCGAGGACCTGGGGTCGATGAGCATCGATGACTTCCAGGGTTTCCTCGCGCGGCAGGTTGCGATGCGCGGCCGGTCTGTTATGGAGGATTGACGCATCACAGCGTCCAAACGCGTCAGGCGCAACGAGGACATCGGCGCGCCACAACTGAGGATCATCGGCTCGGACGGCGGGCAGCTCGGCATCATGAGCCGCGAGGAAGCCCTGAGGCTGGCGGTGGAAGAAGGGCTGGACCTCGTCGAAGTGGCTCCGACCGCGGAGCCTCCGGTCTGCAAGGTGATGGACTACGGCAAGTTCGTCTTCGAACAGAACAAGAAGAGCCAGGCCGCGAAGAAGAAGCAGCGGCAGATCCAGGTCAAGGAAGTGAAATTCCGGCCGGGAACCGAGGAAGGGGATTACCAGGTCAAGCTGAAGAACCTCATCCGGTTTTTGACGTCGGGAGACAAGGCCAAGGTAACCTTGCGGTTCCGTGGCCGGGAGATGGCACACAGGGACCTGGGTGCCAAGCTCCTCGAAAGGGTGCGGGACGACCTCGTCGAACTGGCGACGGTCGAGCAGTTCCCGCAGATGGAAGGGCGCCAGATGACCATGGTGCTGACGCCCAAGAAAAAGTGAGCGCGGACCAAGGGGCTGAAAACCGGAGGCCGCCGCTACGCCTGCAGGGCCGTGAGCCCGACCAGGCCAAAACAGGAGTACAGACATGCCCAAGATGAAGACCAATCGCGGCGCCGCGAAGCGGTTCCGTCCAACGGGTGGCGGCGGCTTCAAGCGCGGCCAGTCGCACCTCAATCACATCCTCACCAAGAAGAGCACCAAGCGGAAACGTCATCTCCGGTCCACCGAGCTGGTGGCCGAGAGCGACGTCAAGGCCGTCCGCAAGATGCTCCCGTACGCCTGAGGAGGTGAGCCATGGCCAGAGTCAAGCGTAGCGTCACGGCCCGCGCCCGTCACAAGAAGATCCTGAAGAAGGCCAAGGGCCACTACGGCCAGCGCCGCAAGAGCTTCCGGGTCGCCAAGCAGTCGGTGACCAAGGCCGGCCAGTATCAGTACCGTGACCGCAAGGCCCGCAAGCGCGAATTTCGCGCATTGTGGATCGTGCGAATCAATGCCGGTGCCCGCACCCACGGCCTGTCTTACAGCCGCCTGATCGACGGCCTGAAGAAGGCCGGCATCGAGCTGGATCGCAAGGTGCTGGCCGACATGGCGGTGTTCGAGCCCGAGGCGTTTGGCCAGGTCGCCGAACAGGCCCGGGCCGCACTCGCCGCGTAAGCCGTCACGGACTGATCCAGCCGCCGCGATGCCAGGCAACGCGGCGACGGCGCGAAGGGGAAAGGCCCGCCGGGGTCTTTCCCTTTTTGTTTTGCAGGGGGAGCAGGTGAAAAACGGTGGGAGCGGCTTCAGCCGCGACATAGCAGCACTGCTGGAACGCGGGCGCAAAGAGATCGCCGCCTGCGCCGACCTGCCCGGCCTCGACGAGGTCCGCGTCAGGTATCTCGGCAAAAAAGGGCTCCTGACGGAGCTGCTGAAGGGCCTCGGCCGCCTGTCGGCCGACGAGAGACCCGCGGCCGGGCAGGTGATCAACGAGGCCAAGCAGGCGCTCGGCGCCGCGCTTGCTGAGCGCCGTGCGGCGCTGGAGGCGCAATACGAGCAGTCCACGATCGACTCGCAGCGCCTCGACGTGACCCTGCCCGGGCGCGGCGAGGAGACCGGCGGACTGCATCCGATCACCCGCACCTTGCGCCGCATGGAGGCGATTTTCCTGCAGGCCGGCTTCGAAGTGCACACCGGACCCGAGGTCGAAGACGAGTTCCACAACTTCGAAGCGCTGAACATCCCCGAGCATCACCCGGCGCGGGCGATGCATGACACTTTCTATTTCGGCGACGGCCGGCTGCTGCGTACGCACACCTCGCCGGTGCAGATCCGCTCGATGCGCCGCGACGGCGCCCCGATCCGGCTGATCGCGCCGGGCCGTGTGTATCGCTGCGATTCCGACCAGACCCATTCGCCGATGTTCCACCAGCTCGAGGGCCTGCTGGTGGACCGCGGCGTGAGCTTCGCGCACCTGAAGGCGGTGCTGCACGACTTTCTGGAGCGCTTCTTCGAGCGCAAGGTCCGGCTGCGCTTTCGGCCCTCGTACTTCCCGTTCACCGAGCCCTCGGCGGAAGTCGACGTGGAGTGGGGCGAGGGCTGGCTCGAGGTGCTCGGCTGCGGCATGGTGCACCCCCGGGTCCTCGAGTTCGGCGGCATCGACGCTGAGGAGTTCACCGGCTATGCCTTCGGCATGGGGGCCGAGCGACTGGCGATGCTGCGCTACGGAGTCAACGACCTGCGGCTGTTTTTCGACAACGACCTGAGGTTTCTGAGGCAGTTCAGGCAAGGGGCGGTGCGATGAAGTTGAGCGAGCGCTGGCTCCGGGAATGGGTCGACCCGCCGGTCGACACCGCCCGCCTGGTGGAGCAGCTGACCATGGCCGGCCTGGAGGTGGACGGCACGGCACCCGCGGCGCCGCCGTTCTCCTCAGTGGTGGTCGGCCAGGTCGAGGCGGTCCGGCCTCATCCGGATGCCGACAAGCTGACGGTCTGTCGCGTCGACGCCGGCGCTGCCGGAGCGCTCGAGGTCGTCTGCGGCGCGCCGAACGTGTATGTCGGCATGAAGGCCCCGTTGGCGCTGGTCGGCGGCGAGCTGCCGGGCGGGCTGAAGATCAAGCACGCCCGGCTGCGCGGCGTGGCGAGCGAGGGGATGCTGTGCTCGTTGCGCGAGCTGGGACTTGGCGAAAGTCATGCCGGTCTGTGGGAATTGCCGGCCGACGCCCCGGTCGGGGCGGAGCTGCGCGCATGGCTTGGCCTCGATGATGCGATCATCGACGTCGACCTGACGCCCAATCGCGGCGACTGCTTCAGCGTGCTGGGTATCGCCCGCGAGGTGGCGCTGCTCAATGACATGCCGCTCCGGGGCCCGATGATTGCGCCGGTGCCGGTGGCCAATGCCGACGAGTTGCCGATCGAGGTGCACGCCCCCCAGGCCTGCCCGCGCTTCGTCGGCCGCGTGATTCGCGGCATCCGCCCGGATGCGGTCACGCCACTGTGGATGGTGGAAAAGCTGCGCCGGTCCGGCTTGCGGCCGATCCATCCGGTGGTGGATGTCACTAACCTGGTGATGCTCGAGCTCGGCCAGCCAATGCACGGTTTCGACATGGCGACGCTGCGCGGCGGAATCATCGTGCGACACGCCGCGCCGGGTGAGCAGATCACACTGCTCGACGGCCGCGAAGTGGCCCTGCAGTCCGACATGCTGGTGATCGCCGACCACGGCGGCCCGCGGGCGGTGGCCGGAATCATGGGCGGCGAGGCTTCCGGCGTGTCCGCGGAAACGCGCGACGTATTCTTCGAAGTGGCGTTTTTCGCACCGCTGGCAATCGCGGGTCGCGCGCGGCGTCTCGGACTGCACACCGATGCCTCGATGCGCTTCGAGCGGGGCGTCGATTCCGGGCAGCAGCGCCGTGCCGTAGAACGGGCCACCGCCCTGCTCCTGGAAGTGGCCGGCGGGCAACCGGGCCCGGTGAGCGAGCGCGTTGCCGAGGCAGAACTGCCGCAACGCACGCCGGTGGGCTTGCGGCGGGGGCGACTCACCGCACTGCTCGGCCATGCCGTGCCCGATGCCGATGTGGAGCGGATCCTCGAGGGGCTGGGGATGGCCGTCACGCGAACCGCGGATGGCTGGCAGGCCACGCCACCTTCGCACCGCTTCGACCTGCGCATCGAGGTCGACCTGATCGAGGAAGTGGCACGCGTTTATGGCTTCGACCAGTTCCCCGAGGCGAGGGGAGCAGGCGGCGCGGTGCTCGGCCGCGCGAGCGAGCACCGCGTGCCCGGCACGCGGATCGCCGACCTGCTGGTCGGGCGTGGCTACCAGGAGGTCGTGACCTACAGCTTCGTGGACCCGCCACTGCAGGCGACGCTGTTTCCCGGCGTCGAATCGCTGCCGCTGGCAAACCCGATTTCCTCGGAGCTAAGCCACATGCGCGTGTCACTCTGGCCGGGTCTGCTGCAGGCCTTGCAGCGCAACCTGAGCCGCCGTCAGGGACGGGTCCGGATCTTCGAGCAGGGTCTGAGATTTATCCTGGAAGGCAATGAATTAAAGCAGTTAAATACCGTCAGTGGCCTGATCGCCGGGCGACGGCTGCCGGAGCAGTGGGGCGTGCCGGCCGCCACGGCGGATTTTTTCGATGCCAAGGGCGATGTGGAAGCCTTGCTGGCGCTCGGTGGATTGGAGTGGCGGTTCGAGCCACTGGCGCATTCGGCGCTGCATCCCGGCCAGTGCGCGCGGATCGTGCAGCAGGACCGCGTCGCCGGCTGGATCGGCGCCCTGCATCCGCGGCTGGTGCGCGAACTGGATCTGGACCTGATTCCGGTTTTATGGGAGCTGGACGAGGAAACGGCGTTCGCTGCAGAGTTGCCGAGCTTTCGGGAGCTGTCGCGCTATCCGTCGATTCGTCGCGACATCGCGATGTTGGTTCCAAAGCAGATCGAGGTGCAGTCGCTGCTCGAAGTCGTCCGCTCTGCAGGGGGGGCGAATTTGACAGAATCCAAGATTTTCGATGTGTATAGCGGCGATCGTATAGATTCGGGTC
>CAZOSZ010000134.1:3661-6721 GCA_964582505.1 uncultured Ectothiorhodospiraceae bacterium | reverse complement strand
CGGCGGCCTGCACGCCGGTCTCCGCGGCCAGTGCGTCCGCCTTGGCGCGCGTGCGGTTCCAGGCGGCGACCAGCAGCCCGGCACGATGCAGATTGCGCGCCATCGGCAGCCCCATCGCGCCGAGGCCGACGAAACCGACTTGCAGCGCCATCAATCCTCCAGATAGGTGTAGCCGGACAGACCGTCGCTCAGGGCTCGCAGAAAGTAGCTCTGGTCCTCTTCGTCAAGCCCCGCCGCCGCGATCTTGCGGGCATAAGCGGCGCGCAGTTCGTCGGGCGCGAAATGCACGTAGGCCAGCAACTGCTCGGCGCTGTCGCCGCCGCGCGGCATGCCCAGCACCGGCTCGCCCGAGGCGGACAGGTAGACGTCCACGCTGCCGGTGTCGCCGAACAGGTTGTGCAGATCGCCGAGGATCTCCTGGTAGGCGCCGACCATCAGCACCGCGAGCAGGTACTCCTCGTCGGCGCCAAGCGCGTGGATCGGCAGGCTGTGCTCGATGCCCTCGCCGTCGACGTACAGGTCGATGCGGCCGTCCGAGTCACAGGTCAGGTCACGCAACACGCCGCGCCGCGTCGGCACCTCGTCGAGTCGCTGTGCGGGCATGATCGGGAATACCTGGTCGATGGCCCACACGTCGGGCAGCGACTGGAACACCGAAAGGTTGATGAACAATTTGTCGGCGGTGATCTGCTTGAGCTCGTCGAGTATCGCGCGAGGCGGATTGCTCTGGGTGAGCAGGCGGTCGCGCACCGCGTGCATCAAGGCCCGTGCCAGCGACTCGCCGCGGGCGCGCTCCTTCAGGTCGATCTCGCCGGCGATGTAGCGCTGGTGAAGCTCGGCCATCAGGTGCTGGGTCTCGCGATAGACCTCCTCGGGCGAGCTGTCGCCGAGCCGCTCGAACTGGTCCCACAAGGCACGCACCTCGGGGCCGCTGTCCACGGGCGGTTCGACCGGCCGGATGTTGGCGGGCACGTCCGTGTCGATCACGTTGGTCACCAGCACGGCGTGCTGGGCGGCCATCGCCCGGCCCGACTCGGAGGCCAGCTCGGGCAACGGTTCGCCGGCCGCCGCGCAGACGTCGGAAATGGTCTCTACCACCGTGCGGGCATAGTCCTCGATCGTGTAGTTCACCGAGTTGGCGCTGCGCGAGCGGGTGCCCTCGTAATCCACGCCGAGCCCGCCGCCGACGTCCACCAGGTCCAGCCCGAGACCCGCCGCGCGCAGGTCGACATAGACGCGGGCGGCCTCGGTCAGGCCGCGACGGATGTCCCGCAGGTTTGGCACCTGCGAGCCGACGTGGACGTGCAGCATCCGCACGCAGTGGCCCATGCCGGCCTGCGTGGCGCGCTCTGCCGCGTCGAGCAGCTGACCGGCGGTCAGGCCGAACTTGGACTTCTCGCCGCCAGTGTCCTGCCAGTTGCCGGCGCCGACGCTCGACAGCCGCAGCCGCATTCCCAGCCGTGGCTCGAGCTCGAACTCGCGCGCCAGCTGGATGATGCGGTCGAGTTCGGAGAGCTTTTCGACCACGATGTAGACCTCGTGGCCAAGGCGCTGGGCAATCAGCGCCAGCTCCAGGTACTCGTGGTCCTTGTAGCCGTTGCAGACGATCATGCCGCCGGGCGGCGAGACCCCGAGCACCGCCATCAGTTCCGGCTTGCTGCCGGTCTCCAGCCCGACGCGCGCGCCGCCGTGGCTGACCAGCGTGTCCACCACGCTGCGCTGCTGGTTGACCTTGATCGGGTAGACCACCCGGTAGCGGCCATCGTACTCGCGGTCGGCCATGGCCTTGCGAAAAGCGGTATGCAGCCGGTCCAGGCGGTCGCGCAGGATGTCGGTGAAGCGGAACAGGATCGGCGGAGACAGCCCGGCCAGGCGGGCGCGGCGCACCAGGTCCACGAGGTCGATCTCGGCGCCGTTGCGAAACGGCCGCACCTGCAGCCGGCCGCGCTTGCCAATGTCGAAGTAGCCGTCGCTCCAGCGGGAGATTCCGTAGAGCCGGCGATTGGCCTCGATCTGGTCCTCGCTCATCCGCGGAGCCTCCCGGGGGGGGCAGCAAGCCAAGGGGGAATTCGGGGCCGCGCAGTATAGCGCATCCGAATCGGGGCCTGTCCCCGGTCCGCGGGAGACCTGAACTCGTAGGAGCGGCTTGAAGCCGCGACAGACCGCCGCGTCAAGCCGCTCCTACGGCGTGCAGAACCTGGCGACCGCCTGGCGGGCCTCGTCGCGGGCGCGTTCCAGTTCCTCGTCGGAGAGGTAGCGCCGGCCACCGTCGGGCAGGTCCTCGTAGAGCCGCTGCGCAGTCTCGTAGGTCGCGACGGCCTCGCGGGCCCGGCGGCAGTCCTCCAGGCGACGCGCTGCTTCGCTGTCCTGCGCTCCCGCCACCAGCGCCTCGTCCTGGGCCCGTTGCCGGCGCTCGGCCTCAACCGCGAGCCGCTCGGCTTCCTCCGCAGCGACCATTTCGGGATCGGTCGGCCGGGAGCGCACCGCGAGCTGTTGCGATTGCGGGGAGATCGGCCGGTCGGTGTAGATCGGCCTGCCCTGCGCGTCGTATGTGACGAACACCTCGTTGGCCACGGCATTGGCGGCCAGCAGCAGGCAACTACAAGTCAGTACAGCAAGCGTCCGTTTCATCGGGCAACGCTCCTCTCGGGACTACAGGGCCTTCTCGTCGGTCTCGCTGGTGCGAATGCGGATCGCCTGCTGGAGATCGTAGACGAAGATCTTGCCGTCACCAATCTTGCCTGTGCGAGCCGTGTTGACGATCGACTCGATGACCCGCTCCAGGGCATCGTCAGGCACTGCCAGCTCCAGCTTCACCTTGGGTAGAAAATCCACCACGTATTCCGCGCCACGATACAACTCAGTGTGGCCTTTCTGCCTTCCGAAACCCTTGACCTCGGTCACAGTTATGCCCTGGACGCCGAGATCCGCAAGCGCCTCGCGGACATCGTCGAGCTTGAAGGGCTTGATGATGGCGCAGACCATTTTCATTTTCGTACTCCGCGATCCCCTGGATGCAGCCGGCGCCCGGTGACGGCATCAGTCCTGGTAGGAGCGGCT
>CAZOSZ010000134.1:0-3561 GCA_964582505.1 uncultured Ectothiorhodospiraceae bacterium | reverse complement strand
GCGGCTGAAGCCGCTCCTACGGCGGGAAGCGAGCTTGCCGCGACCAGAAACCGGCCCGGCCGAGTCTAGCATTGCGCCGCCGCCCATGCAGGAACCGGCGAACAAGCAAGAGCGGGGGACGGCATGGCCGTCCCCCGCCAGTCAGGCGGCCATCCCTGGCCTGTTCCGGAACCGGAGTCAGTCGCCGGACTTGAGGAACTCCGGGTAAGCCTCGAGACCGCATTCGTGCAAATCCACGCCCTCGTACTCCTCCTGCTCCGACACGCGGATGCCGACCACCGCCTTGAGCGCCAGCCACACCAGCAGGCTGACCAGGAACACCCAGGCGAAGATCACCAGCAGGCCGACGAGCTGGCCTGACCACGAGGCTTCGCCGTTCGAGATCAGCACCGCAAGCACGCCCCAGATGCCGGCCGTGCCGTGCACCGAAATCGCGCCCACCGGATCGTCGACTTTCAGCTTGCGATCCAGCACCACGATCGAGCCGACCACCAGCAGGCCGCCGACGATGCCGATGAAGGTCGCCAGCAGCGGCGTCGGCGACAGCGGATCAGCCGTGATCGACACCAGTCCGGCGAGCGCGCCGTTCAACGCCATGGTCAGGTCGGCCTTGCCGAACCACAGCCGGGCGAGCACCAGCGCCGCCACCAGGCCGCCGGCCGCCGCCAGATTGGTGTTGGTGAACACCAGCGCGACGTTGTTGGCCGATTCGACGTCGGAGACTTTCAGCTCGGAGCCGCCGTTGAAGCCGAACCAGCCCAGCCAGAGGATCAAGGTTCCGAGTGTCGCCAGCGGCAGGTTGGAGCCGGGGATCGCGTGCACCGCGCCGCCGGCGCCGTACTTGCCCTTGCGCGCGCCGAGCACCAACACGCCGGCCAGCGCCGCCGAGGCACCTGCCAGGTGGACGATACCCGAGCCCGCGTAGTCGGAGTAGCCGAGCTCGTCGAGAAAGCCGCCGCCCCAGGTCCAGTAGCCCTGCACCGGATAGATGACCGCCGTCATCACTACCGCGAAGGCCAGGAAGGACCAAAGCTTCATCCGCTCCGCGACCGCGCCCGAAACGATCGACATGGCGGTCGCGACGAACACCACCTGGAAGAAAAAGTCCGCGAGATTGGAGTAGTAGGGCGCGTCCTCGCCGCCGGCCACCACGTCGGTCACGGAATTGTCGCTGGCGCCCAGCATGCCGAAGCCGGGGATGATACCGCCGCCGTCGCCGTACATGATGCCGTAGCCGCAGAGCATGTACATGATGCAGGCGATCGAGTAGAGGCCGACGTTCTTGGTGAGGATCTCCGCGGTGTTCTTGGCGCGCACCAGGCCCGCTTCGAGCATCGTGAAGCCTGCGGCCATCCACATCACCAGGGCGCCGGAGACCAGGAAGTAGAAGGTGTCGAGCGCGTAGCTGAGTTCGGTGAGCTGTTCCACGTTCTCTCCCTCCTGCTCAGACGGCGTCCGGGCCGGTTTCACCGGTCCGGATGCGGACGACCTGTTCCAGCGGGCTGACGAAGATCTTGCCGTCGCCGATCTTGCCGGTCCGCGCCGTGTTGCTGATGACCTCGATGACCTGCTCGAGCAGTTCGTCGTCGATGGCGACCTCGACTTTCATCTTCGGCAGGAAATCGACCACGTACTCGGCGCCCCGGTAGAGCTCGGTGTGGCCGCGCTGCCGGCCGAAGCCCTTCACTTCGGTGACCGTCACGCCCTTGACGCCGACGTCGGCCAGCGCCTGGCGGACGTCGTCCAGCTTGAATGGCTTGATGATTGCGGTGATGAGTTTCATGGCGCTCACCGCAGCTCGAAGGTCTTGCCGATGGTGAACACGAGGTAGGTCTCGCCGGATATGCCGGCCGGGTGATGCACCAGTTCGTTGGAGCTCCTGATCACCGCGAGCGAGAGGTCGAAGCCCGACAGCTCGGTGCCGTAACCGGCCTCCCAGTAATCGCCGTCGAAATCCCGCGTGAAACGGCCGTAGGAAAGGTACAGGCCTTCGTGCCCGACGGTTCCGAGCAGGAACCCATAGTCCTGGCTCGGGCCGTCGAAGTTGTCATATCGGCCGTGGGCGTAGTCGACGCTGACGGGGCCGTAGCCGACCGACAGATTCAGTTCCTGGTAGGTGTCATCAAAGTCATCGGTGTAGAAATAGCCCGTGTAGCCAAGACCGTAGGAGAATTCGCCCGCGCTGCCGCCGTAGCCGGCGTAAAGGTCGTACTCGAGTCCCTGTCCGACGTCCGCGGCCCAGGTGCCGGCGTAGAACCCTGACTTTCCCCAGTCGAATCCGCCGAAAGCCCCGGCATCGCTTTGCTTGATGCCGCGGAAAACGTAATCCGACATCACGCCGATGTTCGCGCTAAAATCGCTGGCCACTGCCGGCTGGCTGGCCACCAGGCCGAGCGCCACGAGCAGGTAAGCGGTACGACCCATGGTTGTATCCTCCCGGTGCGGTGAAAGGTCCGGGCGGTGTGGCCCGGTCGTACTCGCCTAGCACGATGCGTGCCAGCACCGCTGAATCAGCGGGCGGGGCCCTTGCGGCGACGGCGGGATGGCTCGGTCGCACCGCGATGGTGCAAAGCAACAAGTCGCGATGCTCCATCGCGGGGCGGGAGTGGCCGATGGATTCGAATCAGATAGACGAACTCGCCCGGCGTCTTGCCGAAGCGCTGCCCGGCGGGCTGAAGGCCCTGCAGGCCGATGCCGAGGAGAACTTCCGCGCCGTGTTACAGGCCGGTCTCGCGCGCCTCGACCTGGTCACCCGCGAGGAGTTCGACGTGCAATCGGCGGTGCTCCGCCGCACCCGCGAGAAGCTCGAGGCCATGGAGACGCGTCTCGCCGCTCTCGAGCAACCCCCGGACGGGACGTAGGAGCGGCTTCAGCCGCGATCCCGCCAAGTCGCGCTTACCGCCAAGTCGCGGCTGAAGCCGCTCCTGCGGCTGCCACCGCGCCGACAATCCCTGACGAATCATCCGATTCAAGGCCTTCCTGGCGCGGCATGGCGGCGCCAATCTCGTGCCAGTCCCCGCGGAGAACCCGGCATGGCCCTGGCGAAAGTGCACAGCCGCGCGCAGTGCGGCCTGGAGGCCGTGCCGGTCTCGGTCGAGGCTTACGTAGGCGGCGGACTGCCGGGGTTCTCGGTGGTCGGCCTGCCGGAGACGGCGGTCCGGGAAAGCCGCGACCGAGTGCGGGCCGCGCTCGCCACCTGTGGCTTCAAGTTTCCCGACGGCAGGGTGATCGTGAACCTCGCGCCGGCCGATCTCCCCAAGGAAGGCGGTCGTTTCGATCTGCCGATCGCGCTCGGCGTGCTGGCGGCATCCGGGCAGCTTCCGCGGCGCGGATTGAAGGTCACCGAGTTCATCGGCGAGCTGTCGCTCGACGGCAATCTCCGTCCTGTGACCGCGACGCTGTGTGCGGCGATTGCCGCGGCACGCGCAGGCCGGACGCTGATCGTTCCCGAGCATTGCGCCGACGAGGCCGCGCTGGCGGGCGATGGCGAGGTTCGCAGGGCCGACCACCTGCTGGCGGTTGCGGGGCATCTGCGGGGCAGGCGCCCGTTGCCGGTGGCCA
>CAZOSZ010000133.1:0-6808 GCA_964582505.1 uncultured Ectothiorhodospiraceae bacterium | reverse complement strand
ACCCGGTTGAAGCTGTTCTCCAGCGCGATCACGCCCTGGATCTCGTGCGCCTTGATCATCGCCTCGAGCACCTGGCGCATCCTGATCGGCGCGCCGCCCTCGGCAGCCTGCCTGCGCGACAGGTAGTCGGCCACCGCGAGGATCGAGCCGAGGTTGTCGGAGGGGTGGCCCCACTCGGCCGCCAGCCAGGTGTCGTTGAAATCCAGCCAGCGGACCAGCGCGCCGATGTTGAACGCGGCCTGTACCGGCTCCAGTTCCCAGGCCGTGCCGGGAACCCGGGCGCCGCCCGGCAGGGTGGCGCCGGGTACCACCGGCCCGAGCAGCTTGGTGCAGGCGGGATAATCCAGCGCCTGGAACGCGCAGGCCAGGGTGTCCATCAGGCAGTAACGCGCGGTCTCGAGCGCCGCCGCACTGGTGATCGGATAGTCGTGGACGTAGTCGGCGATGTCCACCAGCACTTTGTCTGGTTGGGGACGCTTCGCCGAACGGATGTCGATGCCGGACATGATGGGTCCTCGGAAAAGTTTCGTTGCCGACCTCAGCCGCGCTCCTCGATCGGCGTCCAGGCCTGCAGGCCGGGGCCGGTGTAGTCCGCGCTCGGGCGGATCAGGCGGTTGTCGGCGCGCTGCTCCATGACGTGCGCCGACCAGCCGGTGGTTCGGGAGCAGACGAAGATCGGCGTGAACAGCGCCGTCGGGATGCCCATGAAGCGATACGCGCTGGCCGAATAGAAGTCCGCGTTCGGAAACAGCTTCTTCTCTTCGAACATGACATTCTCGATGGCCTCGGAAACCGCGAAGATCACCCGGTCACCGCATTCTTCGGCGAGCTGGCGGGAAAACTCCTTGATGACCTTGTTGCGCGGATCAGAAGTGGTGTACACGCGGTGGCCGAAGCCCATGATCTTCTGCCTGGCCGCCAGCATCGCGCGTACTCCCCGATCAGCCTCGATCGCGTCGTCGAAGCGCTCTATCAGCGCCATCGCGGCCTCATTGGCGCCGCCGTGCAGCGGCCCGCGCAAGGCGCCGATCGCGCCGGTGATCGCCGAGTGGAAATCCGACAGCGTCGCGGCGATCACCCGTGCAGTGAAGGTCGAGGCGTTGAACTCGTGCTCCGCATACAGGATCAGCGAGACGTCGAGCACGCGGCGGTGGAACTCCGATGGCGGCTCGCCGTGCAGCAGATGCAGGAAGTGCCCTGCGACGCTTTCGTCGTCGGTGACCGTGTCGATGCGCGCGCCATCCGAGTTGAAGTGCCACCAGTACATCAGGATCGATGGGAAGGCCGCCAGCAGCCGGTCGGCGACGTCAAGCTGTTGCGAAAAATCGTCCTCCGGCTCGAGGTTGCCGAGCAGCGAGCAGCCGGTGCGCAGCACGTCCATCGGGTGCGAGTCGGCCGGAATGGCCTCCAGCGCCTGCCGGAGCGGCAGGGGCAGAGCCCGCATGCCCTTGAGTCTTCGCACATAAGCGTCGAGCTCGGCCCGGTCCGGCAACCTGCCGTAATGCAGCAGGTAGGCCACTTCCTCGAAGCGTGCATGCGCGGCGAGGTCGTAGATGTCGTAACCGCGGTAGGTCAGCCCGGCGCCTTCCTTGCCGACCGTGCAGATCGCGGTTTCGCCGGCCGTGATGCCGGCCAGTCCGCCCGCCTTCTTGTCCTTGCTCATGTTCAGTCTCCCTGGCTGTGCCTGTTGGCGCCGTCACCCGCGAACAGCGCGTCGAGCTTGCGCTCGTAATCGTGGTAGCCGAGCACCTCGTAGAGCTCGGTGCGGGTCTGCATGGTGTCCAGCGTCGATGTCTGCGTGCCGTCGCGGCGCAGCGCCTGGTAGACGGCAAGTGCCGCGGCACTCATCGCGCGGAACGCCGACAAGGGGTAAAGGGCGAGGCGCACACCTGCCTCGGCGAGCTCCGCGGTGGTGAACAACGGCGTCCGGCCGAACTCGGTGATGTTGGCCAGCACCGGCACGTGCACCGCGTCAGTGAACTGGCGGTACTCGTCCAGCGTGGTCAGCGCCTCGGCGAAGATCATGTCGGCGCCGGCCTCGACATAGGCCAGGGCCCGCTCGACGGCCTGGGCCTGGCCCTCGACGGCGTGCGCGTCGGTGCGCGCCATGATGACGAAGGCCTCATCGGTCCGGCCGTCCACGGCGGCGCGGATCCGGTCGCACATCTCTTCGGCCGGCACCAGCGCCTTGCCAGGGCGGTGGCCGCAGCGTTTTGCCGAGACCTGGTCCTCGAGGTGCAGTGCCGCGGCCCCGGCGCGGATCATCTCGCGCACCGTGCGGGCGATGTTGAAGGCCGCGCCCCAGCCGGTGTCGGCGTCCACCAGCAGCGGCAGCGCGCTTGCGCCGGTGATCCGGCGGATGTCCTCGCAGACGTCGTTCAGGCTGGTCATGCCGAGATCCGGCAGGCCGAAGGAGGCGTTGGCCACGCCGGCTCCGGAAAGGTACAGCGCCCTGAAGCCCGCCCGCTCGGCGAGCAGCGCGGAGTAGGCGTTGATCGCACCGACCACTTGCAGCGGGCGTTCGACCTCCAGCGCGGCGCGAAAACGCGCTCCGGCGGATGGGGCTTCGGACATGGATGGCTCCCGTGATCAGGTAGCCGCACATCTTACCGTAGGAGGGGCTTCAGCCCCGACTGTAGGAGCGGCTTCAGCCGCGACTGTAGGAGGGCTTCAGCCGCGACTGTCGCGGCTGAAGCCGCTCCTACGGCGGCGCCCGCCTGTCAGGCGCGCAGGTCCACCACCGTGCGGCCGCGCACCCGGCCGGCGAGGTACTCCCCGAACACCGCGGGCAGCTCGGACAGTCCGACGCTGCGCTGTCCGATCTGCTCGAGATGGCGGGGCTTCAGGCCGGCGGCCAGCCGCTGCCAGACTTCGAGGCGCAACGGCCGGGGTGTGGCCACGGAGTTGACCCCCAGCAGGCTGGCGCCGCGCAGGATGAACGGCATCACCGTGGTGTGCAGCTCGTGGCTTTCGGCCAGGCCGATGCAGGCGATCGACCCCCACCAGTCCATGGTGCGGGTCAGCCAGGCGAGCGTCTCGCCGCCCAGGTTGTCCACCGCGCCAGCCCAGCTCGCCTTTTCCAGCGGTCGCGTGCCCATTTCGAACTGGCCGCGCACCAGCACCTCGGCGGCGCCCAGACTGCGCAGCCAGTCGGCTGCCTCCGCCTTGCCGGTCAGCGCAGTGACCTGGTAGCCCCGGCCGGCGAGCATATCCACCGCCAGGCTGCCGACGCCGCCGGTCGCCCCGGTCACGATCACCGGGCCTTTTTCCGGCGCCAGGCCATTGTGCTCCAGGCGATGCACCGCCAGCCCGGCCGTGAAGCCGGCCGTCCCGAGCTGCATCGCCGAACGCGGATCGAGTCCTTCCGGGATCGGCACCACCCAGTCACCGCGCACGCGCGCAAGTTCCGCATATCCGCCGTCGTGGTCCTCGCTGAGCCCGCAGCCGGTCACCAGCACCGCCTGGCCGGGCCGGTAGCGCGGGTCTTCGGAACTGGCCACCTCGCCGGCGATGTCGATGCCGCCGACCAGCGGGTAGCGGCGCAGGATCCGCCCTGCCCCTGTGGCGGCCAGCGCATCCTTGTAGTTGATGCTCGAGTAGTGTCCGCGGATCACCACTTCGCCTTCACCAAGATCGCCGAGCGAGAGCGTCTCGAGCCGTGCTTCGACGCCCTTGCCGGCCTGGTGGATGCGGAACGCCCTGAATGTTTCCATGCCTCAGTTGCCTCCTGCGCCGCTCGCCAGCCACACCGCCAGCCCCTGGGCGTTCAGCGCCATGTCCATGCGGATGAACTCGTCACGCAGCGTCGGGTCGCGATCGAAGCCGTGCTCGTCCAGCCGCGCCATCGTCCATTCGGTGATCGCCGCGCGGATCGAGGCCTGCGGGTCCGGGTGGTCGCGACAAGCCAGCGCGATGCGCACGTACTCGTCGAGGTCGCGATGCAGCTGCGGCGCCAGCGCCTCGGGCTCGCCGACGCCGCTGAAGTGCGTCAGGAACACCCGCTTCGGCCGGTAGGCCAGGATGCGCTCGATGGTCGCGTGCGCGGCTTTCGGGTCGAACTGGATCGGCGTGGTGGTCGGAAAGATGAACGGCCCGGCGGCCGTGTCGAGCTCGCGGTAGGACAGGCCGAAGCAGTCGCCGGTGAACACCGCAGCCGCCTGGGCGTCGACGATGCAGTAGTGGTGCCGGGCGTGCCCCTCGGTGTGGATGAATTCGAACTCCCGGCCGGCCAGCGACAGGCGGTCTCCGTCGGCGACGGTGCGAATCCGCTCGGCCGGGATCGGCCGGATCTCGCCGTACAGCCGGTCGAAGGCATCGTCCCCGTAGACCGCCTTCGAGCCCTCGATCAGGCGCCCGGGCTCGGCCATGTGGCGCGCACCGCGCGGGTGCAGCACCGCGGTCGCATTGGGCAGCGCGCTCATCAGCACGCCGGCGCCGCCGGCGTGGTCGAGATGCACGTGCGTGACGAACACCCAGTCCACCTCGCCGGGCTCGACGCCCTTCGCCTGCAGCGCAGCGAGCAGCAGCGGCACCGAATGGCTGGTGCCGGTGTCGACGAAGGCGGCCCGGCCGTCTTGCACCACCAGGTGACTGGCGTCGAGGCCCGGGCGCACGTATTCGGTGTCCACGGCCGTGATGCCGTCGTCGAAGTCGATCAGGCTCGGCTCGTGCACGTGGACTCCCTCTTGCGAATCGACTCGCGATTGTCGCGCCTCGCGGCGCCGCGGGCAAAACCGGCGGCACGCCGGCTAATCGCCAGCGACGTCCTCCGGCATGATTCGCCGCATGAACTCGTCGAACAGCGGCACCGTGAAAGCCGTGTCGCCGTGACTCGGGCTCCAGATCATGCCCTTGGCGATCAGTTTGCTGCGCGTCGGCCCCAGCGAGGTGACTTTCCTGCCCAGCCGCTCCGCGACGTCCCCTGAGCGGTGCGGCCCGGGACCCAGCTCGGCCATGGCACGCAGGTAGTCCTTCTCGTTGCGCGTCAGGCGGTCGAAGCGCACGCGGAAGAAACTCTCGTCGAGCGCGGCGATCGCTCCGGCCGCCGCCAGGGTCACGTCCTCGAGCGTGATCGGTGAGGCCGCGGCCGTGTCCCAGGCGTGCTTGCCCCACTCCTGGAGGAAGTACGGGTAGCACTGGGTCTCGGCGATGATCCGTCGCACGGCCTCGTCCTCGTAGCGCACGCCGTGGTCCTCGGCCGGCTTGCGCAGCGCATACTCGGCCGCCTCCGGGGTCAGCGCGCCGATGGTCGGGAACTCGAACATCCGCTCCGCGTAGGACTTAGCCTCGCCCATCCTGCCGCGCAACTGCGGCAGGCCCGCACCCACCAGCCCGACCGGCAGCTTGCGCTGCACACAACGGTGCAGCGCGGTGATCAACGCCGCGAGTTGCGCTTCCTCAACGTACTGCAACTCGTCGATGAACATCACCAGCGCCGAATCGGCCTCCCCGGCCGCGGCGCCGACGGTCGCCAGCAGCGAGATCAGGTCGTGCTCGAAGTCCCCGCTGTCGGCCAGCCCGGGCTCGGGCTTGAGGTCGATCCCGACCTCGATGTCACCGAACTTCAGCTTCAGCGCACCGACGAATCCTGCCAGGGCGCGCAGCGCCCGGTGCGCCAGGTCGCGGGCGCGGGCGTTGCGCGCCATCCTCAGCAGCGCCTGGCGCAGTTCCGGCGCCAGCAGGGCGGGCAGGGAACGTTGCTCGGGGGCTTCCACCCGAAGGGTCTGCACGCCTCGCGCCTCGGCGTCGTCGCGCATGCGGTCCAGCAGGACCGTCTTGCCGACGCCCCGCAGGCCGACCATCAGCAGGCTCTTGGCCGGCAGCCCGCGGCGCAGCCGCTCGATCGCGATGCGCGCCGCCTCGAGCAGGTGATCACGGCCGGCGAGCGCCGGCGGAGGCGTGCCGGCGCCCGGTGCGTAGGGATTGAGCACGGGGTCCATGGAGACCGGTTTATAGCGAAATTAGGGAAATTACTCAATCCTGATAACTTGTGTAATTTCCCTAGGGATCCGCACCGGGACGCTCACGGCCACCCGCTCAACGGCCGTCCATCAGCCGCAGGACGCCGTCCAGGAGCCGGGCCGGCGTGGGCGGGCAGCCGTGAATCTTCAGATCGACCGGAATGACGTTCTCGACCGCTCCGCAACTGGCGTAGCTGACGCCGAACTCCCCGCCGCAGGCGGCGCAGTCGCCTGCTGCAATCACCCACCTGGGTTGCGGCGTGGCCGCCCAGGTGCGCCGCAGCGCGGCCTCCATGTGCCGCGACACCGGGCCGGTCACCAGCAGCACGTCGGCGTGACGCGGCGAGGCGACGAAATGCACGCCGTAGCGCTCGATCGAATAATAGGGATTGTTGAGCGCGTGGATCTCCAGTTCGCAGCCGTTGCAGGAGCCGGCGTCCACCTGGCGGATCGCGAGGCTGCCGGCGAAGCGCCGGTCGATGATCCGCTTGAGCTCGGCGCCGCTGGCCTCGAGCGCCACGGCCTCCGGGTCGCGGAGGATGCGCGGGTCCTCGGTGATCACGCCGATGCGCAGAATCTTGCCGAACATCCTCAGCATCTCAGAGATCCTGTCCCGAGTAGGACCCGTTCACCGACTTGTTGCACACCGGGAAGTCGGGAACGATGTTGCCCTGGATCATCAGTTCGAGCGCCGGCCAGTTCAGCCAGCTCGGGTCGCGCGGGAAATAGCGCGCCACGCGCCCATCGCTGCCGAGCCGCACATAGCTCACCAGCTCGCCGCGCCAGCCCTCGACGATCCCGAGGCCTTCGCCAGCCCCTGCGTGCCGCGGCCAGCCGCCCCGCGCCGG
>CAZOSZ010000132.1:0-6816 GCA_964582505.1 uncultured Ectothiorhodospiraceae bacterium | reverse complement strand
CGGGCCGCTGCGGATCAGCGGCTCGGTGCCGCCGGCGACCACCGGCACGACGACCGGCGGCGGCTCGAGCGTGGCGAGACGTTCCGCCAGCCGCGCCACGATCCGCGCAAGCTCCTCATTGGAATAGCGATCCGACTTGTTGACCGCCACCACCACCGGCTTGCCCACGCTGGCAAGCGTCTGGAGATCCTCGAACTGTGTGCGGCTGAGATCGCCGTCGCAGACATAGATCACCAGTTGCGCGCGCACCGCCTCCTCGAGTGCCGCCTCGCCGAGCTGGCGCTGGTCGCCGGTCCCCGGTACGTCGGCCAGTTCGACCACGTCTCCCGATGGCATGGACCAGCGGTAATGCGTGACGGCCTGCGTGGTTCCCGCGGTGACACGGGTCTGTGGCGCCGTCCCGGGGACCAGCGCTGCCACCAGCGAACTCTTGCCCGCACCGGCCTCGCCGTACATCGCGAGATACAGGCCGCCGCCGGCCCGCCGGCGTGCAAGTTCGCCAAGCTCGCGCTCTGCCGCCGCGGTGTCGGTGCCGGCGGCTCGCTCGAGTGCCAGGCGCTCGCCCAGCGAGCCCTCATCGAGCGGCGGCTGCACGCGTTCCGCGCGACGGCTGCGCCGCGGCGGCACCAGCAGCCACCACAGCAGCCAGGCGGTTGCCGCGGCGCCGGCCGCCAGCAGGCCGAGGAAGCCGTAGTAGATCCATGCGGGCCCTTCGCGCAACCGTTGCACGATCGACAGCAGCGTGTCGGCGACCGCGAGCAGCGCGCCGGCAAACAACACCAGCGCCACGATCACCACCACGGCCAGCAGCACGCGGATGCGGCGGTCGCGTCTCATGCCAGTTTTGCCCTTTGCGCGCCGAAGGCGCAGATTGCCAGCGCGGCCGCGAACGGCACCAGCCGCTCAAGCCAGTCGCCCGGCGTGTCCGGCACCCAGTACAGCAGCACGGTGCCGGCGAAGCCGACGGCCATCGCAGCGAACACCGCGCGCGGCTGCACCGCGAAACCCGCCAGCCTGACCAGCAACGCCGGCCCGAAGGCCGCGCCGAGCGCGTGCCAGGCGAACAGCACCCGCACGAAAATGCTCTGCGGCAGCAGCAGTGCGACCGCCACCGCCAGCAGGCTGATCAGCGCGACCACCAGCCGCGGCATGAGCAGGCTGGCCCGGCGCCGGCGCGGCAGGTCATGGCTGACCGACGAGGCCGCGACCAGCAGCTGGCTGTCGGCGGTGGACATGATCGCCGAGAGCACTGCGGCGATCATCAGCCCGGCGACCACCGGTGCGAACAGCCGGTTGGCGACCTCGAACAGCACCTGCTCATCAGCCAGCAGGCCCCCGTACAAGGCACGCGCCGCAAGCCCCAGCGTCAGCATGCCGGCGTAGATGATGACCGCCCAGGACAGGGCGATCACCCGCGCCTGGCGCAATGATCGAGCGTCGCGCAATGCCATGAAGCGGTTGACGACATGCGGCTGGCCGGGATAGCCGAGTCCGATCCCGAGGGTACCGAGCACGAAGCCGACGGCGGCCAGGCCCGCCGTCGGCGGTCCTTCGGTCGCAGGCTCCTGCGCTGCCAGCGCCTCGAGGATCGGCCCGGGACCGCCCGCCGCGACCACCGCGGCGACCGGCAGGATCAGCGCGGTGAACGCCATGACCAGCCCCTGCAGCGTGTCGGTCACGCTGACCGCCCAGAAGCCGCCGAGCAGCGTGTAGAGCAGCACGACGCCTGCGCCGACCAGCACCGCCGCGCTCATCTCGAGACCGAAGGCGCTGGTAAAGGCATTGCCCGCCGCCTGGAACTGGGCAGCGATGTAGAAGGTGAAGGAGAACAACACGATCACCGAGGCCAGCAGCACGATGCGCCGCGGCCAGCCGCGCTCGGCGCCGGGACCGGCGAGGAACTCGGTGAGCGTGACGGCGCCGCTGTCGCGGCTCGCGGGCAGCAGGCGCGGCGCCACCCACAGCCAGTTGAGGATGAAGCCCGACACGGTCGCCGGGAACAGCCAGAGCGCCGGCCAGCCCCAGAGGTAGGCCATGCCGGAAACCGCCACCAGCGTCCAGGCCGAGGACGACGAGGCCGACGCGCTGATCGCGGCGACCCAGGGGCCGAGCCGGCGGCCACCGAGAAAGAAATCGCCGCTGTCGTGGGTGCGCCGCGAGGCCCAGAGGCCGATCGTCACCAGCGCGATCTTGTAGGCGACCAGCGTGTAGAGGATGGCTTCGGCGCGCGTCATGGTGCCCCTCGGCAGCGACGGGCCGGAGTGTATCAGGCCATCCGGCGCCGGACCGGCTCTACAATGGAAGTCGGTTGGCGATTACCATCGCCGGACTTTTCGCTCCCCGGGAGATTCGATCATGCGATTCGGCGCAATGCTTCTGGTCCTGCTGTCGTTGTTCTGGGGCGCGGCGGCCGCGCAGCAGGTTGCCTGGGTCGAGCGCAGCAATGATCACGCCCAGGTGATGCTCGACGTGCGCGGCGCCTTCCAGCCAGAAGTCACCTCGTATTTCGGCGTGTCGGCTCACGACGAGAATGTGTTCGACCTCGGTCCGAGACTCGGCGAGCGCTACCGCGCGGCGCTGACAGAGGCGAAGTCCGAACTCCAGCGGCGCCTTGCCGAGGAGAGCGATCCGAACGTACGCCAGGACCTGCAGATCATGATCGACGCCGCCAGCCAGGAGATCGAGGGCAGCGAGCTCAATGAGAAGCACCTGCTGCCCTGGTTTCCGCTGATGCAGGTGGTGTTCTTCGGGCAGAACGCGCTGCTGCAACCGCAGGCCGATCCTGTCCGCCGCCCGGCCGCACTGGTCCGGCTGCGCCGCTACACCGGCCTGGCTGAAGGCAGCGAGCCGATTTTCGTCCTGGCCCGTGCGCGCTTCGAGGCGCAGATGGATGACGCCAGCCTGCTCGGACCCGTCAGGCTCGAAGTGGAACAAGAACTCGCGAATATGCCGGCCCTGGTGGCGGGTCTGCGCCAGCTCTACGCGCAGGCCGAGCTAGACGGCGCCGAGGAGGCCCTCGAGGCGCTGGAACGGCAGGTCTCAGATCACGCCGACTGGCTGCGCGAGGTGGTGATCCCGCGCTCGCGCGATGACTTCCGCCTGCCGGCGGAGCTGTACGCTTTTCAGCTCAGGCAGTTCGGCGTCGACATCGAGCCGCAGCTGCTGATGCGGCGCGCCCAGCTCGGCTTCATGGAAACACGTGCCGCGATGGAGGCGCTGGCGCCGGTGGTGGCGAAGCACAAGGGGCTCGAGGTGACCGGCTACCGCGAGCTGATCCGCGCGCTCAAGCAGGAGCAGCTCGGTGCGGATGAAATCGAGCCGTTCTACCGCGACACGGTGATGCCGGAACTGGAACGCCAGATCGCCAGCAATCGGGTGGTCGACCTGCCGGGGCGGCCGATGATCATGCGGCTGGCCACCGAGGCCGAGACCGCCGCCCAGCCGGCGCCGCACATGCAGCCGCCACCGCTGGTGAACAACACCGGCCAGCTCGGCCAGTTCGTGCTGCCGCTGGGCAACCCGCGGTCCGCGGACGACACCGATGCGGCCTACGACGACTTCAACTATCCGGCCGCCGCCTGGACCCTGACGGCCCACGAGGGCCGGCCCGGCCACGAGCTGCAGTTCACCGCAATGGTCGAGCGCGGCGTGAGCCTGGCGCGCAGCCTGTTTGCCTTGAACAGCGCCAATGTCGAAGGCTGGGCGCTGTACGCCGAGGCCGAGATGATTCCGTATGAGCCGCTCGAGGGCCAGCTGATCGCGCTGCAGTTCCGCCTGATACGCGCCGCGCGCGCGATGCTCGACCCGATGCTCAACCTCGGCCTGATCAGCCGCGAGGAGGCCGAGCGCGTGCTGCGCGAGGAGGTCGTGCTGTCGGCGCCGATGACCCGCCAGGAGCTGGACCGCTACACCTTCCGCGCGCCCGGTCAGGCCACCAGCTATTTCTACGGCTACAGCCGCATCCTCGAGCTGCGCGCCGAGACCGAACTCGCGCTCGGCCAGCATTTCGACCGGCTCGCCTTCAACAACTTCCTGCTCGACCAGGGGCTGCTGCCGCTGGATCTGCTCGCCGCGACGGTACGCGCCGAGTTCGTTCCCGCACAGAAGACCAAGGCCCGCCCGGATCCGGCCACCCTCCCCGGCCTCACCGACTCGCATTACCACCTGAGAAAAGTCGGCGAACGCGAGTTGGCGCTGAACCTCGCCGGCAGCCACAGTCTCGAGGAGCTCCAGGCGCGGCTGCGGGAATTCGCCGACGCGCACCCCGAGCATGCCTGGATCACCGGGCGGGGCTGGATCGAAACCCACTGGAGCCCGCCCGAGTTCCCGACCCGCCACGACCTCGACCGGGTGGTCTCCGACCGGCCGGTCTATCTGGTGCGTGCCGACGGCCATGCGGGGATCGCCAACAGCAAGGCGCTGGAACTCGCGAACGTCGGCCGTGACACCGAGCCGCCGTATGGCGGCGATATCCTGAAGGACGCGAGCGGCGAGCCGACCGGCATGCTGATCGACCGCGCCCAGGGGCTGGTGCAGCAACACATCCCCGGCGAAGGCCTGCCGTTGCGCAAGGAGGCCCTGCGGGTCGGCGGCGAGGTGGCCGCGCGGCAGGGCTGGACCACGATTCACAACATTGCCGACGACTGGGAGGACGTCGAGGCGCTGCGCGAACTCTATGCCGAAGACCGCATGCCGGTACGCAACTACGTCGCCGTACGCTGGCCGGGCAGCGGCGCCGAGCGCCTGCTGCGGGATGGCCCGATCCTCGGCGAGTTCGACGGACGGCTGACCGTCCGCGCCATCAAGATCAATCTCGACGGCGCACTCGGCTCGCGCGGCGCGGCGCTGCTCGAGCCGTATGCCGACGACCCCGGCAACACCGGCCTGCTGACCCACACCGTGGAGGAACTGGCGCCGGTGCTCGAGCACGCGCTGCGCGCCGGCATCCAGGTATGGACGCATGCCATCGGCGATCGCGCCAACCGGCTGGCACTCGACCTGTACGAGCAGGCCTTCGCCGCAGTGCCCGCCGCCGAACGTCGCGTCGCGGATCCGCGCTGGCGAATCGAGCACGCGCAGCACTTGAGCGAGCAGGACATCCCGAGATTTGCGCAGCTCGGCGTCATCGCCTCGATGCAGCCCAGTCATGCCATCGGCGATCTGCACTTCGCGCCCCGCCGGCTCGGCCTCGCGCGATTGCGCCACGCCTACGCCTGGCGCAGCCTGCTCGATGCCGGCGCGATCGTCATCGGCGGCTCCGACGCGCCAATCGAGGTCGGTGATCCGCGGATCGAGTTCCATGCCGCCACCACCCGCACCGACCTCGCCGGATTTTCCGGCGAGGGCTGGCACCCCGAACAGGCCGTCAGCTGGGAAGAGGCGGTAAAGATGTTCACCGAGTGGGCGGACTACGCATCGTTTGCCGATGAATCACCCCCCGGCTGAGGGCTGGCGATTCTGGATCGACCGCGGCGGGACCTTCACCGACATCGTCGCGCGCCGGCCCGACGGGCGCATCGAGTCGCTGAAGCTGCTCTCCGAGGCCCCCGACCGCTACCCGGATGCCGGCCTCGAGGGCATGCGGCGGCTGCTCGGGCTCGCCGCGAATGACGCGCTCGCGGACGCGCCGATCGAGTCGGTGCGGATGGGCACCACGGTGGCGACTAACGCATTGCTGGAGCGGCGCGGCCAGCCGACCGTGCTGGTGACCACGCGCGGCCTCGGCGATGCGCTCAGGATCGGCACGCAGCAACGGCCACGGTTGTTCGAGCTCGACATCCGCCTGCCCGAACCACTCTACGCCAGCGTCATCGAGGCCGACGAGCGGCTCGCCGCCGACGGCAGCGTGCTGCAGGCCCTCGATGCGGCGGGACTGGCGGCGGCGCTCGCCGAGGCGCAGGCCGCAGGCTTCGACTCCGTGGCGATCGCCCTGCTGCACGGTTATCGCTATCCGGCGCACGAGCTGGCGGCCGCGCGCCTGGCGCGCGAGGCGGGCTTCGTGCAGGTTTCGGTGTCGCACGAGGTCAGCCCGCTGGCACGGCTGGTGCCGCGCGGCGAGACCACAGTTGCCGACGCCTATCTTTCCCCCGTGCTGGCGCGCTATGTGGAGCGACTGCGGCGGCCGCTGGCGGGCCGGCGGTTGATGTTCATGCAGAGCAACGGCGGCCTGGCGCTTGCCGATCGCTTTCGCGGCCGGGACAGCGTCCTGTCGGGCCCGGCCGGCGGCGTGGTCGGCATGGCCGCCGCGGGGCGGCTGGCAGGCTTCGGACGGTTGATCGGCTTCGACATGGGCGGCACTTCGACCGACGTGTGCCTGTACGAGGGCCAGTTCGAGCGCAGCCAGGACAACTTCGTCGCCGGCGTCCGGCTTCAGGCACCGATGCTGTTGATCCACACCGTGGCCGCCGGCGGAGGCTCGATCCTCAGCTTCGCCGATGGTCGCTTCCAGGTGGGACCGGAGTCGGCGGGCGCGGACCCCGGGCCGGCCTGTTACGGACGCGGCGGCCCGGCGGCGCTCACCGATGCCAACCTGGTGCTCGGGCGGCTGCAGCCCGCAGCGGTGCCGGCCGTGTTCGGCGCCGAGGGACGCAGTCCGCTTGACCCCAAGGCAGCCATTGCGCGGCTCGACGCGATTGCCGGTCAACTCGTATCGGCCGGAGTTCCGCCCAAGAGCGTCGAGGCCGTTGCGGAGGGCTTCATCGAGATCGCCGTCGAGCGCATGGCCCGCGCCGTCAAGCACGTCTCGGTGCGGCGCGGCGCGGATCCGGCGGCCTTCACCCTGTGCGGTTTCGGCGGCGCGGCCGGGCAGCACGCCTG
>CAZOSZ010000131.1:0-6862 GCA_964582505.1 uncultured Ectothiorhodospiraceae bacterium | reverse complement strand
GCCAGCGCCGGCAGCGCCAGCGGCACGCCGTCGAGCACCCCCTCGCGCCGCGCCGCGCGCTCCTCGGCCTTGTGCGCCTCCCAGACGAGCGTCTGGCTCTGGGCGTCGGCAATCTCTGCGGTACCGAACACATGCGGATGCCGGCGGCGCATCTTGTCCGCAAGCCCGCGCGCCACGGTGGCGAAATCGAATGCACCCTGCTCCTCCGCGAGCCGTGAATGGAACACCACCTGAAACAGCAGATCACCCAGTTCCTCGCGCAGCGCGCCGAGGTCGGCCCGTTCGATCGCGTCGGCGACCTCGAAGGCCTCTTCCAGCGTGTAAGGCGCGATGGTCGCGAAGCTCTGCTGCAGATCCCAGGGGCAGCCGCGCTCCGGGTCACGCAGCCGGGCCATCACCTCCAGCACCTCCTCGATCTCGCTCATGGGGCCTCCTCCAGCACGGTATCGCGGAAGTTCACCAGCATCGCCGCGGTGGCACCCCAGATCCGGTGCGTTCCCCATGGCAACTCGAAGTACGGCAGGCGAACGCCGAAGATGCGCGTGTGACGCATTTGCATGTTGCCGGGCTCCAGCAGGAAATCCAGGGGCACCTCGAAGGCCTCGCTGACCTCGGTGGCATCGGGCACCAGGCGGAACTCCGGCCGCACGAAGCCGACCACGGGTGTGACCGAATAGCCGGTGATCGTCAGGTAGTTCGGCAGGTAGCCCGCGATTTCCACCAGCTCGGGCAACAGTCCCACTTCCTCGGTGGCCTCGCGCAGCGCCGCCTCGAGTGGCCCGCGATCGGCCGGGTCCAGCCGCCCTCCCGGAAAGCTCACCTGCCCGGCGTGATGCCTCAGGCCGGGCGCGCGGACCGTGAACAGCACGGTCAGTCCGCTCCCCCTTTCAATGATCGGCATCAGCACCGCGGCCGGCACGATCCGGCGCGGCCGCAGCCGCTGCAGGCTCGCGGGCAGGTCGCCCGGCAGCCCAGGCACACGGTAACTCGCGGGAGGCGCCGGCTGCGTTCCCGCCAGGCGCCGGGCGATGCGCGCCTTCACTTGCGGATGCCGCCCTCCGTCAGCGCCGCGGGATCCAGCAGCCGCGCCAGTTCGCGCTCTGACAACCCGGTCGTCTCGAGCGCGACCTCGCGGATCGGGCGACCCTCCGCATAGGCCTGCTTGGCAGTGGCCGCACCCAGTTCGTAGCCGATCACCGGGTTGAGCGCCGTGACCAGGATGGGATTTCGCTCGAGGGCTTCCCGCATCCGCGCCTCGTTCACCGTAAAACCGCGCACCGCGCGGTCCGCCAGCGCATGCGACACCGCGGCAAGCAGCCGGGTGCTTTCCAAAAGGTTGCGAGCGATCACTGGCAGCATGACATTCAGCTGGAAGCTGCCGGACTGGCCAGCGATCGTGATGGTCACGTCATTGCCGATGACCTGCGCCGCCACCATTGCAGCCGCCTCCGGAATCACCGGATTGACCTTGCCTGGCATGATGCTCGATCCCGGCTGCAAGGCCGGAAGCGCGAGCTCGCCGAGCCCCGCCAGGGGTCCGCTGTTCATCCAGCGCAGATCGTTGGCAATCTTCATGACGCTGACCGCCACTGTCTTGAGCTGGCCGGACAGTTCCACCGCGGTGTCCTGGCAGCTCAGGCTCTCGAAGTAATCGTCGCTCGCGTGGAATGCCACGCCGGTATGCTCGGCAAGCCGCTCGGCGAAACGCCGGCCGAAATCCGGGTGGGCATTGATTCCAGTGCCCACCGCCGTGCCGCCCTGCGCGAGCCGCGTCAGTCGCGGCAGGGTCGCGCGGATCCGCTCGATTCCCAGCCTGATCTGCGTGGCCCAACCGCCGAGTTCCTGGCTCAGGCGCACCGGCATGGCATCCATCAGGTGAGTGCGCCCCGTCTTGACGACCTCGTGGCACTCTTTCGCCTTGCTTTCGATGGCCAATGCGAGGGCCTCCAGCGCCGGCAGCAATACGCCGGTCACCTGCAGCGCGGCGCTGACGTGAATTGCCGTGGGGATCACGTCATTGCTGCTTTGTCCCATGTTGACGTGATCATTGGGGTGGATCTTGCGGCGCGCGAAGCGCGCCGCGAGGGTCGCGATCACCTCGTTGGCATTCATGTTGGTGCTGGTGCCGGAGCCGGTCTGGAACACGTCGACCGGGAACTGCGCGTCGTGCTTGCCCGCTGCAACGGCCTCGGCCGCCTTCTGCACGGCCTCGGCAATCGGCGCCTCGAGCAGGCCAAGATCATGGTTGGCCGCGGCGGCAGCCCACTTCACCAATCCCACGGCGCGGATGAACTCGCCCGGCATGGGCATGCCGCTGATCGGGAAATTCTCTACGGCTCGCTGGGTCTGGGCGCCCCAGAGCGCGTCTGCGGGCACTCGCAACTCGCCCATGCTGTCTTTCTCGATGCGATATGCCTTCTGAATCATCCACCGTCTCCCATCGCGGAGCCGCCCCAGGAACAGCGCCGTTCGGGGCCTTGCCGACCTTGCGGTATGATGCCGCCATCGTACCATTTCCGGCGCTCTCCCAATGGACACGACCCCTCTGACCGCCCTCTCCCCAGTGGACGGCCGATATGCGGGCCGCGCGACCCGGTTGCGGCCGATCTTCAGCGAATACGGCCTGATCCGTTACCGGGTTGCCGTGGAGGCACGCTGGCTGCTGGCGCTGGCGGAAGAACCCGGCATCATCGAGCTCGATCCGATCCAGGGACGGCCCCGTACCCGGCTCGAGCAACTGGCCGAGGGACTGACGCTCGAACAGGCCGTGCGCGTCAAGGCCATCGAGTCGCACACCAATCACGACGTCAAGGCGGTCGAGTACTTCCTCAAGGAGCAACTCGCGTCAATCGATCCCGACAGCCGATTGCGGGAGTTCTTCCACTTCGCCTGCACCTCGGAAGACATCAACAACCTCGCTTACGCGTTGATGCTGCGAGATGCGCGCGACGAAGTGCTGCTGCCGGACCAGCGGGGGCTCGTCGGTCGCCTGAAGGCGATGGCGGAGGCGTATGCCGAGTTGCCGATGCTGTCGCGCACCCACGGCCAGCCGGCCTCGCCCACCACGCTGGGCAAGGAATTCGCCAATTACGCGTGGCGCACAGGCCGCCAGGCGGCCGGCTTCGCCGCAGTCGGCGTGCTCGGCAAGATCAACGGCGCGGTCGGCAACTTCAATGCGCACCTCGCGGCCTATCCGGATGTCGACTGGCTGACGATGTCGCGGCACTTCGTCGAGTCCCTCGGCCTGGGGTGGAACCCCTTTACCACGCAGATCGAGCCGCACGACTGGATCGCCGAGTACTGCCACGCACTGGAGCGTTTCAACACGGTGCTGATCGACCTGTGCCGCGACCTGTGGGGCTACGTCTCCCTCGGCTACTTCCGGCAGAAGCTCGTGCCCGGCGAGGTCGGCTCTTCGACCATGCCCCACAAGATCAACCCGATCGACTTCGAAAACGCCGAGGGCAACCTGGGAATCGCCAATGCGTTGCTAGGGCACTTCGCGGCCAAGCTTCCGCTGTCGCGCTGGCAGCGTGACCTGAGCGACTCGACCGTGCTGAGAAACCTCGGCGTGGCCCTGGGCCACTCGCTGATCGCCTACGCGGCCATCACCCGGGGGCTGGACCGGCTGGAGCCCGACCGGGACTGCCTGGCGAGCGACCTGGAGGCCAACTGGGAGGTGCTCGGCGAGGCCATCCAGACCGCAATGCGCCGGTACGGCCTCGAGCGTCCCTACGAGCAGCTCAAGTCCCTCACCCAGGGCCGCCGGATCAGCCCGGACGAGCTTCGCCGATTCGTTGGCGGGCTTGAGTTGCCGGACGAGATCCGGCGCAGCCTGCTGGAATTGACGCCGGCGAACTACACGGGCCTGGCCGCGCGGCTGGCGCGCGATCTCTAAGCGGACGGCGCGAGGGCACCGCATGGCGAGCACCGGGTTCAGTGTCCGGCTGGCAGACTGGGACAGCGACCAGGCGGCGTTGCGCCGCGTCCGCACGACCGTGTTCGTCGAGGAACAGGCAGTCCCCGAGCTCGAGGAGTGGGACGGCCTGGACGGCGATTGCGTGCATGCGATTGCGGAAGCTCCCGGCGAGGGCGCGATCGCGACGGGGCGCTTGCAGCTCTCGGGCAAGATCGGCCGCATGGCCGTGCTGGCCGGATGGCGAGGCCGGGGCGTCGGCGCGGCCATTCTGCGGTGCCTGCTCGAGGAAGCCACCCGCCGTGGCCTGCGCGAGATCCACCTGCACGCCCAGGTCCAGGTCGTGGAGTTCTACGGCCGCCTTGGCTTCGTCGCAGAAGGGCCGGAATTCGAGGAAGCCGGTATCGCCCATCGCCTGATGCGGCTGCAGCTCCCGGCGGCCCGGAGCGAGCCGCGGGAACGCGACGCTCCGACCGGAACCCGCAGCGTGCTCAGCGGCAAGGCGGATTTCGCGGCTGCCGTGGTTGAAGTGGCCTCGGTCGCGGCTCGCTCGCTGGCCATCTTCACGCCCGACCTCGAGCACGGCGTCTACGACACGCCTGACTTCATCGGAGCGGTCAAGCGACTGGTGTTGTCGCGCAGCCACGCCAGGGTCCGGGTGCTGATCAGCGACCCCGGCCGGGTGCAACGCAGTGTCAACCGCCTGCTTCACGTGGGCCGCCGGCTGTCGAGTTTCATCGAGTTCCGGCAGCTCACGGTGGACTTCCAGTCGCGCAGCGACGCCTTTCTCGTGGCCGATGTCTCGGCACTGGTCTATCGAGCCAACATCGAGCGCTGGGAGGGCGTGGCCGACACCCGTGAACCGCGCATGGCGCGAATGTATCTCGAGCAGTTCGAGCAGATGTGGCAGCTCAGCGAGAGTGCCGTGGTGTTGCGCCAGCTCAGCCCCTGAGGCCGGCTCGACCGCCGCCTGGCGGCTGCCGGCGGCCGTCGCCCGTGTACCATATCCGCATGCAGCGCGAACGCGTCATGGTGGCCATGTCCGGCGGGGTGGACTCCTCGGTGGCCGCATTGCGCCTGCTCGAGGCCGGACACGAGGTGCATGGCCTGTTCATGAGCAACTGGGAGGAGGACGAGCAAGGCTACTGCCAGTCCGCGGAAGACTTCCAGGCTGCGCGCGCGGTGTGCGAGCTGCTCGGGGTGCCGCTGCACCGGGTCAGTTTTGCGCGCGAATATCGCGAGCGCGTGTTTGCCGGGTTCCTGGCCGGTTACCGGGCGGGGCTGACGCCCAACCCGGACGTGCTGTGCAACCTCGAGATCAAGTTCGGCAGCTTTCTCGAGCATGCCACGCGGCTCGGCGCCAGCCGGATCGCCACGGGACATTATGCGCGCTCCGACGCGCAGGGCCGGCTGCTACGGGCCGCCGATCCGGACAAGGACCAGACTTACTTCCTGCACGCGGTGTCGTCCGCCGCGCTGCGCCGGACGCTGTTTCCGGTTGGCGGATTGCGCAAGGCCCAGGTGCGCGCGATCGCCCGATCCGGCGGCCTGCCGAATCACGACCGCAAGGACAGCACGGGGATCTGCTTCATCGGCGAGCGCCCGTTGGCAGAGTTTCTGGCACGCTATCTCGATGATCAACCCGGCGACATCGAGGACCCGAAAGGGCTCCGGCTGGGCCGCCACGAGGGCCTCAGCCGCTACACGCTGGGCCAGCGCCAGGGATTGCGCATTGGCGGAGTGGCGGGCGCCGTCGAGGCGCCCTGGTATGTCGCCGGCAAGGATCCGGCACGCAACGTGCTGATCGTCGTCCAGGGCCACGAGCATCCGCGGCTGCTGCGCGACACGCTCACGGCTGTCGAGCCCCGCTGGGCGGCAGGTGCCGCCCCGGCCCTGCCGCTTGCCTGCACGGCCCGCATCCGCCACCGGCAGCCGGACCAGCCCTGCGCGGTCGAGGTGGCACAAGCGGGGCAACTGACCGTGCGCTTCGCCAGTCCGCAACGCGCCATCACGCCCGGGCAGTTCGTGGTCTTCTACGACGGCGAGGTCTGCCTTGGCGGGGCGACCATCGCGGCGGCCGGTACCGGCACCCGGGCGGGGTCCGCCGGTGCCCCATGGCGCGCCTCTGCCTGAACCGGGTTCCGTTATAATTCCTGCTCCGCCACGCCAGCCGGTCGCCAGATCGCGGCGCGCGCCCACTCGAGCTCGGAGGAACCATGAAGGACACGGTCGACGCGCGCGCTGCGCTGCAGGTCAATGACAGGCAGTATCGGATCTGGGCGCTGGACAGCCTGGGAAGGGAGCGGGTCGCACGGCTCCCCTATTCGCTCCGGATCCTGCTGGAAAACCTGCTGAGGCACGAAGACGGCGTCAACGTGACGCGCGCGGACATCGAGGCACTGCTCGCATGGCAGCCCAAGGCCGAACCCGACACCGAAATCGCCTTCACGCCCGCGCGAGTCATCCTGCAGGATTTTACCGGCGTGCCGGCGGTGGTCGACCTGGCCGCCATGCGCGAAGCCGTGGTCAAGCTCGGCGGACAGGCGGAGCAGATCAATCCCCTGTCTCCGGCGGAACTGGTGATCGACCACTCCGTGCAGGTGGACTCCTACGGCGCCCCCGATTCGCTGGCGCGCAACAACGCGATCGAGTTCCAGCGCAACCAGGAACGCTACAGCTTCCTGCGCTGGGGCCAGAATGCCTTCACCAACTTCAAGGTCGTACCGCCGAACACGGGCATCGTCCACCAGGTCAACCTCGAATATCTTGCCCGGGTGGTGTTCGACGCCGAGTCCGGGGGCGTCCTGCAGGCCTATCCGGACTCGCTGGTCGGCACCGACTCCCACACCACCATGATCAACGGCCTCGGTGTGCTCGGCTGGGGCGTCGGCGGCATTGAGGCCGAGGCCGCTCTCCTCGGCCAGCCCATCTCCATGCTCATCCCGC
>CAZOSZ010000130.1:5260-6865 GCA_964582505.1 uncultured Ectothiorhodospiraceae bacterium | reverse complement strand
CGGCTGCGCGCGACCGGGGACCGGGTCAGGGCGCTCGACCACCGGCTGGCGGTCGCCGTCCGGCATGGCCTTCAGGCACGGCGGGCGCGTTGCGACGCCGCCGCCCGCGCACTGCACTCGGTCAGCCCGCAGGCGACGCTGGACCGGGGTTATGCGATTGCCAGCCGCGCCAGCGACGGTGCGATCCTGCGCTCGGCGGAGCAGGTTTCGCACGGAGAGCGGGTCCGGGTCACGCTCGCCCGCGGGCAATTCGACGCCACCGTGAGCGGCAGGACGGCTCGCGCGAAAGCGCAGAAGGCCAGGACTCCCGGGAACGGGACATGAAAAGGACGACGCCCGGCGGCGCCCCGTAGGAGCGGCTTCAGCCGCGATCTAGGTCGCGGCTGAAGCCGCTCCTACCCTGGAGTGCAACTTCAGCCCCGGTCGAAATAGCGGGCGATCACCGGACGGAATCCGTCCATGTCCACCAGGAAGGAATCGTGACCGTGCACCGAAGGCAGCGCGACGAAGTCGACTTCGCGGCCGGGGCGGTCGAGGCACTCGGCGAGCTGTTCCTGCTCGTGCAGCGGAAACAGGAAGTCGGTTTCCACGCCGATGATCAGCGCCCGCTCCACGCCCGGCTTGGACAGCTCGGTCGCCACGCAGCCGCTGTGCTCCGCCACGTCGAACAGGTCCATGGCACGCGACAGGTACAGGTAGCAGTTCGGGTCGAACTGGCCGATGAACTTCCTGGCGTGGTGCTCGAGATAGGCCTCGATCTCGAAGTCCACGCCGAACTGCTCGCCCGCGGCGTGCTCGCCGGCGGCACGCTCGCGGCCGAAGCGCTGGTCCCACTCCTCGGCCGAGCGATAGGTGATCATGCCGAGCTTGCGCGCCAGCCTCATGCCGACCAGCGGCGGCCGCTCGGGCGGGTAATTGCCGCCCATCCAGTCCGGGTCGGAACGGATCATCTCCCGCTGCAGCGAGCGCAGCGAGATCGCGAAGGCGGTGGCACGCGAGGTCGATGAAATCGCCACCAGCCCGAGGCTCAATTCCGGGAACAAGGTGCAGAACGCCAGTGCCGACATGCCGCCGAGCGACGGGCCGACCACGGTGTGCAGCTTGCGGATGCCGAGATGCCGGACGACCTCGCGGCCCGCCGCGGCGATGTCCTCAATGGTCATCACCGGGAAACTCAGCCGGTAAGGCTCCCCGGTGCGCGGATCGATCGAGGCCGGACCGGTGCTTCCGAAGCAGCTGCCCATCGAGTTGATGCAAATGACGAACCAGCGACGCGTGTCGATCGGCCGGCCAGGACCGACCATCTCCTCCCACCAGCCCGGCGAGGGGTCCTCCGGCGACGAGGCGGCATGCGCCGATGGCGACAGCCCGGTGAACAGCAGCACGGCATTGCCGGCCTGCGAATCGAGTTCACCCCAGGTCTCGTAGGCCACGTCGAGGCGCGGCAGGATGCCGCCGCGGTGCATCTGGAACGGTCCATCAAGGCGCACGAAACGGCGCGCGCCGGTTGCCGAGCGGGCCTCGCTGTGGGCGAGCGGAACTGGCGTGACCGTGTCCGTATGAGTCAAGGCGCTGCTCCTTTCGATGGCATCGTAGCAGCGGCTT
>CAZOSZ010000130.1:0-5160 GCA_964582505.1 uncultured Ectothiorhodospiraceae bacterium | reverse complement strand
GCTGTAGGAGCGGCTTCAGCCGCGATCCCACATTCGTCGCGGCTGAAGCCGCTCCTACGGATCCCGAAAATCTACCTGCGTTTCTTGACATGGCGTACCAGCCGTTCGCGCTTCTTCTGCTGGCGCGGCGTCAGGGGATTGCGCTTCCCGGCGTAGGGATTGTCACCCGATTTGAGCTCGATGCGAACTGGCGTGCCTTGCAGGCGAAAGGCCTTGCGGTAGACATTGGCGAGAAAGCGCTGATAAGTGGCCGGAAGTTGCTCGGCCTGACCGCCGTGGATCACGATAACCGGAGGATTGCGCCCGCCCTGGTGCGCATAGCGCAGCTTGATGCGCCGGCCGCGTGCCATCGGCGGCTGGTGGGTGGCGACGGCATCCTGCAGCACGCGGGTCAATTCGGGGGTCGGCAAATCGCGATGCGCCGCTGCGTGACTGGACTGAACCAGGCCGAACAGGTCGCCGACGCCGGTGCCATGCAGCGCCGAGATGAACTGCACCGGCGCGTAGTCGACGAACGGCAGCTTGAGTTCGAGCTGGCGCCGGACGGTGTCGCGCTGTTCCGGCGCCAGTCCGTCCCATTTGTTGACCGCGATCACCATCGCCCGCCCGCGTTCGACCGCAAGCCCGAGCAGGGACGCGTCCTGATCAGTCACCCCGTCGCGCGCGTCCAGCACCGCGATCACCACCGAGGCCGCGTCGATCGCGCCGAGCGTCTTGATGACGCTGAACTTCTCGACCGCGTCCGAAACGCGGGAACGGCGCCGCACGCCGGCGGTATCGACCAGCAGGTAGCGACGGCCATCGCGCTCGAAAGGCACCTCGACGGCGTCGCGAGTGGTGCCCGGCTGGTCAAAGGCCACCAGCCGCTCCTCGCCGATCATGCGGTTGATGAGTGTCGACTTGCCGACATTCGGACGGCCGATCACCGCCACCCGGATCGCGTCATCGCCGGCCCGGGGCCCGGCCGGCTCCTCGCGGGCCGAAAACGGCGCCAGCACCCTGTCCATGAGCGCCCGCACGTTGTCGCCGTGCGCCGAGGAAATCACCACGGGATCACCCATGCCGAGCCGGTGGAACTCCGCGCCCGCGAGCTCGGGCCGCAATCCCTCGGCCTTGTTGACCACCAGTACCACGGGGCGGCCGCGCCGGCGCAACAGGTCCGCGACCTGCTGGTCGACCGCGCCCAGTCCCTCCCGCGCATCGACCATGAACAGCACCACGTCGGCTTCGTCGAGCGCGCGCAGGGTCTGCCTCGCCATCAGGCCGTCGAGCACGTCTGCTTCGCCGGTCAGTCCGCCGGTGTCGACCGCGATGTAGGGCACCGGGCCAACCTTGCCAAAGCCGTATTGCCGGTCGCGGGTCAGGCCGGGCACGTCGGCCACCAGCGCGTCACGGCTGCGCGTCAGGAAATTAAAAAGCGTGGACTTGCCGACGTTGGGCCTGCCGACGAGGGCGACGACCGGGAGCATCTCGGCCGAGGCCTCAGCCCCGTGGCTCCGCGCGCAGGGCGTAGACCCGGTCGTCCTCGTCCTGCACGACGAGCAGTTCGCCACCGCTGACCGGTGCGCTGATGAACGCCGCCTTGCCGGCACGGTAGCGCGCCTGGATGCTGCCGGTCAGCGCGTCCAGCCAGTGCAGCCAGCCCTCGAAATCGCCGACCACCACGCTCTGGCCGATCGGCGTCGGCGCCGTGAGGCGCCGCATGCGCAGGGCGTCCTGGCGCCAGATCTCGGCGCCGCTGTTGCGGTTCACCGCCACCACCGCGCCTTCGGACTCGGCCACGTAGATGGCCGTCCAGTCCAGGCTGAGGCCGTTGTAGCTCGACATCTCGGTGGCCCACATGATCTGGCCGGACTCGAGCGCGATGCTCGCCAGCCGCCCCCGGTAGCCGACCGCGTAGACGTCCTGGCCCATGATCTGCGGGGTCGCATCCACGTCGGCCAGCCGCTCGATCTCGGTGCGACCGCGGCCGACGCCGATCAGGTTCTCCCAGAGCACTTCGCCATCGCGCAGGGAATACGCGGCGATGCGTCCGTTGTCGAAGCCGGTCACCACCATGTCACCGGCGATCGCCGGCGCAGCGGTGCCCCGCAGCGTCAGGCGCGGCGGGCGATGCTCGACCATCCACATTTCGCGACCGTTATCCGCGGACAGGCCGCGCATCCGCCCGTCCAGGGTGCGCACCACCACGATGGTCGGGGCGATTCCCGCCCCGGCCAGAACCTCGCCGGACAACTGCTGCCGCCAGCGCAGCGCGCCTTGGGCGGCGTCCAGCGCCGCCAGCGCACCACTGCTGCTGCCGACGACCACCATGCCGTGGTCCACCGTCGGGCCCGCCGACAGCTGCAATCCGGTCTCGACGGTCCACACCGTGCGGCCGGTTTCGAGATCGAGCGCATGGACGCGGCCATTGCGACCGGCCGCATAGACGCGCCCGCCCACGATGGCCGGCCGCAACGCCAGGTTGAGCGATTCCGAGCCCGAGCCGACCTTCGCCTCCCAGGCCTTGCGGACGGAAAGGACAGGCTCGATCTCGGTCAGTTCCGCGGGCGCCTCGACCGGATCGTCCTTTTTGCCAAATACGCCGCAACCCCCCAGCGAGAGTGCCAGCAGGGCCGCGACGGCGGCCGTCGAGCGGCGTCTCATCATGAAGTCTCGCCACCTGCCGGAATCCCGCCGCCCAGCGCCTCGAGCTTGAGCTGCAGGAGTTCCTCGTCGATCACGCCGTCAAGCGTGCCGGCGCTTTCCAGCGCCTGCCGGTAAGCCTGGCGCGCGCCGTCGAGGTCGCCGCGCGCCGCGAGCATATCGCCCTTGATCTCCAGCAGTGCGGCGGAAAATGGGCCCGCGGCGGCGACTTCGACCAGCCGCAGTGCGCGATCGTGCTCGCCTTCCGATGCCAGCAGGCGCGCCAGCCTGACGCGCGCGACCAGCGCAAGCTGAGGATCCTTCGCCTCATTGATCACCGTGTCGAGCTGGCCGGCGGCTGCCTCGGCGTCGCCGTCGCGCACCAGCGCCGCGGCCAGCGCCAGCCGTCCCAACGGCAGGTAGGGCGAAGACCGGAAATCCGCGGACAGCCGCTCGACCCCGAGGCGGACTTCATCCGTGCGCCCCTCCTCGGCGGCCTGGGCCAGAACCGAGTAGATGGCCGAGGCCTGCTCGGCGCGTTGCAGCTGCCAGCCCTGCCACCAGTTCCAGGCGGCGATCGCCAGCACGCCTGCGCCGATGCCGATGATGATCCAGGCGCCGTTCTGCTTCCACCACTGGCGGATGCGGTCAACCTGTTCGCGTTCGGAAAGAAACTCGTCCACTTGAATCTCCGGTCAGTCGCGGTCGGCCGCGATGCATTCTCTCAGGCGCGCCACCAGGGCGCGGTGTTCCATCGCCGTCTGCTCGCCGGCGACACGCAGGGGCTTGACCAGCACGCGTTCCGCCGCGAGTTCCTCCTCGCCGAGGATCAGCGCCAGCTCCGCGCCGCTGCGATCGGCCTTCTTCATGGCCGCCTTGAGCGAGCCGCCGCCACAGTGGCTGATCAGCCGCAGCCCGTTCAGCGCGTCGCGCAACGACTCCGCAAGGGCCAGCGCGCGCGCCTCGGCGGCGGCGCCGATCGGCACCAGGTAGGCATGCGGCCCTCGCGATGCCGGCGCCGAGTCCCGCACCAGCTCGACCAGTCGCTCCATTCCCAGCGCCCAGCCGATGGCGGACGTGGCGCGCCCGCCGAGCTGCTCCACCAGCCCGTCATAGCGACCGCCGCTGCACACCGCCGCCTGGGCACCCAGCCGGTCGGAGAGCCACTCGAACACCGTGCGGCTGTAATAATCCAGTCCACGGACCAGCCGGGGGTTGACCCGGTAGGCGACGCCGGCCTCGTCGAGGTGTCGCCGCAACCCGTCGAAATGTGCGGCGGATTCCGCGTCGAGATGGTCGGTGATCGCCGGCGCGTTGTCGATCAAGGACTGCATGCCAGGGTGCTTGCTGTCGAGGATCCGCAGTGGATTGTGCTCGAGCCGCCTGCGGCTGTCCTCGTCGAGCTGTTCGCGATGCGCCGTGAAGTATTCGACCAGCAAACCGCGGTAGGCGCTGCGCGATTCCGGCGTGCCGAGCGAGTTCAACTCCAGCACCAGGCCCTCGAGCCCGAGCGCGCGCCACAGGCGCGCCGACATCAGCACCAGTTCGGCGTCCACGTCGGGCCCGGCGAAGCCCAGCGCCTCGGCGCCGAGCTGGTGGAACTGGCGATAGCGGCCCTTCTGCGGCCGCTCGTAGCGGAACATCGCGCCCGAGTACCAGAGCCGCTGCTGCTGGTTGTGGATCAGGCCATTGCTGATCGCTGCGCGCACGCAGCTGGCAGTCGCCTCGGGACGCAGACTGAGCTGCTCGCCGCTGCGGTCGCTGAAGCTGTACATCTCCTTCTCGACGATGTCGGTGCCCTCGCCGATCGAGCGACTGAACAGCTCCGTGCGCTCGACCACCGGCACTCGCAGCTCGCGATACCCATAGGCCTCGAACACCTCGCGCGCGCGCGCCTCGATCCACTGCCAGACCGGCGTTGTGTCCGGCAGTATGTCGTTCATGCCTCGGATGGGCTGGATCGCGGCCGCCATGCAAGGTCCGGGAATCAGCCGGCGCCGCCGCCGACCGTCAGTCGCGCCGTGCCATCTCGCCGTGCTGCCGGACGCAGCGCCAGCGCCGCGCCGTCGACCGACAGGCGAACGCCCTCGGCATTGCCGAGAAACACCGATACCGGGGCGACACCGCGCAGCCGGGCGACCTCGCCGGCCCGATACAGTCTGTAGGCCAACTGGCGATCCTCGGCGTCGTTGACCTCCAGCCAACAGTCCTCGGTGAAATCGAAACGCAGCTCGACCGTGCCAGGCGGCGGCTCGACCGGCTCCGCCGTGTCCGCGCGCTGCAGGGGCGTCGAAGTGCCGGAGGCGAGTGACTCGGCGACCGTTTCGGGAGCGGTCTGCGCCACCGGGCGCAGCGGCGTCGCGCCGGGTGTCTGCTGCGCCTCTGCCGCTCGTATTGCATCCGCTTCCGCCGGAGGCGGCTCGGGCGGCGTGAATTCCAGTGCCAGGGACTCGGGTCGATCGGACACGCCCGCGGCCGGAATGTCCCGTGGGGCCGGGCCCAGGGCCCACCAGGTTGCCGCCACCAGCGCCGCCA